>DATAWF010000001.1:0-13180 GCA_036267335.1 Acidobacteriaceae bacterium
GCGGGCACTTCACGCCAGTTCTCCTCAGGTGCGCGCAATCATGCTCTCGCGAAATTTCGGCCATCAGGCGGCTGTCACGGCGGGACTGGCGGGGTCCACGGGGCGGTGCGCCATCATTATTGATGCCGATCTGCAGGACCCGCCGGAAGTGATTCCTCAGATGCTCGATCGCTGGCGGCAGGGCTTCGAAGTGGTGTATGGAGTGCGGGAATCGCGCGAGGGCGAGAGCGGCTTCAAAATCCGGAGCGCGCAGCTGTTTTATCGCCTGATCAATCGGCTTTCGAATATCGAGATCCCGCTCGATAGCGGGGATTTCCGGCTGCTGGACCGGCGGGCGATCGACGCATTGCTCTCCATGCCGGAACGCCATCGCCTGTTGCGGGGAATGTCGAGCTGGATCGGATTCCGCCAGCTTGGGCTGCGCTATGCCCGGGCGGCACGCTTTGCGGGCGCGACCAAATACCCGATCAGCAAGATGCTGGCTTTGGCGCTGGATGGAATTCTTTCCTTTTCAACCGTCCCACTGCGCTTCGTTACCGGTCTGGGCTTTCTGACCGCGGCGGTCGCGGCAGGCGGAATCTTCTACTCGCTGGCGGTGCGAGTGTTTACTTCGCACTGGGTCGCCGGCTGGGCGACGCTGATTTTGGCCGTTCTCTTCATTGGCGGGGTAGAGATGTTTTGCCTGGGCATTCTGGGGGAATACATCGGCAGAATTTACACCGAGACCAAGCAGCGTCCCCTGTTCCTGGTTCGTGAGGTGCTGGAGTCGGGGGCAGCGTCGGCCGACGCCATCCTGATCCTCGACGAGCAGAACCGCACGGCATGAGTCCGACCCCAACATCGAGCGGGACGGCGCCGAGCATACCCCCGTCTTCGCGTTTCAACCGGATCGTTTTCTATTCCCTGCTGGCGGTCTTTTGCCTGTGGGCTCTGTCGCTGCCTCTGTTTCCAACCCAAGATGGCCCCCTGCACAAGTACTACGTGCATGTGATTGCGTCTCTCGTCTCGGGCCAGCACTTTTATGACGCCTACCAGATCCGGCGACCGCTGCCGCCCTACGCGATTCACTACCTTGTGTTGTTCGGGCTTTCGAAGCTGGTTTCGATCGACGTGGCGGAGAAGTTTTTCATCTGCCTGATTTTTCTGGCGACGGCCTGCGGCTTTCGTTACTGCGCGCGTTCTTTGGGCCCGAGCGGCGACTCAATCTCTCTCTGCGCGGTTCCGCTGGTGCTCAGTTGGCCGGTGGTGATGGGCTTTTTGAACTACTCGCTGGCGATCGGGCTTTTCCTGTTCGCGGTGGGGTTCTGGCTGAGGGCGGCGGACGGGCGCCCGCGGCTGTGGCTGCCCTTTGTGATTGTGGTGGCGATCCTGACACTGACCCATCCGGTCCCTTTGCTACTGCTGATCGTCTTTTGTGCTCTGGACCTGATGCGGGCGGTCTTTTGGGATCAAGGCGTGAGCCGGCAAGCGCGCGGACTAAGTGGACGCTGGCTGGCGCTGGGAGCGGCATGCCTGGCATTTCTTTATCCGCTGGCGAGCGCCGACCGCTCGCGTTCGGTCTCGAACATCGCGCAGATCGGATTCCACAAGGATGCCTTCGCCGCCTCGCTTGCCCTGGCGGGCCTGTCGCCCTTCGATACGCGGGCGCGAAATTTTTCCATCGATCTGTACCGGCTCGGGCTCTACGCGGCACTCATCGCCGGGCTGGCTCTGGCCGCGACAGGGATTGGGGCACGCTGGCGGTCGCGCCGCCTTCGTTCGGGAGATGTGCTGTTTGCGGCCTCCATCTTTCTCCTGGTGGCCATTCCCTTCTTGCCGGAGGCGATGAACGGCTCCGATTGGTTCGCGCGGCGGTTGCTCATCTTCCCCTGGCTGGGAGCGTTGGCGGCGGCGGCAGGATACGCCCGGTCCGAGCGTTTGAAATGGGCCGTTCCTGCATTCGTGATCGCTCTCTCGGCCCTGGTGCTGCTACCAGCGGAGCATTTCTTCCGGCCCGTCGCACGCCAGCTTGCCGATCTCGAGGCGCAGCCTTTGCCGCCCCATGCCCAAGGCCTGGCCATTCTCGATGGAGCCATGCTGCAATCCGTCCGGACCAAGCGCCAACTCGGCTTCAATCCTTATCTCTGGGGAACCGTGCTCCCTTTCATCCACAACGATGACCTGATGCTGAACAGCCCATGGCTCGATCTGACGATCATGCCGTTGAAGGCGGCGCCGGGCTCACCGCTCTTTGTGAATGCGATGGCATCGCCGGAAGAAGAGGAAAAGGTCATCAACGGCAACATCAATCTGGCGAAGATGCCGGACGGTCTGCGCAAACCTTTGCTGGACGCGACGCATTTGATTGTGTATGTCGCGGTTCCCGCGGATGTGCAACGTGGATTGCATTCACTCGCCGGAAACGCGGAGGCTGCGCGCTTCAGTTGCGCGCCGCATGGGTGGTATTTGATCTGCACGAGACCTTAACCGGCGGAACGCTAGCCGAGGTGGTCTGCCACCCTTGTAGGTTGCGCTTTTGAGGCGTGACGCTGGTTCACGTTTCGGGGGAGAGTCAAAAACATTCGAAGGAGCCCAAAAATAGAGAAGAACAAATACAGGGATCCTTCGTCCGCCCCTCGCCTGCGCTCGGAGCGTCCTCAAGGATGACTAAAACTTTTCCCGCTTGGGATGTTTCTCCCGGATGACGACGAGAGATGTGAAGACAAACCGACAACTGGCGAAGAAACCCAAGGAACAAGACCGCTTTCTTCGCCCACGTAACGTCCGCCTGTGGCGGACGAACGATGGGGCACCCGTGGTTGCTGGAGCCCCGGTCCTCGTCTGCGCTCGGAGCGTCCTTAAGGATGACGAAAACTTTTGCCGCTTGGGACGTTTCTCCCGGATGACGACGAGAGATGTGAAGACAAACTGACAACTGGCGAAGGAACCCAAGGAACAAGACCGCTTTCTTCGCCCACGTAACGTCCGCCTGTGGCGGACGAACGATGGGGCACCCGTGGTTGTTGGGGCCCCGCCCCTCGCCTGCGCTCGGAACCGCTCAGGATGACAGCGGTTGATGGGAAATTTTTCTGCTCGGGGTGTTTCTCCAGAATGACGGCGCGACGGCGGTGGGGAGTGCGGGAGGCACAGGGCGCACGTTGGCTTCCGAGCCGGGGAGTGAATTCCCCTAGCCTGGAAGCTCCGTGAACGCCAAACCTACGATGCCGAATCGGGCAGAGATTTAGACGGCTTCGCTGAACTGCTCGACCTGCTCTTCAAGAGGAGCCACAAGCTCCGGCAGAGCAGGCTTCTTCGCAGGGATCTCTTGCGTCAGATCGACGTAGCCCTGCATGGTTGCGCCTTCCTCAATTGAGAGCCTGGAAGCGACGATGTCGCCAATGAATGATGAGTTGCGCTTGAGCTCGGCGCGAACGCTGGCTTTTACACTGCCCTCGACCCGCCCGAAAACGACCAGGTCGCCCGTGGTGATTTCGGCTTGGGCAAGGCCGTTGGGGCCGACGGTAAGCCGATTGTCCGCCAAGGTGATGGTTCCCTCAATCATGCCATCCAAAAAAAGATCTTCTGACCCGGTGATCTCGCCACGAATGCAAATTCCCTTCCCTAATACGGTGCCCGTGTTATTCATGCGGCCTGCCTCCACTTCGCTCACTTTATGGAGGGAGGAACAGGACCGCAATCACCGAAATGTCGCAGTGCATTTTGAGGTGCCGGGCAGCGGCCAGGCGACTCATGGCGAGCGAGTTGCCGGGAATGGCATGGGAGGACGCGGCACAAAAATGCCGCGTTTTCCTCAGGACCGCATTCGGGTTTGCCTAGAGGAGAAATGCTTTATCGCGCCGCTTGCGCGGCCGTGCCGTCGAGGTCGAAGCTGACGGCCGGAGCCCGGACGATGGCATCTGCGGTCGAACCCGCGCTCTCAGGAGCGACCCAATCGACAGCGGTCACGTCCAGGGCGAGCCGGGGTGGCCTGGCGGGGACCAACGGCTCATCCAGCCTCAGGGAGGGCGCTGTCTTTGCCGGCTCCAAAGTGACCGAGTTTTTTGCAGGATTGAAACGTCCGCCGGTGAAATAGCTGACCGCCAAGCCCGCCGCGACGTAGGGGTGGAGCAAGACGAGAGGCGCCACATATTTCTTGCGCAGCATCGCCTCAAGGACACCGTCCACATGTTTGCTGCGGGGAATAGAGCCGGGCACCTGGGCGAGAGTAAATTCCTCCAGATTCATCCGTTCATGGCGTGCCGAATAATGCACGAGAGATTTGGCGATCTGCTTCGGAGTGGTCATTCCCAAATCGGCGGAGAAGCTGCGATGGACCGAGCGGGGGTAGTAGAAGTCCAACACCCGGCGGGAAAAGTCGGCGCAGTTGTTGAAAAAGAGATTGAAGCGGCTGCGGTTGCCGTTGCGGTTGTATTGCACGATGAAGCCGTCATCTTGAGCAGCGGTGGTGCTGATCTCATAGGCATACATCTTGCGGTCGTAGAGAGCCCCGACCAGCTCCGTCCAATTGCCTGAGGGGGCTTGGCCATCGACTCTGTCAGGGATCAAACCCTCAAGGTGCTTTCGTCTCCACGCGTCGCGCAAAGCGGCCTCGGTCTTTCGATCGACGGTGGCAGGAATCTCGGATGGAGTGTCTACGGCATAGAGATAGGGAATCAGCGGAATGGCGAGCCAATCATATCCCGCAATCTGGCGGTAGCGGCTGATGACGACTCCATTCTCGCCGGGCGCGCAGCGGCGCAGATGGGTGGGCGAGTCCGCGCAGACATTCGAAAGGTAGATGGCGGCATGACCCGTGGGATTGAGAAAACCAAAATCTCCGTACGGTTCTTCCAGCAGCAGGGCCACGTTGGAAAATGCCGGACACGCTGTGCAAAAGAACACCAGCAGAGAAAGCCAGAGAACTCTCTTCATCTCTCGCCTTTCCGGCAGTCGAAAACCGGTTTTGTGCCTGCCGCCGAAGCGTCGGGGGTCTAGAGCAGAATCCGCATAGGCGTACCCGATCGAAATTGGTGGGGGTGGATTTTCCTTGATAGAAAAGATAGAAAATCCAGTCTGAAATCTGCGCCGCTGGGTACAGCTGTGCGGATTCTGCTTTATTCCCCGCTGTAATATCCGCTTCGAGTCTGGACGGTCAGATCTTTCTTTTTGGTAGTAAGGGTGATGGAGTGAAAGCCTTCAACGTCTGACTTCGCGGGGGTGTACCCCATGATGTATTGGGTGCGCAATTCCTGGGCGATGTTGCCATAGATGGAGTCGACGGTGTCCTTCTTGGAGACTTCAAAGAGCCGGCCGCCGGTTTCGTGGGTGATCTGGTCAAGAATCTTCTTGCCGTCCACATGGGGTTGGGAGCCGCCTTGGCCGCCACGGCCACCGGGGTAACCTCCTCCGCCCCCGGGGTATCCTCCGCCCCCGGGATATCCGCCACCCCCGGGATATCCGCCGCCGCCGGGATATCCGCCACCTGGAAAACGTCCCATTCCCCCCCCGCGACGCGATGGATTGCCGTAATTCTGGCCCTCGTTTTTATCGGCAAAATAGATGGCGTACACGATCGTGTCGGCCCGCTGCGCCGCCTCGATTGCTGTGGCTAAGGATTCCTTGCTGCCGCGATCGACGCCATCGGAGAGAACAATCACCGCTTTGCGCCCGGTCTGTTTTTTCATCAGCTCGTCGGAGGCCAAATAGATAGCGTCGTAAAGCTCCGTTCCTCCACGGCGGATACCGGAATCGTCGCCAGAGTCGGACGAATTCGACTGCCCGCTGGGGGTTTGGAGAAGACCAAGAGCCGACTCGAGCTTGCCGTGGTCGGCGGTCAGGTCCTGCAAGAGCTCCACCTCACGGTCGAAGTGCAGGACGAAGGCGCGATCTTTCTGGGTGACCATCTGGTCCAGGAAGGTTGTGCTGGCGGACTTTTCCTGATCGAGGACATTGCGTTGGCTCATGCTGGTATCGACCAGCAGCCCGAGGGTCAAGGGAAGGTTCGTTTCCTCGTTAAAGTACCGGATGGTCTGAGGTTTTCCGTCTTCTTGAAGCTCGAAGTCGTCGCGGGTGAGATTGCGAACGATCTGACCATGCTTGTCCCAGACGGTTACGGGAAGGGTAACAACTTTGACATTGACGGAGATCGTCGGGGCTTGAGCCACGGGTCGGTCGGCGCTCGGGTTCGAGGCAGGGGGAGTACTTTGGGCAGAAGCCGATCGATTCGACCATGGCGCCAAAACGAGCAGGCAGAGCGCGCCGGAGCGAACAAAACTCGACCCCCAGCTTGAAATCGGCCGGGCAAAGAGCGGCGCTGACGGGCGTGGAACCTTGATTCGCATGGCATTATTAGACGAGCGAGGGTGTCGAATCGTCATAGGCTTATCCAAAAGGGTGCATCATGCCGCCGAAAGACGCGGGGGCGACGGAGCAACGGTATAATTCGAAGAGCATGCAGTTTGATTTCTGACGTTTCCCGATCCGTAGGCGGCACTCAAGATAGCCGCTCCGCGAGAAACTTATCTCTGACCCGTTGCGTCTCCTGTATGGGACTAAAGACCGCCATACTTTGAGAACGCGATCCTACTATGTGAACCCCGCTCTTCGCTGAAGTTGCGCTCCGGCGGGATGCAGTCCTCTTCCGACATACTCGACACTGAAAAATGATGATGAATCACACTGTGAAATCCTTTGGTCGTATCGTGTTGCTGCTAGCGGGCGCAGTACTCGTTCCCGCTCTTTTTCTGTCTCCAATGGTTCTCGCACAGGGGGGCACGGGCGGCCTGCATGGCACGGTCGCGGATCCTACCGGCGCAGTAATTCCGCAGGCGCAGGTCACGGTAACCACGCCCGATGGACATCAAGTTGGATCGGCCACGGCTGACGGCGCCGGCAACTACACCGTCAACGGATTGGCTCCCGGCTCGTACATCGTGAATGCCAGTTCACCGGGGTTCGCCGCCTCCTCTACCAACACCACGGTTGCAGCAGGTGCGGCGAAGACTGTGAACGTCTCCCTGCAGATCCAGGAGGCGCAGCAGCAAGTGGAAGTAGGCGCGAACGAATCGCCCACGCTAAGCGTTAGCCCCGACAGCAACGCCAGCGCCATGGTGATCCAGGGCAAGGATCTGGACGCGCTCTCCGACGACCCTGACGAACTTCAAGACGAGCTGCAGGCCCTGGCCGGGCCGTCGGCTGGTCCGAATGGCGGACAGATTTATATCGATGGATTCACCGGAGGCGAATTGCCCCCGAAATCTTCGATTCGCGAGATCCGTATCAACCAGGATCCATTCTCTGCCGAATACGATACGCTGGGCTACGGCCGCATCGAGATCTTCACCAAGCCCGGCACCGACAAGCTTCACGGGCAGTTCCTGTTTCAGGCCAACACATCAGGACTGAACTCCGCCAACCCTTTCGTGAAAACGATTCCGGCCTATCACACCTTCCAATATCAGGGTTCGGTGAGCGGTCCCATCAGCCATGGCGCGTCGTTTACTTTTAATGCCCAATATCGGGACATTGACGACCTCAGCATCGTCGATGCCTACACTCTGGATTCCAACTTCAACGCGGTTCCCTTTACCCAGGGCGTGCCGACACCCGACACCCGTCTCAACATCGGGCCGCGCATCGACCTGCAACTTGGCGCAAACAATACGCTGACAGCGCGGTATCAGTACTTTCACGACGGCGAGACAGGAAACGGGATTGGCGGGTTCAACCTTCCTGAAAAGGGCTCGAATGCGACCAGCGACGAATCGACGCTGCAGTTGAGCGACACCCAGATCTTCGGTCCCCGTATCGTGAACGAGACTCGCTTCCAGTATCTTCGCGACCGGACCAAGACCGTCCCTGATAACACCACACCGGCTGTCAGTGTAGGCGGCGCATTTTCGAACGGCGGCAGCTCGGGCGGAACTTCCCATGATGCGACGGACAGATACGAGTTCCAAAACTACACGTCGATCGCGCTACCCAAGCACTTCATCCGGATCGGTGGACGATTCCGGGACACGCGCGACTCCAACTATTCGCCTGGCGGTTTCAATGGAGGCTTTACCTTCGGCGGACGGACGTTGAATGGACAGATCCTGACCGCGCTCCAGACCTACCAGATCACCGCGAAGGGCTTGGCGGCGGGCGAGAGCCTTGCTCAGATCATTGCCGCGGGCGGCGGAGCGAGCCAGTTCACTATTACGACAGGCAATCCGGCGGCCATCGTCAATATGTGGGACATCGGGCTCTATGCTGGAGACGACTGGAAGATCAGTCCCAAGCTCACCTTCAGCTACGGCGTTCGTTGGGAGTCGCAGAGCGGAATCCACGACAAGAATGATTGGGCTCCGAGACTGAGCTTTGCTTATGCTCTGGGCAAGGGCAAGGGCAATCCCAAAACCGTCATCCGGGGCGGCTTCGGATACTTCTACACGCGTTTCTCCTCCGGAGATATTCTTCAAACCATCCGGCAGAACGGCATCACGGAAAAAGTCTACGTGATTCCCAATCCGACGTTCTATCCCACCATCCCCGCGAATATCGGCAGTCTGCCGGGTGCACAGAGCTCCGGCTCCATCTATCAAATTTCGCCTACGCTTCACGCTCCCGCGCAACGGACGACGGCTATCGGGGTCGAGCAGCAACTGGGCAAATATACAACCGCTACAGTTACGTACATGAATTCGTTCGGCACGCATTCGATCGCCACGCGCAATGCGAATGCGCCGCTGCCTGGCAACAGCCTGACGCCCCCCAACGCTCCGCACCCGAACGGAACGGACGAAATTATCAACCAGTACTTCTCCGAAGGTATTTTCAAACAGAACCAATTAGTCGCCACCGTCAACACGAGGGTCTCGAACTCACTGTCGCTTACGGCGACCTACCAGTTCGGGCATGCCAACAGCACGAGCACTCTGGCTTCGGATTCTTACGATCTGCTGGCGGACTACGGACGGGCTGGCTTCGACGTCCGCAACCGGATTCAGTTGATCGGGACCTACGTCACGCCGCGCTGGGGGTTACGCTTCAGCCCGATGGCGATCGCTCAGTCCGGCAACCCGTTCAACGTCGTTCTCAGCAATGACCTGAACGGCGACTCCTACTTCAACGATCGGCCCACGTTTGCCAGCAATCCCGACTCGTCGACGGTGGTCGACACCAAATACGGCGATTTCAATACTGTCCCGCTGCCGGGTGAAAAGGTCATTCCTATCAACTACGGCACCGGTCCCGTGCAGTTCACCTTCAACCTGCGCGCGAGTAAGACCATTGGATTCGGACCTAAGATCCAAACCCCCGGGCGTGGGAATGGCGGCGGCCCCGGCGGTGGCGGGGGTGGGGGCGGTGGCTTCGGAGGCGGCGGTGGCCGCGGTGGTGGTGGAGGCGGCGGCGGCCGCGGAGGTGGGGGCGGTGGCTTCGGCGGTTTCGGAGGCGGTGGTGGCCGCGGCGGAAACAACAACGCAGTCAGCCGGCGATACAACCTGATCCTCAACGTGCAGGCACTGAACCTTTTCGACTATCTGAACTACGGTGCTCCGATCGGTACGCTCGGCTCGCCGCTCTTCGGCCAATCCAACGGCCTCTCCGGCGGGATCTACTCGTCGAATACGGCAAGCCGCAGGATCAACTTGCAAGCGGTCTTCGAGTTCTAAAAACCGCGAGCAGTTCCAGCAGCAAGCCCCAAAGCGCCCGTTCCTGCCCCGGCAGGGCGGGCGCTTTCGCTTTTCCCGGCCTGTCCGGGCTTGCGGCAGCCCAAAAATCGCTTTTCTTCCCTTCTCCTCCCTCCATCCCCCAGAAACAAATAATTTTGGAAGACTTGTGCCCTCCCCTGGCAATATCAGTCAGATGGGCATGACGCGGGCGTGGTTGAAGAGCGATCTTCCGAAGCAAGACGAGATCATCCGGGAGCCAGAGGCGGGTGCCTATTTTGCCGACGAGGAGCTGCTGGAGCGGGTTCGTCAATGCGATGAGAACGCACTGCTTGAGCTTTACGACCGCTATCAGGCCCCGATTTATCGATTTGCGTTTGCCATGAGCGGCGACCCGAGTTTGGCGGCAGACATTACGCAAGATGTCTTCGTCCTGATGCTCGAGCGCCGCGGCTTATTCGGTTGGCTCTTTGCCCGTTTCGATCCGCGCAAAGGGAGCCTGGAACAGTATCTGCTTGGTGTGGCACGAAAACTCACACGCAAGCATGCGGCACGGCAAAGCCGGTGGCTGGCGATCGATTCGGTCGCTGAGCCGGGATCGCTGACGGATTTGGGAGAAGAAGTCGAGTCGCGCTTCATGGTGGGAAAGCTGCGCGCCGCGGTGGCCTTGCTGCCGATCAAATATCGAGAGGCGGTTGTGCTCTGCTGCCTGCAAGAAAAGAGTTACGAAGAGGCGGCAGGCATTTTGGAGTGCTCGTTGGGCACGGTAGCATCGCGCCTCTCGCGGGGACGCAAGCTTTTGCTCGACCGGCTGGGGACCGACGATACTCCGCGGCGACCCATGAGTTCCATGGCTCGACAGCAGCTACGTTCGTGACGGAAATGAAAGATGGGCAAGGCAATCGAGGAATGCACGAATGAGCAGTGACAAAGCGAACGGTATGAATAGCTTGGGCAAGATTCCCGAGGAAGAAGTTTGCGGCTGCGATGCGAATCGATACGCCCAACTGAATATTGTGCTGGGACAGTTGGCGGAAAGAATCTCCACGCTGAACGCTCCGGCACGGGTGCGCGATCATTGCCTGTCGGAGGCGCGCTTCCAGGCAGCCGAATCGTGGGCTCTCCCCCGCGCTCTCCGGCTCCCAGGCCATTCCGGCGCTTTTCTGCGGGTGGCGGGATTGGGGGCGGCCGGGTTGGTTGCGGCCCTGGTTTGTTACGGTGTCTTTCTGCCAGGAAATTTTCAATCGATTGCGCGATTTTTGCCGGGCCACAAACCCGCTGCCGTAACCGCCTCCGTTGGTGCTTCCGGCAGCTCCGCAGTGGCGGACGACTCCGGATACGTTTCTCTGCCTTACTCCGATCCGTCGATCGCCAATGGGACAGAAACGACCGTGGAAGTCACGATGCCGGTCTCGCAGTTGATGGCCTGGGGAGTGCCCACGCCCGGAAGAGGTCCGGACGATGAAGTGCCCGTGGATCTGGTGCTAGGCGACGACGGCCTTCCGCGCGCGGTACAGGTTCTTCCAACAACATCTTCGACCAACTCTAGCTCTGAGGAGTTCTATCCGTGAGGCATTCCTTGTCTTCAACACGCATCGTCGCCGGCCTGGCTATGATCGCCGGCATGTGCTTCTTCGCTCCCGTTCTGGCGGCGCAGGGTGGACCTGGCGGCCCGGGCGGACCTCCTCCTGGCCGTTGGGGCGGCCGGGGAATAGGCCCTGGGCCAGGGGGGCCGCAAGGGTTTCCCGGCGGCGGATTCGACAAGGTCGTAACTGGCCAGCCTTACAGCGCAGAGGCCGTGACGACGATGCAAGAAACACTGTCCAACGGTACGACGATCTCGCGCACGGTGACGGCTTCGATCGCCCGCGATAGCGATGGCCGCACAATGCGCTCGCAAACGCTGAAAGGCTTCGCGAATGGAGGAGCGTCCGATGGCGCGACTATCGTAACGATCTTCGATCCTGTCGCCAATGAGCGCATCGAGTACAACACGGTGGACAAGACTGCACGAATCTTTGCGCTTCCGCCAAGGCGCGACCCGGGAAACTTCCAACGACGTCCGGTCGGCGGCCCGCGAGGAAACCACTCGAATTCAGAGGTAACCGTCACCCATAGTTCGCTGGGCACACAAAGCCTGGATAGCGTCACGGTCGAAGGCACGCAGACCACGCGTACGGTCGCCACCGGAGCGGAAGGCAACGACAAGCCGCTGGTTTCGACCGACCAGGAGTGGTACTCGCAGGATCTCCAGATGGTGATCCAGAGCACGCGCAACGACCCGCGGTTCGGCCAGACGACCTATACCGTCAGCAATTTGCAGCGGAACGAACCTAACGAATCTCTTTTCCAAATTCCCGCGGGGTATCAGAGCAAGACCGTGGAACCGCCTTCCCGCCGCTCGGCGCAGTGATGCAAACACTGCATGAGACGGGATGCCCCCGGGTGTATGCCCCGGCTTTTCCCAGGAGAGGGCCGGGGAACATCGCCCGGGGGATAAAATTTTGGGGCTATTGTGCTGCCTCAATCGCCAGGCGCTGCGGCGGCTAAGACGAGACGCCAAGCGAAGCACGATCTCTCGACGCAACACCGCACCCCGGCCGGTGAAGGTTGGTGATTCATGGGCTCCCGTCTGACGGCCAGAGCGCCGCTTCCTTTCCGAAACTCCCTCATTCTCTTTCTTTCAAGATGTAACTATCCGGAGCCGTATGCCGCGTGCCCGCCTTGAAAACAAGCCGCGAGTGTTTTCGCGCCGGACCGTGTCTCTATTCTTGATAAGGTAAGTCACATGGTTCGCCCGCATGCCGCCATTCCGCAGCCCGCCTCGGAATCCGGTGTGCGAAATTGGCTGCCGATCGCCCGGCGCTTTTTGGAAACACAAGTATGCTCATGAACCGGCACAACCCCATTCAGGAAGGCCACTTCGCCGTGACAAACGCATTTCGTAAGCTCTCCTTTTCCGCTGCAATCGCCCTTCTTGCTCTTACCGGTTTTTGTTTCACGCCATCCGCGAACGCGCAGGCCGCGGCTCAATCGCTAGCTGCGGTGCGCATCGTTCAGTCGGTGGATAACTCCGCCCTGGTGACGCTGAAGGGCGCGGTGCATCCGCTCGCGAATGCCCACAACGATGCAGGGCCGCTCTCGCCGGATACTGCTCTAAGCCGGGTGCAATTGGTGCTGAAGCGCAGCCCGCAGCAGGAGTCGGCGCTCCAGCAGCTTATCCAGCAGATGCACACGCCCGGCACGGCCAATTATCACAAGTGGCTATCGCCCACGCAGTTCGGGCAGCAATTCGGGCCGGCGGACCAGGACATCCAGACGATCGAAAACTGGGTGAGCTCTCATGGATTCTCGGTGGGAAAGATAAGTCCCGACAAGGGGATGCTCGAAATCTCGGGGACTGTCGGACAGCTTCAAGATACCTTTCACGTCTCGATGCATAAGTATCTTGTGAACGGACAGGAACACTACGCGAATAGCAACGACCCGCAGATACCCGCGGCCCTTTCTCCAGTGTTGGGCGGCTTTGTGTCGCTGAATAACTTTCC
>DATAWF010000002.1:0-54238 GCA_036267335.1 Acidobacteriaceae bacterium
CGGACAAGCAAGCAAAAAGCAGATCTCTCCGCTAACGCATTTCTCCTGACACTGTGGAGGGGTTACGCCCGCTACGAGCAGCCATTCTTCGATGGAATGGCTGCGTTGGGCTCTGTTCTCCGCTCCCGCACCATCAGGAGAAATGCTCTTCGCATGAGGACGTTCGCCCTCATGCTTCGGTCGAGATGACAGAACTGCCCGTGGATGAGCAAGAACTGTGAGAAATCCTGGTAAAAGCGTTCCTCGCAGCCCTACGCGACGAGCATTCGGCCGGGCGACTCGAATCCTGCTCCGCATCTTCACTCTGCTCGCAACGTCTCCGCGGGATCGACTTGGGCAGCTCGCCAGGCGGGCACCAATGCCGCGGCAGCGGAGGCAAGTATCACCACGCTTGCCGCAACAAAAACGGTTGATGCGTCAAGCGGTTTGACCCCATATAGAAATGAGCGGATGGCATAGCCAGCGGCCCACGCACCCGGGAGCCCGGGAATCAGGCCCAGCAGCAGCATGGCCCCGGCCTGGCGTGCAACCAGTCTGGCGGCCCCAAGCCGCGACGATCCCAACGCCATGCGGATGCCGATTTCGCGCCGGAGCAAGGCCACGGAATATGCCAGCACTCCGTAGATTCCGACGGCCGACAAAAGCAGCGCGACAAGGCCTCCTCCCGCAACAAGCCGTAAGGCGAGACGGCGCTCGGCAAGCGACTCGGCGACGCTGTCTTTCATCGACTGCAGGCTCATTTCAACCATGGTTGGCGCATCCTGGTTTACAACGGAGCGCAACTCCGAGGCCAGAACTGCCGGCGCCAAGGGAGAGCGCACCGCATACTGCGCCGCCACGCTAAACACCCCGCTCATGAAAGAATCCGGCGGAAGTTGCAGGTAGTCGAGGTAAACCATCGCCTGGTAAGGCGCCGTCAGATCAGATCCCTGCAATTCGTCCTCGACGACACCAACGATTTTCATCGGTTGAGTAAAGAGAGGATCCGCATCGGTGTCCCCCGGATCGGGATGAAATTTCACACTCGCGCCGATGGGCTCCCGGCCATCGAGAAAGCTTTTTACGAAGGCCTGGTTCACCAGCACTACCAATGCCGAGCCGGTTTCGTCACCCGGCAGAAAGCCGCGCCCAGTTAGAAGACGAATTCCACTGGTACGCACGAAATTCGTGCTCACAAAGCTGTAAAAGGCAGCGTCTCCCTCATGAAACGCGCGACCCGAGATATCTGTGGCTCCGTGCAGAGTCATGTTGTAACTCGAAAAAGGAATCGCGGTTTGCATCGTGACCGATTGAACCCCCGAAAGCGTTTCGAAGCGATGCAGCAGACGGGTCTCGATCTGCCGCGAAAGCTTCGGATCTTGGTCTTGGTTTTCAGGCATCAGGACCAGGGTTGTCACATTGTTCGGATCAAAGCCAAGCTTCACCTTCGCGAGCGATTGCAGAGTGCGCACAAAGAGCCCGCTGACGACCAGCAGCACACAAGTGAGCGCAACCTGAAGGGCCACGAGCAATCCCGGCAGCCGCCATCTCCTCGTAATATTTCTGACATTCACCTGCGAGGTGGTTTGCCGGCGAATATTGAGCGCAGGCGCGATAGACGTGATGACGCCCACGAGGACTGCCAGTGTTCCCAAAGCGCCCAAAACGACAGGGTGGATGGAGACTTCGTTGAATCGGGGAAATGCCTGTCCGAACGTGCGCCGCACCACTTCGATGGCCACCCAGGACAACAGCCCGCCGAACGCCGCGCTTAAGAAGGCGACGACGATACTTTCCGCAATCAACTGCTGAAGGAGCCGGCCAAAACTCGCGCCCAGCGCGGAGCGAATTGTCATTTCGGGCATGCGGCTGGCGGCGCGTCCGATTTGCAGGTTGGCGGCGTTGGCACACGCGATCAGGAGCAATACGATGACGCCGGCAAGCAGTGTCCATAATGGCCTTTGCACGTCGCTGAGAACTGTAGCCTGGTAGGAGCGCATCACCAGATGTCTGTCTTGTTCCGCAGATTTGCGGCCAGCGTGAAGGAAGACACTTTGCGCATCGGCGAGCGCTGCCTGCGCCGAGATACCGGGCTTAAGGCGTGCGACTGTAAAAGCCGACTCAGGGCCAAAATCGTCTTCACCGGAAGCGTTGAGTGGCGAAACCGGCAGATAAACCATCGCGCCACCTATCCCCGCAGGAAACCGGAATCCCGCAGGCAATACGCCGACTACGGTGCGGAGTTGGCCCTTAATCTTGATCGGGGAACCAATTGCCTTGGGATCTGCGCGAAGCCGTTCGCGCCAGAACTCCTCGTTGACAACCGCTACGGGAGCTCTGGCATCGCCCGGACCGATCAGGCGTCCGGATCTTGCGTGAATGCCGAGCATTGGGAAGAACTCCGGCGTCACTTCCACCAGTCCGGCGACGCGAGCGCCGTCGGATGCGCCTACCGGCTGAATCATCGTGTTGTATCCGCTCACGGCGGAAAAAGAATGCGCACTGCGGCGCAGCGCGTCGATTGCGCCATACGAGAGCGGGTGAAGTTCGGCGGCCTGACCGGGTGCGCCTTCGGCATCGATTTGCACCAGTTGACGGGAATTCGGAAAATCCACCGGGCGTAACAATACCGAATCGATGATGGCCAGCATGGTCGTCGCGCAACCTAATCCCAGCACGAGCGTGCATGCCAACGTAACGCTATAGACCGGAGCGGCGCGCAGGCTGCGCACGGCGTACCGGATATCCCACAGCAGGCGTTCGAGCCAAAGTCCGCCCCAGATCTCGCGAGATTCTTCCGCGGCAAGCAACACATTGCCGAACTTCTTCTTCGCGGCAAGCCTCGCTTCTTCGGGCGACATCCCCGCTTCGATGTTCTCTCGCGTCTCGATCTCGAGATGCGTCTCGAACTCTTGCAGCAACTGGTTCCGACGTTTGTTCCAGCCAAACATGATCGAGCCCTCTCGCTAAGAGCATTTCTCCTGACACCAGGGTGGATTTCTCACCGCTCTTGGTCATCAACGTTCTGTCATCTCGACCGAAGCATGAGGGCGAAAGTCCTCATGCGAAGCGGAGAGATCTGCTTTTTGCTCGCTTTTGCGGCTGCTTCGCTCTGTTAGAGCGTTTTCACTTTTCCTCTGACATGGAGAGAGTGGTTAGGAGTGGCCGTTTTTTCCACCCCAGCAAGCTCCGCTTGCCGGGGACCCCGGTTTTTCGATGAAACGGCCCCGTACGAGGCATTGTTTTTGGAAACACTTCAAGTGAAAACGCTCCAGCCCACAAGCAGATCCCTCAACTCCGCATGACAAAAATCGTCATGCTGCGCTCGGGATGACAGGCTTGGCTACTCTCTGTGAGAGATCCAGCCTAAGCCTTGCGAGGTCGATGACGATCTCGATTTGGTGGCAGATTTATGCAACCGAACCTGATTTCCAGCCGTATAGGAATATGCTGGATTCGCTACCGGAACAATCTGTCGTCGGTCCAAGGTATCCAGGGCTGGTATCCAGGGCTAACCTTGGAAATCCTGCTGTCTGCTTCGGAGCCGGTTCTCATGGACGGCGTCTGCTCAAGGGAGGGGTTTGGGATGATCCGCCTGTCAACGCCGCAGCGGAAGCTTGCTGGTGCCGGTCGGGCCAGTGCTCTCTGCCTTCTTTCCGCTGCTGTGGCTACCGCTCAGTCGTCGCCCCCTCCCGCGGCCGTTCCGGGTGACGCTACGTCTGCCGCGGCCTCCGCCTCTGCTCCTGCCGCTCCTGCCCCGCCGCCGCAATTTGAAGCGGCGGATATCCGTCCGAGCGAGCACAACATTTTCACCTTCATGCGAGCCGACGTTCATGGCGACCGCTATGTCGTCCGCGATGCGTCGATGGTCGATCTGATCGCAGCCGCCTATGGCGTCAAAGACGATCATGTGGTGAGCGGTCCGTCTTGGCTCGAAATGGATCGCTTTGACATTGACGCCAAGCTTCCCCACGGCACGGCCCCGGACACGCTCAAACAGATGTTCCAGGCGCTGCTGGCGGACCGCTTCAAACTCGTAATTCACACCGACACTGAGCCTATGCCGGCTTTTCTGCTGACTGTCGGTCCCGGCAAGCCGAAGTTGAATCCGGCGACGGGTTCGGGCGATAGCGGCTGCCAAAATCAACCGCAGCCTCCGGCGGCCAATGAAATCCCTACGACAGTCGACTTCTGCCGCAACATGACCATGGCCCAGTTCGCGCAGAGCTTGCCGGGAATGGCGCCCGCATACTTGACCGAGCCGGTCGTGGATCGGACCGGGCTCAAAGGGACATGGGATTTCGACATCCACTGGACCCCGCTTCGCGCCCTCCAAATGGCCGGTCCCGACGGCCTCTCCATCTCCGACGCCGTGGATAAGGAGCTGGGGCTGAAGCTGGAGGAGAAGACGGCTCCGGGCGCCGCTCTGGTTGTGGACAAGGTAAGCCGCAAGCCGACCGCCAACCCTCCAGATCTGGAGAAGATTCTGCCGCCGCTTCCAGCGCTTGCCTTCGACGTGGCCATCATCAAGCCCAGCAGCGCCGATGAGAAGGGTGGAAACTTCGGAATCAGCAAAACGAGCATCACCATGCAAAACCTGCCAATCAAGATCCTGATGGCTGTCGCCTGGAACCTCAATCCCAACGATGACGATGCGATTGTGGGCTTTCCGAAATCGCTGGAGGGGAAGAAATTCGATATCACGGCGAAAGTCGATCCTTCGGTACTCGCCGATACCGAAGCGGAGTTGAATTTCGATACGCTTCAGCCGATGCTGCAGGCCCTTTTGATCGACCGTTTCAAGATTGCGGCGCGCATGGAAAACCGGCCTCTCGACGCCTACACGCTCGTGGCGGCCTCTCCCAAACTCAAGAAAGCGGACCCGTCGAGCCGCACTCACTGCATCGAAGGCCCCGGACCCGGCGAGAAAGATCCGCGGATTGCGAACCCGGTCTTAGGGCGGCTCATCCATTGCCAGAACATGACCATGGCGGAATTTGCGGAGCAGCTTCCCGATCTGGCCTCGGGCTATCTCTACAGTCAGGTCAACAACGACACCAAGATCGAAGGCAGGTGGGACTTCACCTTGAGCTTCAGTATGAGGGGTCAACTGACTGCGGCGTTGGGCGGCGCCAACAACCCGTCGGCGCAGGGGCAACAGGGATCGCAGGGGTCGCAGAGCGCGCAGCCGCCGGTTTCGGATCCAAACGGAGCGCTTTCCCTCTTCGACGCGGTCAACAAGCAGCTTGGTCTCAGGCTTGAGAAGCAAAAGCTCTCGCTTCCGGTACTGGTGATCGACCATATGCTGGACGCGCCGACGGAGAACTGAGGCGATGGCCGAACCGGAGGACCGAAAGGCCGAAGAGCGGGCTGCTACGGCGAACGATCAAACGGTTTCAGAATGGATCAGAATGGCGATGATGGCTGCGCTGGAGGCATGATGGAGAGAGCCAAAAAATCCCGTGTTTGGCAGTTTATAAGTTCGACAATCCTCTTATTTGCGCTTGCCGGCCTTGTTTGGGGAAGCGGTCGCAGGATGCACGATTGGCTTGAGGCCGCAGTTGCTTCGTCCGGTCTATGCCTCGTTGTTTCCTATTTCTACTGGATGATCGAGAGACGCGAAAATCCCAAGAGATCAAATTAGGACACCACCGGGAATTCGCTGGCCGCATCCTCTTCGGCTGAATACAATCGGTACGCAATTTTGAGGGAACAAGCCATGCTATGGCAGATTTCCTGTAGGTGTGTCCCGAGACAACTGCGGCAAACGCGGCTCGCCGTTGCGGGCAAGAAGATGCCGGCGGGCATCACGCTTCTCGTCCTGCTGTTTTCTTTCGCCGCCGCGGCCTTCGGGCAGGCTGCCGATACGGTGCCCAGGTTTGAAGCGGCGGATGTCCGCGCGGGGACGAATGGATTTTTTGAGGGCGCCGTCCGGGCTCGTGTCGAGGGCGAGCGGTATGTCGTGCGGAGTGCGACCATGGTGGACTTGGTTGCGGCCGCCTACGGGGTCAAAGACAGCGACGTTGTCGATGGCCCGGCGTGGCTGGAGATGGACCGGTTCGACGTGGACGCCAAGCTGCCGCCCAATACGCCGCAGGAAACAGTCCAAAAGATGCTGCAGTCCCTGCTGGCGGAGCGGTTCAACCTCGTCGTCCACAAAGATACGCGGGCCCAACTGGAGTTTGTGCTGACCGCCGGATCCGGCCAGCCAAAGCTGAAAGCGGCTGCGGGAACGGGCGATAGCGGCTGCCGCCAGCAGCAGCAAGTGTCTTCCGACCCCGGGGATATTCCGGAAATGGACTATTCCTGCCGCAACATCACAATGGCCGACTTCGCGGGGAGCTTGCAGGGCTTGGCCCCCGGTTATATCACCCAGCCTGTTGTGGATCAGACCGCGCTCAAGGGCCCTTGGGACTTCGATCTGCATTGGACCCCTATCGGCGGCCTGAAAATGGCCGGCCCTGACGGCCTTACCATGTTCAACGCGATCGACAAGGAGCTCGGTCTCAAGCTTGAGCAGAAGACCTCGTCCACGCCCGTTCTGGCGGTAGACAGCGTCAACCAAAAGCCTGGCCCGAATCCTCCGGGCACCGAGAAGATGCTGCCTCCTCCTCCCCCGCTCGCGTTTGAAGTGGCGGTTATCAAGCCCAGCGGCCCGGGTGAAAAGGACGGCGGAATCCGTTTTTCCGGCGACGGCCTCACGATACAAAACCTGCCAATGAAAAGCTTGTTGAGTTTTGCATGGGCTCTGGAACGGGATGAAGATGTTGCGATCGCTGGGATACCGAAATCGCTGGAGGGAAAAAGCTTCGATATCGACGCGAAAGTCGATCCCGCGGCGTTGGCCGGGTCGCAGGTAAACATGGAAGCGATTCAGCCGATGTTGCGCACGCTTCTTATCAGCCGTTTCCAGATCGCGTCCCACACCGAAGACCGGCCGGCCGAGACGTATGCGCTTGTGGCGGCGGGTCCGAAGCTCAAAAAAGCGGATCCGTCGAGCCGTACACACTGCGTCGCCGGACCAAGACCCGGCGAGCCGAGTCCCCGGCTGACGAATCGCACGCTGAAAAGAGTCTTCCACTGCCAGAACGTCACGATGGCGGAATTTGCCGCGATGCTCCCCGATCTGGGTGGGGCGTATCTCGACGATCCGATTCGCGACGCCACCGGGCTCGCTGGGCGCTGGGACTTCACCTTGGCCTACAGCCCACAAGGTCAGCTCAACAAAGGCGCAGTGGGGAGCGATCCAGCTCAGGGTGGCGCTGCCCAAGTCTCCGATCCCAACGGCGCTATCACGCTCTTCGAGGCTGTGGAGAGGGAGCTTGGCCTGAAGCTCGAAAAAGAAAAGCGTCCTCTGCCGGTGCTGGTGATCGATCACATGCTCGATGCCCCAGTCGAAAATTGAGGTGCGCGTTTCCTCCCGCTAGAGCGTGGTTTCCTCGATGGCCCCGCTGCATGGGGTAGCTCAGGGAAGAACCGCCTCGCGGCAGATAGGCTGAAATACATCGCCGGCGGAGACAACTCGTGTCCTAAGTCATTCGTTCGTTCAAGAATTGTTCCTTGGTTTTGTATCAGGGCGCGACTTTGCGGTCACCGCGACCCCAGCGGATTCTTTCTCCCTTGCGGTATCCGCTTGAGTCGCGCCATAAAGGCCGTAAAACCACAGGGCTTTTAGCCCCTGAGGGCTTTTTGGGGTGCGCGTCGATTTGTCGAACTGTTCTGCGAACTTTAGACTCCGAAGGCTAGTCTGGTGCTCGCCAAGGCGATCCCGTATGCTTGTCCCGCGAAAGGGAATCGATCGATATGAAGACGCGGGTTGTCGTGCTAGGCGCAGGATTCGCGGGTTTGGAGTTGACGACAGCTCTTTCAGAAGCCTTCGGCGACGAGATCGAGATCACGCTCATCGACAAGAGCGACACATTCGTCTTCGGCTTTTCGAAATTAGACGTGATGTTTGGGCGCCAGATACCGGCCGAAGCCCGTCATTCCTACCGCGACATCGTGAAGCCGGGCGTGCGGTTTTTGCAATCCACGGTGCAATCGATCGACCCGTCCGCCCGCCGCACGGTGACCGGGCACGGAACGTTCGACGCAGACTTTTTGGTCGTAGCTTTGGGCGCCGATCTCGATCCAGCGGCGACCCCCGGATTGGTCGAGGGTGGCAACGAGTTCTATACGATCGCGGGCGCTTTTGCATTGCGCGAGGTCCTTGCCCGCTTTGAAGGTGGCCGGGTGATCATAGGAATCACCGGAAAATCGTTTAAGTGCCCTCCGGCGCCGAGCGAAACCGCGTTCCTGCTGCACGATTATCTCGTTGCTCGCGGGCGGCGCGAGGCGGCCGAGATCGCATTGGTGATGCCTTTTGGTGTGCCTATCCCGCCCTCGCCCGAAAGCTCCCGGGCGATTCTCGCGGCTTTTGCGGAACGCGGCATCCGCTTTGTCCCGGACAATCTGGTTACGGCCCTCGATCCCGGACGCAAGATCGCACAGCTCAGCAATGGAACGGAAATGCCCTACGACCTGTTTCTGGGGGTGCCGATCCATCGAGTGCCTGCGGTCGTTGTTGAGGCCGGATTATCGACAGATGCTTCCAACTGGGTGCCGGTGGACAAGAAGACGCTCGAAACGAAATTTCCCGGCGTCTACGCGGTTGGCGATGTGAACGGAGTTGGTACGCCGAAGGCCGGTGTTTTCGCCGAAGGCGCGGCGCGGGTTGTAGCGGCCGGGATTGCGGCAAAGATCCGTGGCGGGCCACAGCCCGAAGGCTACCGGGGAATGGGCTCGTGCTATCTGGAATTCGGTCACAATCAGGTTGCGCGAGTGGATGTCGAGTTTCTGGCCGGCCCAAAGCCCACAGGCACGTTTCAACCGCCGTCGGCGGAACTCGTCGCGGAAAAGGCTTACTTCGGATCGAGCCGGCTCCAGCGCTGGTTCGCAGCGGCGGAGCCTGCGGAACGGGGATGATCGAGATGTTCTATCAGTCGAAGTGGAAGCGGCTGCATCCATGCCTCGTCTCAGGCTCCATCCTCTTCGCTCTCTGTGGCACGGCGCTCGGACAGACTGCTGATGTGCCGCCCAAGTTCGAAGCGGCGGATGTGCATTCAAGTCCGCACAGGGTTTCTGCCAACACTGTCGCTCTTCGAAGCGATGGAGAAGCAGCTTGGCCTGCGGCTGGAAAAGCAAAAGCATCCGCTGCCGGTGCTGGTGATCGATCACATGCTCGATACACCGACGGAGAACTGAACGGGGATCTGCTCAGCCCGGCAGGGAATCCGCTGTTGCTCATAGCCGTTCTGTCCATGTGCGCCCTGAATGCGGTTAAACAGGCAGAAAAGAAGATTTGGTGGATGACGTCGCAGGCCTCGGCTGGCCGCAGCCTGGGCAGAATTGTTGCTTTGCTGTAACTGCCTGTCCGCAGTTCGTGCAAGGCGACACAATGGGCTGCCGCAGGGCAAAGTAAAGAAGGAATCCGAGCAGGTTAGGAATGAAAGCCGCAATCAATGTCCAGAGCACGCGCGGCATCCCACGCCTTTGAGCATCTCCATAGACGTAACCCAACGAAACCACCCAAGCCATGATGAGAGTGCCGATCGCGGCGCCCACTAGCAAGCCGAGTCCGAGGTTGCCGGCCGAAGCCAAGATCGAAAGGGGAAGACCGTGGGCTCGAGCATCGCTCCTTGCCTCAGCCAATCCCGTGATAGCGCCGATAATCATCGCGCAACCAACAACGATGGAAGCGAAGATCCTGACAGGTTTCGGCACGACATTCAGAAATCGTTGGAATCTCATAGAGACGATCCTTCCTGGTCCGTCTTTCCGTTCATTAACAGTGGCAACAGTGGAAACAGCAGCAAGAAGCAGGCAGAAGGGGCGATCCAAAAGGCCATCAATCCAAACTGCACCTGCGAAAGGTCTATGTGGAAGATGGTGGCCGTGAGATCGCCGAGTTGCGACGCGGCGAACGAGCCGGCAACGGTGAGCACAAGGGCGGCGGCGCCGCTCCACCACAACCGCTTGCGATGAATGTGTCTCGCTTCCAGTTGCTGCGCGCGTAGCGCCAGCGACGCGAGAACTTTCCTCTCGAGCCCGGGATTGATGTCGAAGCGAAAACCGTCGAGACCGGCGATGGCACGGCTGCAATCGTCCAGATAAGCCCTGCACGGGGCACAGCCGATCAGGTGTTCACGGAGAGATTGCTGCTCCTGGTCGGAAAGCGCGCCCACAAGAGATTTGTCAACGATGCGGCAGATCGGTTCGTGACGATCAGCTTGCATGTTCTGCTCCTTCCATCTGTGCTCGAAGTGCCGCAAGACCTCGGTAGATCCTGGAAGATACTGTCGAAACTGACCCTCCGACAACGCTCGCTATTTCCTGAAGCGACAAGTCCTCTTGAAAGCGAAGAACAAGAGCTTCCCTATAGATGGGTTCCAGTGTCTGCAGTGAGCGGGCGAGACGCTGCGCGGTCTCGGTTCGCGCCGCTTGCTCGAACGGGGAAGGGTCGTTGGAAATCGGCGAAATGGATTCGCGATTTTGTTCCGGAGAGCCGTCCGAGTCGAGGCTGAAGATTCGCCGCCTGCGCATGTGATCGATGGCGCGATTGCGGGCGACGGCGAATAGCCACGGCTCAAAGCGAGATTGTCCGTCGTAAGTCCCGCCGCGTTCGAGAACCCGTAACCATGTTTCCTGTACAAGGTCGTCGACAAGTTCGCTCCGCCCAAGCAAGTAAATGAAATAGCGAACAAGACGATGCTGGTATTGTCCGACCAGCGCGTGCAAAAGGGCGATATCTCTCTGGCGAAGACCGCGCGCAATTTCCCGTGAGTCGGTATTCACAGTTCCCGCCAAGGTCATATCGCACTCAAACATACGCGGTGTATACGGGGAAAGGGCTCGAAATTACGCACGAATCGTTGGGGCAAGCCCCTCGGCTGGACGCATTTCCTCCAGCGGCGTGACCAAGGATCCCCCACAGGCTGGAGCTCTCATGCGCGTTTTATCCTGCGCGGTCAGGAAAATTGCCTCTGGCGCCAGGCTGCGATTTCCAGGGCAGATAAGGCGTACCCATCCCCCCTCCCGGTACAATCGGATAGATAAATCCTTAAGGAAGAACCGATGCCGTCTAATTCCGCTCCCAATCTCTCCTCGGCCGCCGGCAGTGCCGCGCATGAGGCGGGCTTGGTTCTCATCGCATCCGGCCATGGAAGCGACTTTCACGGTGGCCCGACATCCATCCTCGAACTGGGCCTGTCGCCCGGCGCGCCTTCCGCTCAGCGCACGCGCCTGGGGCTGAGCGATAGCCTCGATCTCAGCCATCCTGGACTGCTGCCGGCACTTTCCGAGCACATGCGCGAGGAGGCAAAGCGCCTGCGCAATCCGCAGCCGGCCGCCTTTGTGACCCTGGGCGGGATTCCGGTCGTGATGAGCGATTTCCGCTGGCCGTTCCATCGTTCCGTCTCCGGAGCCGATACCTACATCGTTCACGGCACGATGGCCCTCGCCGACGGTCAGAACTCGGGGCTGCACGCAAAGATCGCCGCCAGCATGACCGTGACCTTCGCGGAAGAGGTCTTGGCGCCCGAGCAGCCTTATGCCGAAACGTTTATCTACAACGCCATCCGCAAGACTTTGGATCAGGGACAGCTCGAATTGCTCAAGAGCGGAAATCGCCAGCCGGTTCCGGTAACCACTCGCTACTACAGCCGTTGGCAGAAAAAGTTCGTCTTTACCGACACCGATGACGAGGCGCGCCAGCGGTTCCTGCTCTCCAAGGTTTTCTGGCTCTCGGGAATTCTCGGCGGGAACGCTCCGGTCTGGATTGCCGATCCTCGCGATGCGCAGTATTTGAACACGACGGTCGAGGCTTTGGCCCAGGCTGCCGGAGAACTATCGCGGACCGGAATGGTGACCGGCGAAGCCGGCGAGTTTGCGGCGGCCTCACCGGCCTTGATGGCGCACGGCGATGAATACCGTTCGCGCCTCGAAGACGCCTTGGCCTTTACCAAGCCCACGTTCAATGAAGAGATGCGTGCCGGACACACGAATATGTAAAGCGAGCAGCATCGCTGCTCGCTTTTGGCTCCTAGCTTCTAGTTGTTGAAGCTGCACGGCTCTCGCCGTGCTTTCCGAATAGCTAGGAGCTAGCAGCTAGCAACTAAAAGCTGCTCTTCAGCCTCGGTTTGCCGCGCTCATCCCACTCCAGATACCCCATCGGATGATGGTGGTCGTGGGTGAAGAGCACAAGCCATTCCTCTTCAACGGCGCGGTGTAAAAACCGCTTTCGCTCCTCGATCGACCGCAGGGGATCGAGGTCGTACCCCATCACCCAGGTCGGATCGAGATGGGCGGTGGTGGGCATCAGGTCCGAGACGTAACAGGCGCGGCGCCCTCCGGAGTCGAGCATCACCGCCATCAACTGCGCTGTATGACCGGGAAATAGCTCGACCGAGATTCCCGGCGCAATCTCTTCCACCGCTCCCGGCCGGAGGTCGAGCAAGGTCATTTGTCCGCTCGCGATCAGCGGCTCGTAGTTGTCGCCGTTGTAGCTGATGCGGTCGCGTTCTAACTGCAAGCGCCCGTGTTCTACCTCGCCGCGATGGGCAAAGTAACACGCGTTCGGGAATGTCGGAACAATCCGGCCATCTTCGGTTTTGGTGGTGTTCCACCCGCAGTGGTCGAAGTGCAGGTGGGAGTTGATCACAAGATCCACTTCTTCGGGAGGGATGCCGGCGGCGCGAAAGCTCGAGAGCAGCGATTGCTTGGCGTCATAGATGCCGCGTAATTTCTCCGGCAGCTTGCCGCCGATTCCGGTTTCAATGACCGCTGTGCGCTTTTGGTCGCGCACCACGACAGTGTTGGTTCCCAGCAGAATCTGGTTGAGAGCATTGGCGGGCGCGCGCTTTTCCCACATCGTTTTCGGGACCACGCCGAACATCGCGCCGCCATCCAGAAGGTATGTGCCGTCGGTCAGGATGGTAAGGTCCATTTCGCCCAGAGAGGCCCGCCCTCGTAGGAGCGCGGTGGTGGTTGCGTTTTCCGCCGGATGAGTCACTGTGGATGTTCTCCATTGCCGGCGGCTGCCGCGGAAGGGTTTTTAAGATAGAGATCGAAATGGCCAAGGATGCGGCGATAGAGATCGGTGCGAGCATCGGCGCCGGAGATGTTGTGCATCTCGCCGGGAAAGATCGCGAGATCGTAGTGGATACCGGCGCGGTTCAATTGTGCGGCGAGGTCAATCGCATTGCCGAAGTGAACGTTTTCGTCGCTCGTGCCCTGGGCCAGGAGAAGATGCCCGCTCAGGGCTCCGGCGGTGTCTGCGACGGAGTTCTCGCGATAGGCTTCCTCATGGACGTCGAGCGAGCCCAGGTATCGCTCGGTGTAGATGGAGTCGTAGGCCTCCCAATTGGTGACGGGAGCGACCGCGGCGCCGGCGAGAATACGTTTGCTGTGCGTCATGGCGTAAAGGGTGAAGGTACCGCCCCAGCTCCAGCCCCACCAGCCGATGCGGGCTGGATCGAGCTGAGGAAATTGGGCGAGAACCTGGTCGAGCGCGGCCATCTGGTCGGCGAGCTGCACCTTGCCAAAGTCGCCGTAGGCCGCCTGGGCAAATTCCCGGCCCCGGCCGCCCATTCCCCGGTTATCCACGCGGAGCACCGCGAAGCCGTGCTGCGCGAGCAAGAGATCAAAGAGTGCGGATCGCGGATCCCACTCATCGGTCACCGCCTGGACTTCTGGTCCGCCATAGGGATTCATGATCAGTGGCACGCTGTGCGGCATCTCACCTCCGCCGCTCGCGGGCAGAACCAGCTCTCCGTAAAGGACGGTCTTGTTGTCGGCGGCGCGCAGCTCCAGTTGTGTCGCGGGCGGCGCTTCGATGGCGGGGCGCTCCGGCTTCCACAGAGCCGCACACTTGGCTTCCTGGTGACAAAGCTCGAGAACCGGTGGAGTGCGAAGAGAGGAGAACGTATCGGCGAAGGTTCTTCCTCCGGGAGAGAAGACCGGATCATGCCATTCCCCGGAGGAGCTAACCTGGTGTTTTCCCGTGCCGTCGAGCTTGATTGCCCAGAGCTGCCGCTGGCGCGGATCGCCTTCGTTGGAAAGATAGTAGACGACGTTCCCCTGCAGGTCGACAGCGGCGACCTTTTCGACGTCCCAATCTCCGCTGGTGAGCTGCTTCTCGAACCTCGCGCTGGCGCCCAGCGGATTGGCGGGATCGAAGCTGTAAAGATAAAGGTGTTCGTGGCCGTCTTTCCAGCCTGTTACCAGCATTTTGCCCGCCAGGATTGTTAGATCGTAGCTAGGTTCCAAGTATTTTTCATCGCTCTTGGTGAAGGCTGTTTGTATCGCGTCTGTCGCAATATCGGCGAAATACACAGTCAGATGTTGTTGGTCACGGGTTAGTGTCTCGATCCAGAGCGTCTTCGCGTCGACCCACCCAAAGCGTGGAATGTAGTCGTCACCGCTGTGCAGTGGGACTTCGATCCACTTGGTCTTACCGCCCCCTGGAGTCACGACGCCCACGCGCACGGTTGGGTTCGGGTCGCCGGGCTGGGGGTAGGGCTGGGGCAAAACCTTGGCATGCGCAGGGCTCCACTCCACCAGCGGATAGCGCGGCACTGCGGATTCGTTCATCTGAAGATAAGCGACGTGTTTCGAATCGGGCGCCCAGAAGTAGTTGCTGTGCGCATCCAGTTCTTCTTCATAAACCCAATCCACCGCTCCGTTCCAGATCGCCGGTGAGGGCGAATCGCTCAGCTTCACGGCGATTTCGCTCTCGGAAAGCTTGCGGACATAGACATCGTGATCGTGAATGTAGGAGAGATATGCGCCGTCGGGAGAGAATTGCGGGTTGTTGCCGCTGCCGGAGCCGGTCGACGCCACTTGCAATCCCGTTCCGGCCTCCGGGCCGAAGAACCAAAGCGCTCCGTTCGAATCGAAGAGCAGGTGTTTGGAATCGGGAGCCCAGATGCAATCCGGCTCATGGTAGCGCGCACGGCGTTCGCGATCGCGGGCAGCGGTCGCCGGCTCGTTGAGAACCTGCATCTTGTCCCGGCTGACGAGAACCGTTTGGGTTGCGGTGGCCGCGGCGACCTGCATCAGCTCGCCCTGGGAATCGATATAAACCAGTTTCGATCCGTCCGGGCTCCAGGCGATGTTTTCCGGGGGGTCCGCGAAGAGGTTTGGATTGTGGACCAGTTCCTCCGGTGTCAGGGGCTGTTGCGCGATCGCCGCCGCGAAGAATCCGGGCACGAAAGAGGAGGCCAGAGCGGAGAGCGCAATGCGGAAGCATAGGCGCGCCCTTCGTTGCCTTCGTGTATTGGTTGGCGATCGCTTCTTCGCTGGTTCCGACAACGGCCCCTCCAAGAAAACGGATGGACTGAATCATGCAGTGTAGAGCATTTCGGTCTCCGTCTGCCGCCCTTATCGTTTCAAGATTGCCCGCCTTTGCCGCATCCTCCGGGCCAGGGACGAAAAGAACGTTGTAGACTGCAAATCTCAGATGAATGCCAAATTGGAAACCCTCATTCGGTTGCAGCAAGTAGATCAGGAGATGGCGCGGCTGCAGCTAGCCCTAACCGCACTGCCCAAGCGGCTGGAGGCCGTCGAGCAGGAGCTACGCAAGAGAAAGCTGGCGCTGGAGCAGGCGGAAAAGGCGGTCGCCGCGGAAGAGGCCAAGCGCAGGCGCATGGAGAGCGACCTCAAGGATCAGCAGCAGAAGATCATCAAGTACCGTGACCAATCGAACAGCGTGAAGACGAACGAGCAGTTCCACGCCCTGCAGCACGAAATCGGATTCGTGGACCAAGAGATTCGCCGCATCGAAGACGTGGAACTGGCGAGCATGATCGAAAGCGAGAACCTGGACTGGCTCCGGGGGGAGGCGCGACGCGGCCTGGCGGCGCACGAGGCCATCATCGAGGAAGAGCGCCATGCAATCCGGGTGGACTCCGCCGACCGCGGGCAAGAGCTGGATGCGCACCGCAAGCAGCGAGAAACTCTGCGGGCCGCGGCGGACAAGGACTTGCTCGAGGAATACGACCGGCTGGCCAATTCCGCAAGAAAGACCCCGCTGGCGCGGGCCTCGGTACGGCGGTGCATGGCATGCCAAATGGCGTTGCGCCCGCAGCATTGGAATGAGATCAGGGACGGCGCCTTGATTCACTGCGAGAGCTGCGGCAGAATGCTTTATTTCGATCCCAGCCTGGAGCCCGAACAACAGGCCTGAACCCCCAGAGCGCAGACCCGAAGCGCGGTTTCAGCGAGAGGCCTCCGGATGGCTTTTTAGGCTGGGCTGTGGCCGCGAAGTTGCTGCCGAGGCTTCCGCGGCAGCGGAAACCGGACTGGCAACGCTGGCCGCGCGGCCAGCCTTTGGCGGCGGGGAAGCGACAGAGCGAGCGCCCACTCCCGCGTGCAGCGAGCTCGGATGCGTATGGGCGTGGACCTGCGGATGAGGCTGCTGGTGCATGGTGACGATCAACGCGGTCGCGGGCGTTTTGCCCGCACAGCGGTAGCTATGAGGCGTGCTCGCATCGAAGTAGACGCCGTCTCCGCTTTCCAGCACATGCGCGCCGTCGCCATGCCGAATCTCGAGCTCCCCCTCCAGAACATAAAGAAACTCATAGCCCGGATGGACGTGCGGGCGAATGGTGAGGTTCTTTTTGAGCGGTACAAACTCCGCATAGTAGGGATCGAGATACCGGTCCGGCACCATGTAGCCCATACTTTCGAAGTAATAGGTCGGATCATCGACGCCCGTCTGGGGCAGGCGGACCCGCTCCTTCTTGCGATGAATGCGAAAGAGGGTGTGGGGCTCGCTCTCGAAGAAATAAGAGAGATCCTTGCCGAAGACCATGGCGATGCGCGCAAGGTTGCGCAGCGTAGGCACCACGCGCCCGGTCTCAAGCTGCGAAAGAAAGCTGGCGGAGAGACCGGTATGACGGCCCAGGTCCACCAGGCCCATCGATCTCTTCAGGCGAAGTTTCTTGATACGAACGCCGATGTGCTTTTCGGCAATAAACGACTCGGCGCTTGCCTGGTCGATCTGGTTGGCTGTCTGTTCCTCAGTGCTCATCGGGTGATCCACCCCGTTTCCATCGACGTTCGACAACAAGGGCTTCACTGCTGGAACTTGGAGTCCGTTGCGTGTCATGTTTGTAACACCGAAATCCCAAATTTAGCCCTTGGTGACAAGAAAATGACAGCCTGATGACAGCTTGATTGTTGTTGCGGGCACGGCCGGGTTAGCCTCAAAAGATATGATGCAACGGCACTTGGATTGGAACAGGCCGGGAAACAAAACTTTGTTGCGGTGGTTATGGACGATACTGCCGGCGGCCCTTCTGGCGACCGGTTGCGGCAGTCCTGGCGCTCCCGCCCCTCCCAGCCTGAATCTCGCCACCCCGGTCGCGAACCTTACCGCCGCCCGCTCGGTCGATGCTGTGCTGCTGAATTGGACGATGCCCGCCAAAACCACCGATGGAGTCGTGTTCAAGAAGCCGATTCCGGTCCAGATATGCCGCGCGCTGGCGGATCAGCCGTGCACCGTGATTGCGACGGTCTCCTCCGCTCCGAACAAGCTCGCGACCTACACAGACCATCTGCCCGCCGCCCTGACCGCAGGTCCTGAGCAGCTGCTTACCTATACCGTCGTGCAGCGGAATCATGCGCAAAAGACCGCCGGACCTTCCAATCCGGCGTTCAGCGCGGCAGGCGCTGCTCCACCGGCCCTTACCGGCCTGACAGCTCAGGTGCGTCCCGACGGCGTTCTGTTGAGCTGGCACGCGGCGGCGGAGACAACCGTTCCCGGCCAAGCGCCGGCTCGCCAGATCGCCGTGGATTTCCATATCCTGCGGACACTCCAGAACCCGCCTCCGCCGTCCAATGGGCTCGCTCCGGCCGTGCCCCTCGATCAGACCCTGGTTGTGCATGCCGGGACGGGCGCCGATCCCGGCCATGCTCTCGATAAGGATGCTGCGCTCAACCAGCGGTATCGCTACACGGTCCGCCGGGTTGCGGTTGCGACGATTGCGGGCCACTCCGTCGCGGTAGAGGGCCAGCCGGGCGAGCCTCTGCTTCTTGCTACCACGGACATCTTCCCGCCGCCCATTCCGCAGGGCCTGGCCGCCGTGGCCGATGCCGCAACGGGCGGGATCGATCTCTCGTGGCTGCCGGTGAGCGACCAGGATCTCGCCGGATACGCCGTGTACCGCCGCGATCTCGCAAGCGGGCTACCCGCCGCCCAGCGGGTTTCGCCTGCAACTCCCAGCCAGGCACCGGCGATCACGCCGGCGTTTCATGATGCCGGCCTCGAGCCGGGCCACACCTACGGCTACTCCGTTTCAGCCGTCTCTCAGGGGGGATACGAGAGCCGGCGGTCGCCCGAGGTCGTTGAGACTCTGCCGAACAAATAGCGAGTGAGCGAGGCGGCGAGTCAGCAAGTTCGCTGCTTTCGGCTGTTCGCAACCTCGCCGTCATCCTGCCTCATATCGTCATCCCTCGCGGGTGGCCCATTCAAGCCCGGTTTTGGCTTGAGTGGGGCATTGGCCTTTGCTTTTCTTTCTGTCATTCCCGCAAGAGCATTTTTCCTGATGGTGCTGGAGAAGAGAACAGAGCCGAACGCGGCCATTCCATCCGAGAATGGCCGCACAGAACAACCATGACCACGTCCACGTGTCAGGAAAAATGCGGTAGGGAATCTGCTGTTCGCAACCTCGCCGTCATCCTGGCCCTCAACGAGGGACGGTGAGAAATCTGCTCTAACTCGCTGCCTTCTTGGCCGGCTGATAGGTTCCCGCGGGAGTCCGTGCGGCGATCGACAGCCGGTTCCAGCCATTGATCGCGGCCACGGCGAGGGTCAGGTCACAGAGCTCCTTCTCGTTGAGCTGGGAGCGGGCTTGCTGGAAAACCTCATCGGGAACATGTCCCGATGTGATCAGAGTGACGGCCTCCGCCCATGCCAGGGCGGCCTGCTCGCGTTCGCTGTAGTACGGGCACTCCCGCCAGGCATCCAGGGAGTACAGCCGCTGCTCCTGTTCTCCGGCAGCACGCAGATCTTTCCAATGCATGTCGAGACAGTATGCGCAGCCGTTGATCTGCGAAACGCGCAGCTTGATCAAGTGCATCAGCGATGTTTCGAGGCCGCACTCCTGAAGGTATCGCTCCAGGCCAAGCATCGCGTGGTAAACGCCCGGCGCGGTCGTCATGTAATTCAAACGGGTTTCCATAGTCGGTTTCCTTTTCAAGAATGAAACGAGATCTCTGGCCATTCGAGTACGGCAGCCTCGCGCCGGATGAGCTCGAATCCATCGGCGTGAAGGCTCCGGCGGTCTTTCCCGGCGAAAGCTCCAGCGGAATTTGATTATGATGCATGCATGTCAAAAAAAGTCCGTTGGGGCGTCTTCGGTGCGGCCGCGATCGCAGTAAAAAAAGTGATTCCCGGCATGCAAAAAGGAGAGTGGTGCGAGATTGCCGGCATTGCTTCGCGCGACCGGGGCAAAGCGGAAGTGGCAGCCCGGTCCCTGGGCATTGCCAAGGCCTACGGATCGTATGAGGAGATGCTCGCCGATCCCTCGATTGATGCTGTCTACAATCCTCTTCCCAACAATCTGCACGTTCCCTGGACCGTCCGAGCGGCGGAGGCGGGGAAGCACGTTTTATGCGAGAAGCCTCTCAGCATGACGGTCGAGGAGGCGAGGCCTCTGCTGGCCGTGCGCGACCGAACCGGAGTGAAGATGGGTGAAGCCTTCATGGTGCGCTGCCATCCGCAATGGCTGCGCACGCGCGAGCTCATCGCCGCGGGACGCATCGGAAGCCTGCGCTCGATCGCCGGTTTCTTCAGCTACTTCAATACCAAGCCGGAAAATATCCGCAACCGGCCGGAGACGGGCGGAGGCGGGCTGATGGACATCGGCTGCTACATGATTCAGGCCTCCCGCTTCATGTTCGGCGAAGAGCCGTCGCGCGTGATGGGCCTGATCGAAAACGATCCCGAGATGGGTATCGACCGCCTGACATCCTCGATTCTCGATTTTCCCTCCGGCCAATCCATCTATACCTGCAGCACCCAGCTCGTGCCCTACCAGCGGCTGCAATTCCTTGGGACCAAGGGCCGTATCGAAATCGAGGTCCCCGTCAACGCTCCCAACGATCGCCCGACGAGGATCTTTATCGACGACGGACGCGATTTGTTTGGCGGAGGAATCTCGATCGAGACTTTTCCGGTCTGCGATCAGTACACGTTGCAAGGGGATGCATTCTCGCGCGCGATTCGGGAGAACACAGAAGTTCCCGTCTCAATCGAAGACGGCATTCGCAACATGGCTGTAATCGAGGCGACCTTCCGTTCCGCGAAGAGCGGACAATGGGAGAAGCCGTAGAGCAGTTCTCCCGATGGTGTGGAGTAGAAAACGGGGCCGAACGCATTTTTCCTGATGGTATGGAGCAGAGTGCAGATTTTAGCAACCATCACCACTCCATAGCGTCGGGAGAAATGCCCTAAACTGAAGTCTCACGAGGGCTTCGCTCGCCAACAGCTCTACCGGGCCGTTTCTGGCGCGGCGGCAGATAGCTTTTACCACGGCAGTTCGGGACAGCCTGTGACCCTGACCCTCTCCAATTTCTTCGGACTGCTTGGCGGACTCCTCGTTCTGGCATACGTGGCCAACCGGCTTTCGCATCGGACCCGCGTTCCCGACGTGGTCGTGCTGCTCGGATGTGGAATCGTTCTCGGGCCTGTTCTGCATGTGATCAACGCCTCCCACTTTCCCGAAGTGATCCGGGGAGTCGGAACCCTCGCGCTGATCCTGATTCTTTTTGCCGCGGGCCTCGAGCTGGACTTGCGTCGCTCCTGGAGGCAATTTATTTCAGGCACGGTGCTGGCGCTGCTCAGCTACGGTCTGGCCATGGTAGGCGTCTTCTTTTTCAGCACGCGTGTGCTGGGAATGCGGACCATGCCATCGCTTCTGGTCGCCGGGGTGCTCGCTTGCATGAGCGGCTCGATCGTTCTTCCGATTCTCGACCAGCTTCGGTTGCAAAGCGCCCTCAAGACCACCCTGGTCATTGAAGCCTCGATCGGGGACGGACTGGGAGCTCTGGTGGTCGGCGTTCTCATCGGTGTGGCAAGTGGAGGGCTTTCCCAGCCCAGAAGCGGCGGCGCGATTCTGGGCGGGATGGCCGCGCTTTTCCTGGGTAAATTTCTGTTGGGATTCGCAATCGCGGGCCTGGCCGGTTTTCTTTGGGCCCGGCTGCTGCCGCACATCTCGAACCGGCAATTCTGGCAGGTTCTGACCTTCGCGGCGGTGCTCATGGTCTACTCCGCGACCGAGGCTGCCGGCGGGAGCGAGCTTTTCGCCATCATGGTGTTCGGCGCTACGCTGGCCAGCCTGCTCGGTCCGGAGAGCCTTTTGCTCGAGTTCGGCTTTGAGGCCCTCTCGGCCCACCAAAGCAACCTGATTCATTCCTTTCACTCGGAGCTGGCTTTCCTCGTCCGGAGTTTCTTTTTCGTTCTTCTGGGAGCCATGATCCAATTCGAAGGTCTCAAGATCCAGATTCTGCCCAGCCTGGGAATCCTCTCGGTTCTTTTGATCGCCCGTTTTCTCTCGGTCGAGGGAAGCCGGATCGCATGGCGAGGCACGTCTTCAGCGGAGCGGGAGCTTGCAACCACACTGATTCCGCGCGGGCTGATCACAGCGGTCCTGGCGCTGGAAGCGATCGAGGCGATGCCGGCGGACCTGAAGTTCCTGCCCTCGCTGATCTTTGCTCTCATCCTCTTCACCAACGTCCTGGTGCTCGTGGCTTCTGTGCGTGCGAAGAGGCTCTCCCTCGCCGGAACGGAGGAAAAATCGCCGCTTCCCGCGCTTCCGCACGCGGAGGCGTAAGGCCGCCGCCGCATGCGCGCCAGACCGCGGAGCCGGTGTGGCAGTGCCGGAAATGCTCTACAATCAATCTTTGGGGCCTCCCTCCCCATACGATCCAGCTACAGTCGAAGGAGTCTTTTCTCTATGGCGATTCCCGCCACACAGATGCGTCCGGGCATGATCATCAAGCACAATAACGAGCTGCACGCAGTCTTCAGCGTGGAGCACCGGACCCCTGGCAACCTGCGCGCCTTTATTCAGGCCAAGCTGCGCAACCTGCGCACCGGCGCCATGTTCGAGCACCGCTTCCGCTCGCCCGACCCCATCGATCGGGTTGTCGTCGACGAAATTCCGATGGAGTTTCTCTATTCCGACGGCGATGACTTCTACTTCATGAACACCGAGAATTACGAGCAGACCCATCTGAAGGGCGATATGCTCGGCGATGCGGTCGAGTATCTTACTTCGAATTTGCAGATCAAGGTTTCGTTCTTTGATGGCGTGCCGGTAGGGATCGAGCTGCCGCAGACGGTCGAGCTCACTGTGGTCGAGACCGAGCCTGGCCTCAAATCGGCAACCGCCTCTTCGGTTACCAAGCCGGCCAAGCTTGAAACCGGGCTGGTGGTGCAGGTGCCTCCGTTTATCAACGAAGGCGAGCGGATTCGCGTCGATACTGCAGAGGGAGCCTACCTCTCCCGGGCATAAGAACTCCGCCGGTCAGGGAGATACGCGGTGAACGAGACAAATCCCCAGATCGTTCGTTACTTTCTCGTGCGCGGGCGCGTGCAGGGCGTGGGCTTCCGCTGGTTTGTGCATCGCGAAGCCGCGGCTCTAGGCCTGAGGGGCTGGGTGCGCAATACTGACGACGGCAAGGTTGAGGTGGTTGCTGCGGGCTCCGAGGCGCAGCTTGCCGAATTGCGCGCCGCGCTCGGCCGGGGCTCCCGCGGCAGCCGCGTGGATGCGGTAGAGCAAAGCGATCTCGATCGAAAAGAATCCGAAGGCTTGAAGTCCTTTCAAATTGAAGGAGCATGGTAAAGACAGATGCCCCATCCGAAGATAGACTGCGATCCTCTCAAAGAACTCATTCGCACCGTTTCTGATTTCCCCAAGCCCGGCATCCTTTTCTACGACATCACCACCCTGCTCAAAGACAAGAAGGGATTCGCCATCCTGGTGGACGCGCTGGCCGCGCACTACATCGGGGAAGAGATCGACCTGGTGCTCGGGATTGAGGCTCGGGGATTCATCTTTGGGCCGGCGCTCGCCTACCGGCTGAATGCCGGTTTTGTGCCGGTGCGCAAGCCGAAGAAGCTGCCGGCGCAGACCGCGCGCGTCACCTATGACCTTGAGTACGGGACGGACGCGCTCGAGATCCATTTGGACGCCATTGAGCCGGGGCAGAACGTCATCATCGTCGACGACCTGCTCGCGACGGGAGGAACGATGGAGGCCACGGCCAAGCTTGCCCGCCAGCTCGGCGCCAGAATCGCGGGTCTCGGCTTCGCCGTCGAGCTCGATTTTCTGAAGGGCCGCGACCGGTTGAAAGAGTATGAGGTCTTCAGCCTGCTGCACTACCAGGAATAGGGAAACGCAACTCGGCGGGTGGCCCAGGTCTCGCTTGAGACCTGGGATCTGGTGAGTGGGCTTCTATAGAATTCCCATATGGTTGTAGGGTTGAAACGCTCTCAACTATTGGGACACCTTCACTTTGTAACATTCAGTTGCTACGGGGTGAAGCGAAACATCCATGGCGCTTCAGCGCATGAGACTTGCGCTTCTCACTCGTACCGGTAAAAGCCTTCCCCGGACTTCCGTCCGAGGCGGCCTTCCTGGACCATCCGGGTCAACAATGGGCAGGGATGAAACTTGGGATCGCCCAGGCCCTCCTCGATCACACGCAGGATGTCCTGGCAGACATCGAGTCCGATCAGATCGGCCAGGGCCAACGGCCCCATGGGGTGCGCCATCCCCAGGCGAAAGATCTCGTCAACGGCTTCGGGAGTGGCTACGCCCTCCATCACCGCATAGGCCGCTTCATTGATAAGCGGCATGAGAACCCGGTTGGAAACGAAGCCGGGCGCATCCCGCACTTCCACCGCGGTCTTGCCCAGGCGGGCTGCCAGCTCTTGGATCCGGCGGCAGGTTTCCTCCGAAGTCCGCGCGCCGCGGACCAGCTCGATCAGCGTCATCACCGGCACGGGATTGAAAAAGTGCATTCCAGCCACGCGCTCCGGCCGGCCGGTCTCCGCGGCCAGACGGTCAATCGAGATCGACGAGGTGTTCGACGCCAGAATGGCCTCAGGACCGAGGATGCGATCGAGCGAGCGGAAGATCTCCCGCTTGATCTCCCATCGCTCCGTCGCGGCTTCGATCACCAGACCGCATCCGGCAAGATCCTCGCTTCGCACTGTCGTGCGAATCGCGGAGAAACTCTCTGCCGCCGATTCGGCCGAACGAGAGCCTTTGCAGACCGCACGGTCGAGGTTTTTACTGATCGACTCCATTCCGCGCGCTAGCCGGCCGTCATCGACATCGCAAAGCATCACCGTGATGCCGGCCTGCGCCAATACCTGCGCGATGCCCGCGCCCATCGTGCCCGCGCCGATCACACCAGCCTGTCTGATTTCTTCCATCGCCACTTGTGCAACCAACGCATCCCAACACAGCGATCACGCGGCCCATAGGATCGTTGGTCGGTTGGAGCAAGATCAAGAACGGTTGGGAACAACGTACCCTGAGCGCCGCCGTCTTCACCCTGAATATAAGCCATAGACGGCGATGCCCTCGCGATTGCGAGGGCATCGTCTCATCCTGCGTGTCTGGCTCAGGCGTTGGTTCCACCATCCACCGTCAGATTTGCCCCGGTAATGTAGGCTGCTTCGGGGCTGGCGACAAAGGCAACCAGGGAAGCGACTTCGTCCACGTTTCCGTACCGATTGAGAGCGGTGTTCGCCAACTGCGGCGCGGCCCAGTCTCCGGACGCCGGATTGAGCTCAGTATCGATGGGGCCCGGCTGGATGTTATTCACCGTGATACCGCGCCGCCCAACTTCGCGCGAGAGACTCTGCGTAAACATCTTCACCGCCCCCTTGGTTGCGGCATAAGCAGTCAATCCGGGTGTCATGTTGCGTTCGCCCACGCATGAGCCGATGGAGATGATCCGGCCGCCGTCCGGCATATGCTTCAGCGCCGCATGTGTGGCGATGAGCACTCCGCGGAAGTTGATGCCGATCATGCGGTCCATCTCCTCCAGCGTCGCATCTTCGAACGGTTTTGGAATCGCCGTGCCCGCGTTGTTGACCAAGATGTCGATTCGCCCAAAGACCTTGGCCGCCTGCTCGACCGCCGCTTGCACCGCAGCCGCGTCCGCGGCATCCGCCTGTACCGCGAGCGACTTGCGGCCGCTGCCCTCAATGGCTTTCACGACGGCATTGGCTGCATTCGTGTCCTTGGCATAGGTGATGGCGACGTCTGCGCCATCCATTGCCAGACGTTTCGCGATTGCGGCGCCAATCCCACGAGAAGCGCCGGTAACGAGTACCACCCTATCCTTGAGCTTCGACATCTCCATCACCTCTTCCAATTTCATTCATATTCGATCGGTGCTGAAGCATCTGATGAGACGGTGCGCTCTTGGTTTCGGCGATTCAGGGAATAGAACATATTCCCCCAGGGAATCAATTGGGTAGAATTTCACTTGCACTCTTTTGTTTTCCGGGAGTTCTCACGGGGGTTCTCATATGGATCGCTTCGGCGCCATGGAAGTCTTCATACGTGTCGTGGAAACAGGGAACTTTTCGGCTGTTGCCAGGGAGCGCGGCGTCGGCCAACCTGCGGTCAGCAAACAAATTTCAGCGCTCGAGATCGAGCTGGGTGCTGAGTTATTGCACCGCAATACGCGGTCGGTCGCCCTCACCGAGGCAGGCCGCGACTTCTATCACTCGGCACAGAGCATCCTCGAAGACTTCGAGGGCGCCGCTTCGCGGATCGGCCGAGGCCAGACGGCGCCGAAAGGCCTTGTTCGCGTGGCGGTTCCTCCAGCCTTCGCTCGTCTGCATATGGTCAGCAAGCTGCCGGCATTCCTTGAGCAGTACCCCGAGGTCTCAATTGAATTCGGCACCTCGGAAAGCCCCGCCTCTTTGATTGAGGATGGCTTCGACTTGGCGATCCATTCGGGTGACCTGCCGGATTCAGGGCTGGTGGCGCGCCGCTTTGCGCAAACGCTCACCATTCTCGTTGCCACTCCGCAGTTCATCACCCGGCATGGTCTGCCGCAGACGGTCGACGAACTACGTCCGCTCCCCGCCATCCCGTGGATGCAAAAGGGTGCTGTTCAGCCTTGGGAGTTCGCCCCCGGGCAGCGCATTCTGCCGAAGGGCTTTTTTCGCACTGGCGATTTAGAACAGCTCCGCATCGGCGTGCTTGAGCACCTGGGAATCGCGCAGGCCCCGGCATGGTTGTTTGCCGCGGAGCTGCGCGAGGGTACCGTGCTCCGCCTCTTGACCTCCTTTGAGAGATCGCTTCCGATCTCCGCCGTCAGGCCCGCTGTCCGTCGCGTACCCGCCCGCGTACGTGCGTTGTTGGCTCACCTGGAAGAGACCTTCGCCAGTTGTACCCAGTTCAACCCGCGTCCCACAGCTGCAAGTTGAGTCGCAATGGCAGGCCGGCTGCGCATGCGTGCGGCCGGCGAGCTTGGTAAGAAGCTCGTTTGCCGCCCGCCGCGGGCCAAAACTGATGTATCTCTAGGGTTCGCGCGTGCGGATCAAAATGCACGTGATGTTGTCGCGCCCCCCTGCCCGGTTCGCGGCGTCGATCAGATCTCCGCAGAGTTGGGGAAGCGGAAGCTCGCGGCCAGCAATTTCTGCGATCTCTTCATCGGTGATCTCCCCGGTGAGGCCGTCGGAAGCCAACAGATACAGATCCCCGGCCATGATGTCGATGGCTCGTACGCTGGGGACAACTTCCGTCTCCCCGCCGATCGCACGGGTAATCACGTTTCGCACGGGAGAAGTGCGCGCTTGCTCGGGAGTGATTTCTCCGCGGCGGAGCTGTTCGGCGACCAGGGAATGGTCTTGGGTGAGCTGCAGCAGACGGCGGCCGCGCAGAAGGTAACAGCGGCTGTCTCCCGCATGCCCGATCCATCCGCTGCCCTGTCTTGCCGCCAGGGCGACGAGCGTCGTTCCCATGCCGGCAAGCCCGGGATTGCGCGCGACCTCCGCCAAGACGGCGGCATTGGCCGCGCGCCCTGCGTTTTCGATAGTTTCGGTTGTCGGGATCTTTGCGTCCATCGCGCCGAGCATCGTTTCGGCAGCGATGCGGCTGGCCAGCTCTCCGGCCACGGCGCCGCCCATGCCATCGCAAAGCACGAAATTGCCGAGAGATCCGTCAGGCTCTAAAAACAGGCGGAACGAGTCTTCATTGCCGGGGCGAAATCTTCCACGGTCGGTGGCGCCTGCGGCTTCATAGCGAATGGCCAAAGAGTCCCTCTGGCAAGACGGAAAGAGTCGAAGCTTCTACGCTTCGGCGGCCGCCTTTTGCGGGTCACCGGAAAGGTTTAGAAGCGGCTGCCCTGCACCGCCGCGAGGGTAACTTCCGCTTCGTGGATCACTTCATTGGCGCGCGCATACTTCTGCGCGTCCTCGCCGGCCTCGTTCCACAGCTTTTGGCCGCGCTCCAGTTCCTGTTCGGCCGCCTGCGCATTGAGCTCTTCCGGTTTGACGGCGCTCGACGCCAGGATGGTTACCTGGTCGGGAAGCACCTCGCAGAAGCCCCACGCGCCGACAAAGAACTCCAGGCCATCCGCCGAGCCTCCGTGCAGCCGCACGTGGCCCGCGTCGAGCTCCGCCAGAAGCGGAGCATGACCGTAGAGCACCTCGAGGTAGCCGGATTTCGAGGGGACCTCGACCGCTGTGGCTTCGGCTTCCACCAGAATCCGCTCCGGTGTAACCAAACGGACCCGAATTTGACCTTCTGTCTCCGCCATAGGCTATTTCTTCATCTTCTCGGCGGCTTCGAGAACTTCCGCGATCGAGCCTTTCATATAGAAGGCCTGCTCGGGAATGTCATCGTGTTTGCCTTCGATGATCTCTTTGAAGCTGCGGACCGTGTCTTCGACCTTGACGTATTTGCCTGGAGTTCCGGTAAAGACTTCGGCCACATGGAAGGGCTGCGACAGAAACCTCTGCACTTTACGTGCGCGGCTGACCGTGAGCTTGTCTTCTTCGGCGAGCTCGTCGATGCCAAGAATAGCGATGATGTCCTGCAGGTCCTTCAAGCGTTGGAGAATGCGCTTGACGCCCTCGGCCACGTCGTAATGCTCCTGGCCGACCACGCGAGGGCTGAGGATGCGCGAGGTAGAAGCCAGCGGATCGACGGCGGGATAGATGCCGATCTCGGTAAGGGCTCGGGAGAGCACCGTGGTCGCGTCCAGGTGAGCAAAAGCAGTGGCCGGCGCGGGATCGGTCAAGTCGTCGGCGGGCACGTAGATGGCCTGCACGGAGGTGACGGAACCGCGTTTGGTCGAGGTGATGCGCTCCTGGAGCTCGCCCATTTCAGTGGCGAGGTTCGGCTGGTAGCCTACCGCCGACGGCATGCGCCCGAGCAAGGTCGAGACCTCCGAGCCGGCCTGGGTAAAGCGGAAGATGTTGTCGATGAACAGCAGGGTGTCGCTGCCCTGCTCGTCGCGGAAATATTCCGCGATCGTGAGTGCGCTCAGAGCTACGCGCAGGCGGGCGCCGGGAGGCTCGGTCATCTGGCCATACACCAGCGCGGCTTTGGATTTCGAAAGATCCTGCGCGTTGATCACGCCCGATTCTTTGAATTCATTCCAAAGATCGGTGCCTTCGCGGGTGCGCTCGCCCACGCCGCCGAAAACCGAGAGGCCGCCGTGCTTGCTGGCGACGTTGTTGATCAGCTCCTGGATGATGACCGTCTTGCCCACGCCGGCTCCGCCGAAGAGGCCGATCTTGCCGCCTTTGAGAAAGGGCTGAATGAGATCGATGACCTTGACCCCGGTCTCGAACATCTCCTCGCTCGTCGATTGTTCTTCAAACGTGGGAGCGGCGCGGTGAATCGGCCATCTCTCTTTGGAATTCACCGGTCCCAGCTCGTCGACCGGCTCGCCGATGACGTTCAGAATGCGGCCCAGAGTCGCGGTGCCGACCGGCACGGTGATTTGGTTGCCGCTGTCGGAGCATTGCATGCCGCGGACCATGCCCTCCGTCGATTCCATCGCGATGCAGCGCACGCGTCCCCCGCCAATGTGCTGCGCCACTTCGAGAACTACATTGATCGGATGCGGCACATCGAAACCGTCGCTGGTCACGCGCAATGCCTGATAAATGGGAGGAATCGTCGATTCTTCAAATTGCACGTCGACTGCCGGTCCCGAAATTTGCACCACTTTGCCGATGTTGTCTGCCATATTCGTCTTTCCCGCCAGAGCGGTTCTCCTCTTCTTCCCCTAGAGCGCGGCCGCTCCGCTGACAATCTCAATGATTTCCTTGGTGATCGCCGCCTGACGCACGCGATTCATCGTGAGCGTGAGCGAGTCGATGAGGTCGGAGGCATTGTTGGTCGCCGAATCCATCGCGGTCATGCGCGCCGCGTGTTCGGCCGCCACCGACTCGGTCATGGCGTGATAGAGCTGGGTCGTGATGTATTGGCGCAGCAGGCCGTCCAGTAGTTGATGCGGCGGCTGTTCATAGATGTAGTCCACTTGCGCGGTTCCGAACTTGTCCGCCTCCGCATTGTCTTGGGACTCCGGCTCCTTGAGTGTGACGCCCGAGGACAGCGCCGCTTTGGCGGCGCGCTCCCGTTCTTCGAGATTCATCTCTTGTGTCTGCTCGACATCGGCCCGTCCCACCTCGATGATGGGGAGAATCTTTTCGACCACCACCCGCTGGGCGATGACGGACTTGAACTCGTTGTAGACGATGTACGCGGCGTCGATCTCCTCGCGAATGTAGCTGTCGACGATCTTGCCGCCCAGCTCCGCAACGCGGTCGAAGCTCAGCTTGTCGAGCATGCCCGGGTATTCGCCGGTGACCTCGATCGGCGCGCGCCGCTGGCGTGGTTGCACTGCCTGTTCTTCCGCGCCCTCCTGGTCGTCCTTGGGGGCGGTGGAAACAGGCGCTCCGTAACGCCGGACGAAGAGATCGCGGCCTTTGCGCCCGATCGCCTCGATGTCGATCGGTTCCTGGCCCTTGGAGGCGATGAACCGGAAGGCGGCTTTGGTGATATTTCCGTTGAAAGCGCCGGCAAAGCCCTTGTCGCCCGAAACGACGATGAGCGCGACGGTTTTTTCCGGGCGCGACAGCAGCAGGGGGTGGCGCAGCTCTCCGGTCTCGGGATCGAAAAGGTCGACCCGGCGCGCCAGCGATTGGATCACGCTCGCGATCATGCGGGCATAGGGCCGGGCGGCGATGGCGCGCTCCTGCGCCCGGCGCAGCTTGGCCGCGGAGACCAGCTTCATCGCTTTGGTGATCTGGCGCGTATTTTTCACGCTCCGGATGCGCCGCCGCAGATCGAGGACGCTGGGCATTGTTAGTTGGTTCCCTTCGCCTCGCCGTGCTCGGCGGTGAAGTTTTTCTTGTAGTCCTCCAGGGCCGATTTGAGGCGCGCCTTCAGATCGTCGTCGAGCGCCTTCTTCTCCGTGATGTCCCTGAGCACATCGGAATGCGCCGAATCAAGATAGCCGTAGAGCCCGTCTTCGAAGGAGCGAATCTCTTCGACCTTGAGATCGTCGAGAATGCCGTTGGTGCCGGCGAAGATGATCGCAATCTCCTTGGCCGTCGAGAGGGGAGAGAACTGCGGCTGTTTCAACACTTCGGTAAGGCGCCGGCCGCGGTTCAACTGGTTCTGCGTCACTTTATCGAGGTCGCTGCCGAACTGCGCGAATGCAGCCAGCTCGCGGTACTGTGCGAGGTCGAGTTTCAAGCTGCCCGCAACCTGGCGCATCGCCTTGATCTGAGCGGCGCCGCCGACGCGGCTTACCGAGAGGCCCACGTTGACCGCCGGGCGCACACCGGAATTGAAAAGATCGGTTTCGAGATAAATCTGGCCGTCGGTGATCGAAATAACGTTGGTCGGAATATAGGCCGAAACGTCTCCCGCCTGGGTTTCGATGATCGGCAGCGCAGTCAGTGAGCCGCCGCCCTTTTCCTTCTTCATCTTGGCCGAGCGCTCGAGCAGCCGGGAGTGGAGATAGAAGACGTCGCCGGGATACGCTTCGCGCCCCGGGGGCCGGCGGAGCAGCAATGAGATTTCGCGGTAAGCAGTCGCGTGCTTGGAGAGATCGTCGTAAACGATCAGCGCGTGGCGGCCGTTGTCGCGGAAGTACTCGCCCATCGAGGTGGCCGCATAGGGCGCCAGGTATTGCATCGGCGCGGGCTCGGATGCGGAAGCCGCAACCACGATGGTGTAATCCATCGCGCCGTACTGAGCAAGAGTCTGAACAACCTGGGCAATCGACGAACGCTTTTGGCCGATAGCGCAATAGATGCAAATAAGATCGTTGCCGCGGTTGTTGATGATGGTATCGAGAGCGACGGCGGTTTTGCCCGTCTGCCGGTCGCCGATGATCAGCTCGCGCTGTCCGCGGCCGATGGGGATCATGCTGTCGATAGCCTTCAGGCCGGTTGCCATCGGCTCGCTCACACCCTGGCGATCGACCACGCCGGGAGCCAGGCGCTCGATCGGCGCGCGCTCCGTGCCCTCGACGGGGCCGCGGTTGTCAATCGGCTGGCCAAGAGCGTCGACCACACGGCCAATCATGCCATCGCCGACCGGCACGCTCATGATCTCGCGGGTGCGCTTCACCTGATCGCCTTCGCGCAAGAGCGTGTAATCGCCCAGAAGCACGCAGCCGACCTGATCCTCTTCGAGGTTCATGGCCAAGCCATTCACCCCGTGCGGAAACTGCAGCATCTCGCCGGCCATGACCTTGTCCAGTCCATGGAGCCGGGCGATTCCGTCGCCGACGGAGATGATTGCGCCAACTTCGTCGACGCTGACCTCCGAGCCGTAGTTCTCAATCTGTTCCCGGAGAATCTCTGTGATTTCGTCTGCCTTGATTTGAGCCATACCTTACTTTCCGCTGTTTGTTGAACTTGATTTGTATCGTCGCCGGTTTCCGGAGCGCGCGGCGCCGCGCGTCAGTTGGAGACCAGGCGTTCGCGAAGGCGCTCCAGGCGTCCGCGCACGGAGCCGTCATAAACCGTGCTCCCCATGCGTATCGTGGCCCCGCCGATCAAAGAGGAATCTTCGCGGAATGTGGCGCGGACTTTGCTTCCCGCCAAAACTTCCACATGCCGTTCCATGTCGACGCGCTCCTGGCCGTCCAATCTGCGCGCCGTTACAACTTCGGCTTCCGCGATTCCCATGCGGCGGTTCATTTCCGTCTTGTACTGGGCGAAGATCTCCGCGAGAGCAGCAAGACGGCCGTGGTCGATCAGAACAGCGAGAAAATTCTTGATTTTGGGGTCGAGCTCGAGCCGTCCGGCGATGGCTTCGAGAACCCCGACACGCTGCTTGGCCGAGAGGACGGGGTTCAGCAACACTTCCCGCAGCTCACGGCTGCCCGCAAATGTGGCGGAGAAGTCGTCGATCTGGCGGTCAACCCGAGCGGGATCGAGCCCGTCTTCCGTGACCACATCCGCCAAGGCGCGGGCGTATTGCGGGGCGAATGCGCTCATTCGGACCGTCCTCCGTTCCGTCGCTCCCCGTCCAGCCCGGCGGCAAATTGGCGGATCAGGGCTTGGTCGCCCTCGTCCGTGAGGTGGATTTTCTGCTCGGCGCGGTCGATGGCAAGCCGGCCGGCAAACTGCTTCAGGTCACGGCGGCCTGCCGACACCGCGGCGCGAATCTCTTGTTCGGCAGAGGCCACGATGCGCTGGCGTTCGGCCTCGATCAGCGACTTGATGCGGACCTCTTCCGCGGCTCCATCGCGTTCGGCCTGCAAGCGAATCTTCGCGATCTCGTCGTCGAGCCTGGCGAATTGCGCTTCCACGGCCCGCAGCCGCTCCTTGGCTTCCGCGGTGGCATTGCGCGCCTCGACCAGTTGCCGGGCGAGCTGCTCCCGGCGCTCCCGCATCATCGCCGGCACATAGGTAAGAAGCAGGAAGAGAACGCCGACGGCCAGGATTCCGAAATTCGCGTACTCGAAGATCTTCGCCGCCGTCTCGGTATCGACGTGCATGAGCCGCGCGAGGGCCTTGACCGTGCCCGAGTGGCGATAGGCGGAGACATCGACTTCGCCTCCGGAGTCCTGCGCCTGCTGCTGGCCGGCCGCGGGCGCGGCGTCGATCATTCCAGCGAAAGCGAGGTGAGGCCCAGCGAAAGCGAAGTGATAAGCGAGCGGCGAAACCGCCGTACGCTGTGCCGGCACGCTCTGAGCTCCCAGCATCGGGGCGGCTAGAGCGAAACACAAGCATCCAGAAAGGAGGAACAAACGCTTCAACGGCCACTCCCTGATAGGGCCAGATCGGAGGCCGCGTCCCCGGCGGGAAGCACGACGCGCAGCACGTCCTTGGCCAGCTCTTCAGCCGAGGCTTCAATCGCACGGCGAGCCGACTGCACCTCCTGATCGAGCGCGCCCTTGGCCTCGGTTATCTTTTTCTGCGCCGACGCGCGGGCGGCATTCAGCGCGTTCTCCCGCTCTTCATTCCACTGGCGAAGCCGCTGCTCGCGGGCTTCAAAAACGGCTTTGCGGGCTTCCCGCAACTGGGCTTCGTACTCGTCGGCCTTCCGCCCGGCCGCTGCCACGGACGCATGGGCCTCTTCTATCGCTCCTTCGGTGCGCGCCCGCCGCTCTTTGAGGGTCTTGGTCAAAGGTCCATAGACCAGAATGCGGTATGAGGCGACAACAAGGAGAAACACAATCATCGTCGGCACGGTGCCGAGGAAGAGTCCGCCGAGTTGGTGCAGTATTTCGTCCATGCCTTCGCGAGGCTCGTAAAAATCGTATGGGATCGATTGCGCTGGGAAGCGGGTAGAAGCCTAGACCCCTGTTCTTTTAACAGACGCCAATTTGGGGTGTCAAACCGGATGCCTTATCCCGCAGATTCAGAGGCCTTACGGGCGCTCTTTTCATCCGCGAAAGCCGCACCTCAGAAATTCTCAACGCCGGGATCGATTCCCGTTGACTCTCAGGCCTTCAGGGGTAAACTTAAAGTATCATCTCGACCCGGATCAGGGTCAGACGGGCCGGTTGTCGGGGACGTCGCACCGCTCCCCGGCGGCCGGTCCGTTTCTATTTCACCCGGCTTTTTGCGCTCCGTTTGAAACTCCCGGTTGCGTTCTTGGTTAAGTTCTTGGACCGCCGCCCGCCGCGTCCGTCCTGCCCGAGGATGCGGTTGCCGGTCGCTCCGGCCAGGAGCCCTCTGCCGTGCTGCCGGTACCGGCGGTAGCGCCCTAAGAGCGAAGCCGGGCCGGTCGCGGTCAACTGGATCATCTCCCCGCTAAAATCTTTTCTCCCGATCACGGCTCCGGCCTCGAGCGCCGCCAGAACCGCCCCTTCCTCAAAGGGAATTACGAATCTCTGCTCGACGATAGGATCGGCCGTCAGTGCTCGATCGATTGCCGCGAGCAGCAAGTCCAGGCCCTCCCCGGAAATGGCGGACACAGGCACCGAGCCTGGCTGGGCTGCGCTCTTTCGGGCCTCGGCTGGAAGCAGATCGATTTTGTTCCAGACGGAAATCCGCGGCTTGTCCAGCACGCCAAGCTCTCCCAAAACCTTCTCTACTTCTTGCGCCTGCTGCCGGCAGCTGGGACTGGAGCCGTCTTCCACATGGAGCAGCACCTCGGCCTTTTCCACTTCTTCCAAGGTGGCGCGGAAAGAGGTAATCAAGGTGTGCGGAAGATCCCGGATGAATCCCACGGTGTCAGAGAGCAGCACCTTGCGCCGGGAGGGCAGGACCATGGCCCGCAGCTTGGGATCGAGCGTGGCGAACATTCGCGAGGAGGCCAAAACCTCGGAGCTGGTCAGCCGGTTGAAAAGGGTGCTCTTGCCCGCGTTGGTATAACCCACCAGGGCGACGGTCGGCACAGGAACCGATTCGCGCCGCTGCCGTTGTTGGGATCGTACCCGCCGCACCGCCTGCAGTTCCCGCTGCAGATGCAGCAGCCGGCGTTGGATCTTGCGGCGATCGGTTTCGAGCTGGGTCTCGCCCGGTCCTCGAGTCCCGATCCCGCCTCCAAGCTGGGACATTGCGCGCCCTCGCCCCGTCAGCCGCGGCAGAAGGTATTCGAGTTGTGCCGCCTCCACCTGCAATTGGCCCTCCCGCGTGCGGGCGTGGCGGGCAAAAATGTCCAGGATCAATTGCGTCCGATCGACAACCCGCGCCGGAATCACCTCTTCCAGGTTGCGTAGCTGAGTGGGGCTGAGATCGTGGTCGAAGAGAACAACGGAAGCGCTGGAGGAGCGGGTGACGGCTGCGATCTCCTCGAGCTTGCCCTTGCCGACCAGGGTCGCGGGGTCCGGGCGCGGCCGCCGCTGGAAGATTTCCCCGGCAATCTCCGCTCCCGCGCTCATTACCAGTTCGCGGAATTCGGCAAATCCGGATTCGGCATCGTCGTCGATAGAGAGACCGCGATCAGGCCCCGCTGAGGCGGCCGTCAAACCTTCAGGCCCATCGAGGGGTTGAGCCGCGGAAGCGCTTCCATCGCCCTCGACCTCAGGGCCGTCTTCGAAATGGGACGAGGATGCTGCGGCATGCTCGGCGGCCTTGCGGGCCAGCACGGCGGACCGAAGAACCCCCACCGTCCGGCCGCTGAAGCTGGCTCCGACCAGCAGCGCGCGATCTACCGCAATCGTCATGGTTTTCAGGCCAGTCGCTCCCTTCCGCCGGCCTTTCGGACACACGATCTTACCGCCCCTTGAACACCAGGAGACGCGCACCAGTCCAAGGCCGCGAAGCGGCCGGCTCGGCCCGGCCAGATGCGGCCCGGCCTGCTACGATGCGGAGCGCCACGCGCGACCGTCCGATTGTGCAATCTTTCGATGGTTCGAGTCGGAAGCGTGGACTAAGCCTCAAGAATCTGCGAGGGCTGCCTCGGCCGAACCCGCGGCAGCCGGAGCAACCGACGCGCCGGAGCCCGCATGGCCTACTGCCGAGACAGGCCGGTGGTCGCTATGCAACACCGACCGGCTGCTTACCACAGTCGAAATGGCATGCTTGAAAATTAGCTGCTCCTGACTGTTGTTCTCGAGCAACACGGAATATTTGTCGAAGGAGCGAATTTTCCCCGTAAGCTTCACGCCGCTTACAAGGTAAATGGTTATGGGTGTCTTATCTTTCCGGACCGTATTCAAAAACGTGTCCTGGATATTCTGTGCCGGCTTATTATCCATGTGCCGATCTCCCGCTCTCATAGTTATCAACTCACTCTGAAGATTGAGCCGCTACCGCTAAAAGAAGACAGTGTGGGCACATACGGCGGAAAAAGTGCCGAACAAGTCTACAAAGTCCCGCCGGAAGCATAACTTCCCCCGGAAGCGGCAATTTCACCATTAGATGCGCCCGCGATGTCTTGCGGACATGCTCCATGTTAACCCCAAACCTGTCCGTCGCGCCGAAAGCATTTCTCCCGATGGGGTTGGGTAGAGAGGCGAGCCCGACGCAGCCATTCCATCCAAGAATGGCTGCACAGAACAGCCATAACCACTCCATCGTGTTGGGGGGAAATGCGCATAAGGCGTGCGCAAAACGATTTACTCTGAAGCGTGGCTCAATCGATTGTTCCGTTTCTCGATCTTTCGCGCGAGTATCGCGCCCTGGGGCCGCGCCTGTTGGCGGCGCTGGACGGGGTTTTGTCACAACAGCGGTTTATTCTTGGCGATGAGGTAGCGGCACTGGAGCGGGAGGTCGCGGCCCGATGCGGCGTCTCCCATGCCGTGGGCTGCGCTTCTGGAACCGATGCGCTGTGGCTGGCGCTCGCCGCTGCTGGAATCGGACCGGGTGCCGCGGTTCTGACCACTCCATTCTCGTTTTTTGCCACCGTGAGCGCGATCTTGCGCGCCGGAGCGGTTCCGGTTCTCGCCGATATCGAACCCGAAAGTTTCAATTTGTCTCCTCAAGCGGCTCGCATCTGCGTGGAAGGACAAAAGACGATCCGCGCGATTCTTCCCGTGCATCTCTTCGGCCAGGCGGTGCTGTGGGATGACTTCTTAAGCCTGCAGCGCGAGTTTCGTGAGAGCCGTGGCGGTCTTTGGCTTATTGAAGATGCGGCTCAGGCCCTGGGGGCCCGGTGGGGAGATGCCGCCGTGGGGAGCTTGGGCGACGCTGCGGCCTTCAGCTTCTATCCCACCAAGAACTTAGCGGCTGCCGGCGACGCGGGAATGGTGGCGACCGCGGATGACGGCATCGCCGAGCGCATTCGCCTGCTGCGTCAGCACGGCATGCGCCACCGCTACCATCACGAAGTGGTCGGCTGGAATAGCCGCCTCGACACCCTGCAAGCGGCGCTGCTGCTCGTCAAGCTTCCGCTTTTGGACGATTGGAATGCTCGCCGCCGCGCACTCGCCGCGCACTATGCAGCCCTGCTTGAGAAGGCCGGCCTGGCAGAGCCCGGGCCCTACCCGCGCCAGGGAGTGGTCCTTCCGCGCACTCATCCCAAGGCAACCCACGTCTTTCATCAATATGTAATTCGGGTTCCGCGGAGGGATGAGCTCAAGGCCTTTCTCGACGCGCGCGGCATCGGCTCTGAGATTTATTATCCCGTTCCGCTGCATTTGCAGCCCGCCTTTGCTGCGCTCGGATACGGGCCGGGCGATTTCCCCGAGGCGGAGCGCGCGGCGAGAGAGGTGCTGGCCCTGCCGATTTACCCCCAGCTCGAGATGGAGGAGCAGGAATGCGTCGTCGCCGCGATCGCCGACTTTCTCAGCTAGTGTCCTGTCTCAGAAGTTCGTTCAAGGAATGTTCTTTGGTTTTGTATCAGGGCACGACTTTGCGGTCACCGCGACCCCAGCGGATTCTTTCTCTCTTGCGGTATCCGCTTCAGTCGTGCCGTAAAGATCGCCAAAACAGATGGGCGTCAGCCCCTGAGGGCTGTTCTTCGAACCCTCCAATTCGCCAAATTATTCAATGAACTTTTGAGACACCACACTAGCTAGGCATAAGCATTCTCTCCGGGAGCGGATTCCTGCCTGGACCCTTCGCAATCGCTTTGCAGGGTTAGGTGGACACGGCATCGGAGGGGAATCGCATTGGCCATACCGCGGCAAGCGTACTTAAGAAGTAAGGGGCAAGCCGAAGAAGGCTATCTCCCGCCATGAGTGGCGCGGCCATGCCGATTGTTGGGAAGCTGACAAGCATGAATACGAGTGGTCCAACCCAAAATCCGCGTCCAAGCCATTGCAGGGGGGAAGACCGTCTGATCAAAAAAAAGAGCAACGCATAAACTGCGACACCCGCCCAAAGAAGAAGCCACACGACGAGCTGTATCGCGAAAAAAAGAGAGTCGGGGTACCTGATCCGCCCCAGTATTTCGCTATGGCGGCCGAGAAATCCAAAGACGAAAAACCAGAGCGTCCGGGCGGGAACAGTCCACAATAGAGCAAACGCCAGCGCGAAACGATGATTCCAAGTCTGTTGTAGCAATCCGTCCAAGGTTGCGCGCAAAACCTGTCTCCAGTACCAACCTGTGGAACGGCCGCTCTGGATCTCTTCCAACAGATCGCCTGTCAGATCATCTCTGTGGAGCGGGACATAGAGGTGCCGGAGCATCCATATTGCGAGCCGCGGCGGCCCGGATTTCCTCATAGGCGCACTCCTCCAAGCTCCGGAACATCACGCCACAATGCGGTGAGAGTTTGGCGCGTTTGTTGAATCACACGCAGACCGGAAGCGGTGACTTGGTAGTATCGTTTGGCTCGTCCCCCTCTTTCCGGGGTCGCATCCCCAAGCTCCGATCGAACCAATCCCTTTCCTTCAAGCCGATCCAAGGCCGCATAAACACTGCTGAGAGACACTTCATGTTCTCTGTGTTTCTCAATCTGCCTGGCGATGGGTACTCCATAGGCTCCGTCGGCAAGCGAAATCACGGATAGGATCACCATGAGCTCGAATTCCCCGAGACAGCTTTTCTCCGCCATATATTCCATCTTATGGAAGATATCGAGCCGGGTCAATCGCCAATCCGACGCGCTTACGCCAAAGTTGAGTGCGGGTTGCTGCGCGGGCTGTGAGATTCAGCTCAGGCCCTAGTCACCGTCTGCGGCGGCGGGTGGGAGCGTGCTGCTCGCCGCGAGCTCCGGCCGGATGTTCGCCCGGCGGGTGGACGGCAGTATCCACGGTGGCATCTGAGATCCGTTTGACGATCGGGCCTTCGAGCGCGTACCGCACGACTTCGCTCTGGGCGGGGCGCGCTGCACCGGTCGCGGGATCGATGACGACGCCGTCGCTGGTCGCGACTCGAATGGAAAAGACCGGTAATGTCTGGTTGTCCACCTTCTCGTGATCGATCTCGACCGGAAGATATCCCTCGATATCGCGCTGCCGGTAAGCCGTCTCGTACCGGTGTTTCTTCACGTCCCAGGTGAAAACCCGGAACTGGTTGAAGTCATAAGGCAGGCCGTCCTTGTAGGGGTTCAGCACCGCCAGATATTCCGGAACCTCGTTGCCGGGCAGACTCGACTCGGGATCGAAGACTTTTGTCAGCACATAGGCGCCGATCATCTTCTGGCCTTCCGAATATTGCCCGATTTCGTCCGGCACATCGACATCCAGGCGCCGCGCCAGCAGCCAGCCGACATGTCCTTGCATATCGCGAGCCAGCCACCAATCTTCCAACACAACCGGTTGGGCCGGAGCGCTGGAGGCGTGCGCTGCCGCAGCGGGAGCCGGTGCCGCTGCCGGGTGAGAGCCCGGACCGCTTGCGGATGTTTTGGCGGGCGGGGCCGCCGCGGCCGTGCTCGTTTCCGGAGTCTGCCTGGCTAGCGAAGCCCGCACCAGAAGCTGCAGCTTGTCATTCTCCGGCAGAAGGTAAAAGCGATCCGTCTCGCGTCCCGCGCTCAAATGCATGTATAAGCTATCGCGCAGAACGCCTGTAGCGACCACTGGATCATGCGCATGCTGCTGCTCGAGCTTGGCGAACTGGTCATAGACCGCTTGCGAAATCACCAAATGGTCTTCAATCCAGCCCGTCGCTCCCGCCGGCGTCTTGACCCTGTAGAAGCGGCGATCGTGCTCGATCACTTCGAGAGCTTCGCCATTGGTGACTTGCGCGACATTCGTCGCGATCGGCGCGATGCGGTCGCGGAGGTAAGTTTGGGCGACCACATAAACAGTTTCGGCTTGGGGATGTTCGCGGAAGCGGCTGCATCCGGCAAGGAGCACGAAGGCAAACAGTGGCGCCCACGCCAGCATGCGCCCGGCCTCAGCGCGCGCGAGCCGTTGCCGGACGGCAATACCTTGGGGAGAAAAGATCACTGTAGCGGCTATCAAAGAGGATAGAGCATTTTCGCTCGGGCTGCATGTGCGCAGGCCGCATGATCCGCGCATGCAAACGAGGCCGAGAGCATTTCTCCTGAAGGGATAGAGCAGAGAACAGAACTCGACGCAGCCATTCCATCGAACCGGGGTCCCCGGCAAGCCGGCTTGCTGGGGTGGAAAGAATGGCTGCACATAGCAACCATCACCACTCCACAGCGTCAGAAGAAATGCTCTACGTCGCAGGAGTTGAAGCGAATGTTGCTACGACAGCTTGCGGATTCGTGGGGTCCGTACCGGTGGTGGCCGTGGCCCCCGCCACCAAAGCGCCTGGGGTCGTAGTGGAGTAGCTGAAGGTTTGCAGATCGTTGTTGCCGCTGCTTCCGTTGTTGCCGGAGTTGATGACAGCCATGTATTTCTTGGTGTTGTCGCTGACCATCGCGAGGGGCGCCTGGCCGCCGGAAGCGAAGGGAGACCCTGAAATCGCCGTGAGCTGCCCGGAGGTCGCGTTGAGAGAGTAGCCCGTAATGTTGTTGCTCCCATAGTTCATGACATAGACATAGGAGCCAGTGGGGTCCACGGTCACGGCTTTGGGACCGGTTCCGGTGGCATACGGAGATCCGGAGATCTCGTTCAGGCTGCCGCCGGTACCAATGCTAAGGACGCGCAATCCCGTATTGAGTTCGGATACAAAGAGATATTTCGAGTTCGGATCGCTAGCCAGACCATAATCCGACGGACTGCTGGATTTGCTGAAAGGAGGAAGAATGGTAGGAGCGTTGCCCGTACTCAAAGCTCCTCCCGATCCGAGGGTCAGTACTTGCACGCCGAGGTTGCCAAGCGAGACATAGACATAGGCGTTGTTGGGCGTGATCAACATTCCGGTCGCCAGCGTCGCCGACGGAGTGGAGCTGGCCGGTCCACTGTAGAGAGCCAGCGGCGAGCCGGTTTCCGCTGTGATTACGCCGCCGGAGCCGATCTGATAAATGCCGATGCCCGGTGTTCCTGTCGTCGTTGCTAGCCCCGCGGCCAGCAGATAATTGCCGGTCGAATCCACGTTGAGCGCGGTGGCAATCACATCCTGGGCGAGCGGTTCGCCGTTATTTTGCACGGCGATTGAGCCATTGCTGCTGATGGCGTACTCATAGATTCCATTCGACGTGGCCACGTACATGTAGTTGTTGTCGGGCGTGATCGCCAGGCTGGTCGCGGCCACGCCATTGTTGTAGGGAGCGCTCGGGAGCACGGCGAGTGCGCCGGTGCTGCTTATGCTGAAGCCCGCCAGGTAGGTATTGGAGCCGTTCGCGACATAAAAATTGTCACCGACCGTGGTGGTCCCTCCCGATCCACCACCCTGGGGGACGAAGAATCCCTTGCAGCCGCTCAATCCGCCGCTCAATCCAAAAAGCAGAAGAACGATCGCGATACCGGAGAGGGAAAAAAAGCGGCTCCACGCCGCTGGGGAAGAACTTCTGTACTCACGCATCGGTCTCGTCCTGGTTCGCATAATCCTTCATTGCCGCTTGAGAATAGACGATCCAGCCGCGGCAAACGCTCGGGCCGATGGAAGAAGAAGGTGGCGGAGTTCCAGTATACTGCCGCGCATGGCTGGAACCCTTCGCCGCCTGCTGGCCGGCGCGTTGCTTTCGATGTCACCGGTCTGCCTCTTCGCGCAGACCGTCCCGCGGCCTCCCGCTCTGTCAACTTTCTGCGCGCGCTGCATACGCGCCGACATCGAATTTCTGGCCTCCGACGAAATGCAGGGGCGGGGAAGCGGCACGCGCGACGAGCATCTTGCCGCGCTCTTCGCCGCCTCCCTCTTTGCCGATTTTGGACTCAAGCCGGGCGGCGACCAGGGCGGCTATCTGCAAAAAGCGCCGCTGCCCGCCGCAATTCAGCATGAGCGCAGTGGGCAGCAACTCCGCGTGGCCACCTGGAATGCAGTGGGAATTCTGCCCGGTTCCGATCCCGTGATGGGCAACGACGCCATCCTGCTCACCGCGCATCTCGACCACCTGGGAATCGGACCCCCTAAGAATGGGGATGCCATTTACAACGGAGCGGATGATGACGCCTCAGGCGTGGCCGCCGTTCTCGAATTGGCAAGAAGCCTTTCGATCGGAGCCCCTCCGAAAAGGACCGTGATCTTCGCGCTCTTCGGAAGCGAGGAGATCGGCGGCTACGGCAATCAGTACTTTCTCGCGCACCCTCCGGTTCCCCTGAACCGGATCGCGGCCAATCTCGAATTTGAAATGATCGGGCGCCCCGATCCGGCGGTTCCGCACGGCGATCTCTGGCTGACGGGATACAACCGCACCGATCTCGGACCTCAGTTGGCGCGCCACGGAGCACACCTCGTTGCCGATCCCCATCCGCGCGAGAGATTCTTCCAGCGCTCCGACAACTACGATCTTGCAAAAGCCGGCGTGATTGCTCAAACCATATCGAGCTTCGGATTGCATGCCGATTACCACCAGCCAAGCGACGAGATCGGCCGGCTCGATTTCGATCATCTTGATTCGGCGGTGCAATCGTTGATCGTACCGGTCGAGTGGCTGGCAAATACCACGTGGAAGCCAAGCTGGAACCCGGGAGGGAAGCCCTAGGGAGCTTTTTAAGGCATTTTCGGAAATACTGTGAGCCTTTGAGGTCCGATCAGGTGGATTTTTCTTGAGGAAAAATCCGTTCAGGGTCCGTGGCTTCGGTCTATACCATTTCCGAAAATGCTATCGCCTGCGCTCCGGAGTCTCAGAGGAGGCGGGGGCGCGGCCGGAGTCGTGGCAAAGGAGAGAAAGCCCGTAGGAAAGAGGACGTCATTCTGAGCGCCGCGAAGCAGAGCGAAGAATCCCTGTATTTGTCTTTCCTCTCCAGAAGGAAATTGGTGATCTTTGCGCCTGCGGCAGATTTCCTGTGGGTGTGTCGCGAACAACTGCGGCAAACGCGGCTTTTTAGAGCGGGTTTCATAGATGGCCCCGCTGTATGTGGACGCAGCACGAGCCCCGCTTTCATGTCGTTGGTGAGAAATCCAGACAAGCATCCTTGAAGGGATGCCTCAATTCGGCGGCGGCTGCTTTTTGAGAAAGCGGCTGTCGAGAGGCTGCCGGCCTTGAAAACCCGCATCCAGCGTGTGCCAATGCGTGATCCTTTCCTCTCCCATCTTCCAGCACAGCAGAACAATGTCTTCCCCTAACTGACAAGGGAAGTCGAGCAGCCCGCTCTCGAGATCTTTCACCTGAACCCCAATTGCCTGAATCTCTTCGAGCGCATCTTTTGTCTGCTGGATTGCGGTCTGCTGCTCCGCCCGCTGGCGGCCCGTGCGCGCGAGGTCCACCATCATGCCGCCGGCGAAGAAGATGCGCTGGCTGAGCTGCTGCAGCTCTTCCTCTCGCTGGTCGGCAGTGGCTTTTGCGTCCATGGCCCGGCACAGCAAAGACTCAAGCACCGGCAGCATGGACTGCGCTTCCTCGAGAGAGAAGGTCTTCATCGGATTTCCAGCATGCGGTCGAGCGCAACTCGCGCCCAGTACTTTACGTCGCCGCGCACTTTGATGTGGTTGACCACTCGTCCTTCCGTAAGGTTCTCAAGCGCCCAGGCTAAATGTTGAGGAGAGATGCGATACATCGTAGTACACAAGCAGCCGGTGTCGTCGAGAGTGATGATTTTTTTCCCTAGCGACGCGAATTGCCTGGCCAGCCGGTTGACCAGGTGAATTTCGGTTCCGATGGCAAAGCTGCTTCCGGAGGGCGCGCTTTCGACGATCTTGATCAGTCTCTCGGTCGAGCCGCTGGCGTCGGCCTTCTGGCAGACCTCCCAGCGGCACTCGGGATGCACGATCACTTGGATTCCCGGATACTTGGCGCGGACCGCGTCCACATGGCCGGGCAGAAAGCGCTGGTGAACCGAGCAATGGCCTTTCCACAGGATCACGCGGGCTTTCTTGAGCTGTGTGGGATCGAGCCCGCCATTGGCGCGATGCGGATCCCACACCACCATCTCATCGAGCGGAATGCGCATGCTGTATGCGGTATTGCGGCCGAGATGCTGGTCGGGCAAGAAGAGCGCTTTTGCCCGGCGGGCGAAGGCCCATTCCAGCGCGGCGCGGGCATTGGAAGAGGTGCAGACCAGGCCGCCGCGCTCTCCGCAGAAGGCTTTGATGGCTGCGGAGGAGTTCATGTAGGTCACCGGCATCACATCTTCCGGATCGAGCCCGGCGTCGGCCAGCGATTCCCAGCACTCCTCAACCTGCCCGATCTCGGCCATATCGGCCATGGAGCAGCCGGCATTCAGATCCGGCAGCACCACCTGCTGGCCGCTGGCTCCCAGGACGTCCGCGCTTTCCGCCATGAAATGCACCCCGCAGAAGATCACATAGCGGCTCTTGGTTTGGGAGGCAATCTTCGAAAGCTTGTAGGAGTCTCCGGTTACATCGGCAAAACGAATCACTTCGTCGCGCTGGTAGTGGTGGCCGAGGATGATCGCTTGCTCCCCCAGAACCGCACGGGCCGCGGCGATGCGGGCGTCCATGGTGTGGTCGGGCAGAGCAAGATAATTCTCGAGCGAGCAGCTTACGCCCGCCTCGGAGTGGTCCTCGAGATCGCTTGGGGGAACGTCCTTCACGGCCGCCAAGCTGGCGGCTTCCTGAAACAAACCATGCATAACTAAAGTCCGCCTTCAGTCCTGCTCCTGCCGTGGGGTAAGAGTGGGACGGGGATGTTGAAAGCAAATCAGAGCTGCAGCGGATTCGCTGGCGCCGTATTCAGGCGCCCAACCCGCGGGGATGTTGCCGCTCCGGATTACTAGATGCGAGCAGAGTGCTTCCGGATCCATTTCTTCGTGTCACTAACTCGGTCCGGCAGCCTTTGGCGCAAGCTTTGATTTTAATACAACACGTTCCGTGTAGATGCCGCTGAGCTGTCTGCCTGGCATCACTTCCGTCCGTTTGGGCGTCAACTTTCATGGGAGAGAGCGCAGCCAAGCGCTGACTGCTCCGTAATTTGTGGCTCACAGGGCCGGCAGGTATCATGAAAACTGCGATCAAGGTGCAATGATGCCCGATACAATCTTCATCTTTTTGCTGGCGCTGGTGATTTTCGGGCCCAAGAAACTGCCGGAGATCGGGCGGCAGGTCGGCAAGCTCGTCGGCGACCTGCGCAAGGCCAGCAACGAATTCAAGATGCAGATTGAGGACGAGTTGCGGAATGCCGAGCGCGCGGACCGCGAAAAGAAGCTTGCCGCCCAATCGGCTGCTCCTTCCACCGATACTCCGGCGGCGGCCGTCGAGGCCCGCGAACTGCCGGCGCCTCTGACGGTCCAGCCTCCTAGTCCCGGTACGATCGAGAGCGCGGAGAATCCCTATCGGGTCTATTCTCCCAATGAAGAAGAATCCCTCCCTCAGAATGAGAGCTTGGAGCGCACAGCCGTAGAACCGGTGCCTGAGGCCAGCGAGCCCCGGCCGGCGCCTCTAACGGTCCGGCCTCCCAGTACCGGTACGATCGAGAGCGCGGAGAATCCCTATCGGGTCTATTCTCCCAATGAAGAAGAATCCCTCCCTCAGAATGAGAGCTTGGAGCGCACAGCCGTAGAGCCGGTGCCTGAGGCCAGCGAGCCCCGGCCGGCGCTCGAGGAGCAACCGACCAACCACCATGGATGAAATTGTTGACCGTGCCCGGACGGCGATAGGCGAAAGGGCCGAACTGCCAGGAATGAGCCTTCTGGAGCATCTGGAAGAGCTCCGCAAACGCATCATTCGTTCAGCGATCTACCTGGTGGTCGGCTTCGGTGTTGCCTATGCGTTTCGCATGCAGATTTATGCCTACATGCAGAAGCCGATTACGACGGCCCTCGAAGCGCACCACTTGCCGACGAAACTGGTCTACACCAATCCTGTCGACATCTTCAACCTCTATATCATGATCAGCCTCATGGCCGGGGCGATCATCGCTTCACCTTTCATCCTTTACCAGGTCTGGCTCTTTATCTCGCCCGGTCTTTATCAAAAAGAGAAGCGCTACGTCGTCCCTTTCATGTCGGCGACGATCGGGCTTTTTCTAGCCGGCGCATTTTTTGCTTATCAGTTTGTCTATCCCGGGGCGTTGAATTTTCTAATCGGCTACAGCAGCAACTTTACGCCGATGGTGACAGTCGAGGAGTACACGAAGCTGTTTCTGACCGTGATCCTTGGGCTGGGAATCACCTTTGAGCTGCCGATCCTGATCTTTTTCCTCGCCCTCTTCGGGCTGGTCAGTGCGAAATTTCTGTGGAAGAACATCCGCTATGCGATCCTGATCATCTTTGTGATCGCGGCGATCATCACTCCTACCCCCGAAATTCTGACGATGTGCGTCTTTGCCGCCCCCATGCTGGTCCTGTATCTGGTGAGCATCGCTGTGGCCTACATGGTTCACCCGACGCGCAGAAAACGGATCAAGGAGGCGCGGTGACCGCGCGGCCCTTCGTTCTTGCCGGCAAGGCTCTTCTGGTGGCGGCCGCGGTGCTTTTCCTTCCCTCCGCGTTTGCCCAGGCTTCGAAATCGCTGCCTCAATTCGATGGCGCCAAGGCGCTCGCTTACACGAGTTCCTTTGTAGCCAGCGGCCCCCGTTGGGTGGGCAGCCCGGGGCATGCGAAAGCGCAGGCCTATCTCGAGCGGCAATTCGCGAAAGACGATCTCGAAAAAGACACCTTCACCGCCTCGACGCCGGCGGGCACGATGCAGATGACCAATCTCATCGTGAAATTTCCGGGCAAGAAGGACGGCATCATCGTCCTCGCATCGCACTACGACACCAACTACCCGCTCAAAGACACGAGCTATGTCGGTGCGAACGATGGGGGATCGAGCACCGGCCTGTTGCTCCAGTTGGCCAACAGTTTTCGCGGCCGCAAGCTCGACGGCTATAGCGTATGGCTGGTTTTCTTCGATGGAGAAGAGGCGATCCGGACCTGGACCGATTCCGACTCCGCGTATGGCAGCAAGCACCTTGCGGCTGTGTGGCAAAAAGACGGAACTCTCAAGCGGATCAAGGCTTTTTTGCTCGCCGATATGATCGGCGACCAGGACCTGGACATTCTTCGCGATACCTCGTCCACCGCTTGGCTCTTGAACCTCGTTGGCGACGCGGCGACGAAGTACGGCGACCAATCTTATTTCTTCGCCCAAGAAGGTCCCGTCGGGGACGATCACACCGCCTTCGTCCAGCGCGGTGTGCCCTGCGCCGATCTGATCGATTTCGACTACGGCTATGACAACTCCTTTTGGCATACCCCACAGGACACCATGGACAAGCTGAGCGCCAAGAGCCTCACGATTGTCGGCGATGTCTTCCTGGAGACCATCGCGCTCCTCAATCAACGGTAGAACTGGTCTCATAAACGGTGGGCGCCCACCGGAGCCACGGATGAGACCCGCCACCAAAGCGGGGCTCATGCTATTGGCTGGAGCCGCAAAGCTATCTATGAGACCAGTTCTAGTCTTTGCTTCTCACTGACAACTGGCGGGTGGCTCGTTCACCTGTTTTGGGGCTCGAGCGGGGCCTTTGCTTTTCTTTCTGCAGTTGCTTTTGCCTTTCAACGGATCACTGACGACTCTTCCCAAACAAATGCTTTAGCATGACGGAATGTTCGCCGGGGCGCCTGTCGCCTACTGGATAGGCTTTTTTTTCGTGATCGGGCTGCTGATCGCCGGCGATCTCTTCTTTTTCGGCCGCGGTGCGGCCCCGCGGCCGATGCGCAATCTCGCCGGCTTTCTGGTTCCAGTCGCGCTTGCGGTTACGCTCGCATTCTGGCTGGCGCATGCGCATGGCCACCAGCAGGCCATGGAGTGGGTCTCCGGCTATCTGATCGAGCTTTCGCTGAGTGTCGACAATCTTTTTGTTTTTCTAGTGATGTTTCGTTCCTTCGGCCTGAGTGCGGAGGCGCAGAGAAAAGCTTTAACCGCGGGCATCGCCGGATCGATCTTCATGCGCGGCCTTTTTATGTTTTTTGGGATTGCACTGCTCGATCGATTCGCCTGGATCGAGTATGTCTTTGGAGCGGCCCTGCTCGTCGCCGCGCTGCGCCTGCTGCGCGAAGGGACGAAAAGCAGGGAGGCGGAGGCAGCGCCCGCTGGCCGCTGGCCGAAGAAGTGGCTAGCCCGATTGACGGGGCAGAGCTCGGGAATTGCTGGCGGCGCGTTGCTTTCCGCCATCGTCGCGATCGAGCTGGCCGACCTGGTCTTCGCTCTCGATTCGATTCCCGCCGTGCTGGCCGTGACCCGCAATCCATTTGTCGCCTACACGTCGAACATCTTCGCGGTTCTCGGGCTGCGATCGCTCTACTTTCTTTTGTCCGGCCTGCTCGAGCGGCTGCGCTTTCTCCATTTCGGACTGGCGGCGATTCTGGCCTTTGTCGGTTTCAAGATGGTGGCGTCGCGATGGGTGACGATTCCGGTCGATCTCTCGCTAGGCGTGATCGTGGTGGCGATCGCTATCGCGGCAGGTGCTTCGCTGCTGGCCCGGCCAAAGCCTCTTGTCCCGCGGCCGGAATGAGATCGCGAAAAACGAGTTGGCCTTCGCGAATGATCGAGTGCTTGCGATAGTGGAGGTCGTCGCGCTGCGGGAAGTCGTTGCGGAAATGCGCGCCGCGGCTCTCCTCTCTCCCGAGTGCGGCCTGGACGATCCGCGTCGCGATTGTATGCAGATTGCGAAGCTCGATTGCCGGACGGCCGAATCCCGCCGGAAGCCCTTGGCCGATTTCCGCTAATTCTTCTGCCGCCGAGCGAAGTCCCTCCGCATCGCGCAAAAGACCGGCTTTGCGCCACATCAAGTTCTGCAAGCGCGAGCGTTGCGCATCGGAGGAGGGAGAGTGTGCCGCTTCGCGCGGGAGATCCCGGCCGCCTGCGATCCCGCTGGCCTCGATTTCTTCCAGCATGAACCGGGCGGCGCGAGCCCCGAAAACCAATCCTTCAAGCAGCGAGTTGCTGGCCAGTCGGTTGGCCCCATGGACGCCGGTGCATGCGGCCTCTCCCGCCGCGTAAAGCCGGGCCAGCGACGAGCGGCCATCGACGCCCGTGCGTACTCCCCCCATGAGATAGTGCGCTGCGGGCCGCACTGGAATCAGGTCGCGCTTGAGGTCCAGACCGTTTTGCCGCAGAAACCAGGAGATTCCTGGGAACCGCGCCGTGAGATCCAAGTCCGTGACGTGGCGCATATCCAAATAAACCGGCAGCTCCTCGCCCGGCCCTGCCGCCAAGCCTTCGCGCGTGATTGCGCGCGCGACAACATCGCGCGGCGCCAATTCCATCTGCGGATGGTAGCGCTCCATAAAGCGCTCCATGCGCGCATTGCGCAGGTACGCTCCTTCGCCGCGCAGAGCCTCGGAGAGCAAGAAGCGGGGAACCCCAGGCAGGCTGAGCGCCGTAGGGTGGAACTGATAGAACTCCATGTCGGCGACTTCCGCGCCCGCGCGATAGGCCATCGCGATTCCGTCGCCGGTCGCCACCGTGGGGTTGGTGGTCTCGCTGTATACCTGGCCTGCTCCGCCGCTGGCCAGCAGCACGGCGCGCGCATGGGCCTCGGCGATCTCTCCGTCCGGCTGCAGCATGGTCACGCCGCGTACGGTTCCCTCGGCGACAATCAAATCCACTGAGGTTGTGTACTCCCGCAGCGTAATCTGCGGCTGCATTCGCGCATGCTCGAGCAGCGCGCGGCCAATCTCTCTGCCGGTTGCGTCCCCATTGGCGTGCAGGATGCGGGAGCGGCTGTGCGCTCCTTCGCGGGTCCGCATCAATTCGCCGTCTTTGCGATCGAAATTTGTGCCCCAGCGCAGCAGTTCAAGCACCCGCTCGGGGCCCTCCTCCACTAAAACCTCGGCGGCTAGGGGATCGACCAGGCCATCGCCTGCGACCAAAGTGTCTTCATAATGCAAGGCGACGTCTTGCTCCCCTTCGAGCGCGACGGCGATTCCACCCTGGGCGTATTGTGTGTTGGATTCACCCAGCTCCTCTTTGGTCAGAACCAGAACCCGGCCCGCGCGGGAGAGCTCAATGGCGGCCCTCAGTCCTGCAATTCCGGCGCCCACGACCACATAATCCACGACTTCCGTGATGGCCATGGTTCGAGGGTACCACCGCGGAGCAGCGGCTTAGGCGTCCCGCTCATTACCGCCGGCTTGGCCGATAACCCTCTCGCTGAGTTGTCCGCTCGCTTGCTAGGATGAGAGCAACCGTGCATACCATTCCCGTCAAAACTTCTTCCGGCTCCTACACCGTCTCGATCGGCCCCGGGCTCGTGCCGTCGCTTCGTCGTCGTTTGCGCAAGCTTTTCGGCGAGGGGCCGAAGAGCGTTTTTGTGCTGACTTCTCCCGAGATCTGGTCGCTCTGGGGAAAGAGTTTGCTGGCCGCGTTCGATGCGCATTCCCCGACTGTGCTTTTCCTGCCGGCAGGCGAGCGATACAAGCGCCTGGCACAGGTCGAGCGCTTGAGCTCCGAGATGCTTTCGGCTGGCGCGGACCGCTCGTCTCTGGTGATCGCATTTGGCGGCGGCGTGATCGGAGATGTAGGGGGATTTGTCGCCGCTATCTACATGCGCGGGGTTGACTACGTGCAGATTCCGACCACCTTCCTGTCGCAAGTGGACTCGTCGGTCGGCGGCAAGACCGGTGTGAACCTGAGTGCGGGCAAGAACCTTATCGGCAACTTCCACCACCCGCGCGCGGTCTTTGCCGATATCGACTTGTTGGGTACTCTTCCGCAGCGGGAGCTGCGCGCGGGGCTTCATGAAAGCGTGAAAGCCGGCTTGATCCGCGATGCGGCGCTCTTCCGCTATATGGAAGCGAATCTGCGGCGGATCGACAAACGCGAGCCCGAGGCGCTGGCCAAAGTTGTCGCCGCCTCAGTGCGGATGAAGGCGGAGGTCGTCGGCCTCGACGAACGCGAGTCCGGCCTGCGCATGATTCTCAACTTCGGTCACACCATCGGCCACGCGATCGAAGCGGTCAGCGGCTTCGGCGCCATGCTCCACGGCGAGGCGGTCGCCTGGGGCATGCTCATTTCCCTCGAAATCAGCCGCGCGCGCAAATGGCTGAAGCCCGAAGACGCGGCGCGTGCGGCCAAAGTGATCCGCTTCTTCGATCCTCCCGCGCCTCCGCGGCTGCGGCCGGAGCGGCTGATCGACGCTGCCTCCAGGGACAAAAAGAATCGCGCCGGAGTACGCCGCTTTGTGCTGCTCAAAGGCATCGGCCGGGCGATTGTCGCAGAAGATGTTACCGATGAAGAAATTTTGACGGCGATTCGCTCGATTCTCGGGGCTGTGCGGAGCGGGCGTTGACTTGGGCGCGCTCCGGCAGTCTCCGGCCTGAGAAGCCTTCCGCTGCTGCTTCCGGATCGCGGCCTGGCGAGGCTCCAGACGAAGAGAGCGCGGCGGCGATGGTGCGGGAGATGTTCGACCGCATCGCCCCGCGCTACGATCTGCTGAATCACATTCTCTCTCTCAACATCGACCGGCTCTGGTGGCGGCGAACTGCGCGGCGTTTCCGCGCCATTCTCGCGCAGCCTGATTCTGAGGTTTTAGACATCTGCTGCGGCACGGGCCACATGGCGCTTGCCCTGCTCCGCCATCGGCCGCGGAATGCGCGCCCGCTCTTGGCCGCCGATTTTTCCCACCAGATGCTTTTGCGAGGAGCGGAACGGCTGCGGAATCGGGGCGCGATTCTCTTCGAGGCGGATGCCTTGCGTCTCCCCCTGCCTCCCGCTTCACTCAATCTTGTTACCACTGCCTTCGGTTTCAGAAATCTCGCCAACTATCGGGGGGGACTGCAGGAGTTCTTCCGCGTTCTCAAGCCCGGAGGCGAGCTGGGCATCTTGGATTTCAGCGAGCCCGCCGGCATTCTGGGAAAGTTTTACGCATTTTATTTTCGCCGCGTGCTCCCGCGCATAGGCGGGCTCGTCTCCGGCGTCTCCGGTGCTTATCGATACCTGCCTGCCTCGGTGCACAGATTTCCCGCGCCTCCGGAGATGCTCGCCATGATGCGCGACGCCGGATTCACCGATGTCTCCTGGACCTCCTACAACTTTGGCGTAGCTGGGCTGTTTCGCGGCGTCAAGCGGTAGTTGAGGACGAGGGAAAACACGGACAAGGCTCGCCGCCGACGCGGTACACCAAAGTAGCAGAACGATATAGCAACCACGCTCTAGCAATCCGTCTGCATCGGGTTGTAGGCTTTCCTCAGGGAGCTGGCACATGCGCGTGGTTGCGACATGGAAGAGCGGACAGCAATATGACGGAGTGTCCGGCAGCGGGCGTCACGTGACGATCGATGCGGATGCCGCGCACACAGCCGGTCCCGGCCCTATGGAAATGGTTCTGATGGGTCTTTGCGCCTGCACCTCCGTCGATGTGATTTCGATCCTCGCCAAGAAACGCGAGCCTTTTACGGGTCTTCGCGTCACCGCGGAGGCGGAGCAGGCTGCCGAGCCGCCACGCGTCTTTACTTCTATTCGCCTTACCTATCGGGTTTCGGGCAACGTTTCCGAAAAGGCGATGCGCGATGCGGTGGGGCTTTCGAAAGACAAATACTGTTCCGTATCCAAGATGCTCGAAAAAACTGCATCCATCGATTTCGCGATCGAGCATGAAGAGAGCTCGCCGGGGGGGTCCGCGTGATCCGCTATTTCCGCCTGCTTCTGGGAGTAATGCTGCTTGGTTTTGTCGCCATGGTTGCGGCGATCGTTACCATGCAGTTTGCGATCCATGGCTCTGAGGTCAAGGCTCCGTCGCTGGTCTGGATGACCATCAACGACGCCGTTCATGAAACGGCGGCCAAAGGGCTGAATCTCGGGATCGACAACAAGTACTACAGCGCCGACGTTCCTGCGGGCCGCATCCTGGAGCAGTCGCCCGCTCCGGGAACCGTCGTGCGCCGCGAATGGCGCATGCGTGTCACCGAGAGCCTGGGTCCGCAGCGGGTCACCATTCCCGACGTGGTGGGCAAGCAGGAAAGCGAGGCGGCGATGGAGATTCAGAAAATGGGCCTCGATCTCGAAGAGACCGCCCAGGTTCCCTATGCCGGCGAGCCTCCGGGAACGGTGATTGCTCAAACTCCGGACAAAGGATCGGAGGCCGCCGCGCGGCCCAGCATCAGCCTGCTGGTCGCTACCGCCCCCGCAGCCGAGGTCGGCAAGGTTTACGTGATGCCGAAGTTGGTGGGCTCGCCCTATTACGCTGCGACGGGGTTGATCTCGCATGCGGGATTCAAGATTGGGCCGATGGAAGATGATCCCAATGCGCCGACGGAAACCGATCCCGACAAGGCGCCTCCACCGGGAATCATCATGACCCAGACACCGCCGCCCGGATGGCGCGTAGACGGCAATACCTACATCGCTTTGACGATCTCGCAGTAAGGGGCTGGCTCAACCGGAGTGGGGCTCTCTGTCATTCCGGTAAGGGATCTGCTGTTCGCTTTTCCTCCTGCACGCCGCGAACCCGCTGCTTTTGCTTTTCTTTCTGTCATTTCCGTTAGGGAATCTGCTGTTTGTAACCGGAAGGTAGGGCGTAGCGCACAACTGACAACTGATCACTGACTACTGAAAACTTTCTACTGTCATCTCGACCGGAGGCGGCGCGCAGAGCATTTCTCCTGATGGTGTGCGCGCGGAAAACAGAGCCCAACGCAGCCATTCCATCGAAGAATGGCTGCTCCTAGCAGCTAGGACCACTCCATCGCGTCAGGAGAAATGCGCCAAAGGCGCCGCCGCAGCGGAGAGATCTGCTTTTCGTCGCCCCGCGAACCCGCTGCTTTTGCTTTTCTCTCTGTCATTTCCGTTAGGGAATCTGCTGTTTCGGGCTCCCCATAGCATTTTCGAAAATGGAATCGACCCAAGCCACGAATCCAAAGTGGATTTTTTCTCAAGAAAAATGAACCTGAGGGGACCGGTCAGTGAGATTGGGGAAACTCTTCCTCGGGGGTAACCGCCTTCCAGACCTGCGGAGGAGGTTGCGGGGCCCA
>DATAWF010000003.1:0-6638 GCA_036267335.1 Acidobacteriaceae bacterium
GGCGCGGGCGCCCATCCCCGGGACGGACGGGCTGCCGGGCTGACGGGCTGCCGGGCGGGGTTGATGCGGCGGGGTTGATCCGATTGAAGCGATTGATTGGATTGAAGCGATTGATCGGAGCGATTCGATTGTTGCGAAAGCCAGATCCAGAGGAAACGCCGATGGCACCGGTCTCGCGCCGACACCCGCGTCCCGGCGCCGGGAAAATGCTATAGGCTAGGTCTAGAGCATCTCTCCTGACACGATGGGGTGGTGATGGCTGCTCTCTGTGCAGCCATTCTTTCCACCCCGGCAAGCTAGCTTGCTGGGGACCCCGGTTCGATGGAATGGCTGCGTCAGGCCCTGCTCTCTAGCATCAGGAGAAATTCTCGAACGTCATGGAGTTTGAACCTCACCAGCTCGTTTGCATCGGCTGCGGCAGAACGGTGGCCCCCGATGAGCCCTCGCGGGACTTCCGCTGCAGTGAATGCGGAAATCTCTTCGAAGTGAACTATTCCTGGAGTGCTCCAAGCCAGGAATCGGCGCGGACAGGTTCGGCGGTTTCAGAGGGCCGGCAGCCCAATCCCAGTGCGCTGCGCTGGCGCTGGCGGGAGCGTCTGGACTCGAATCTCGACATCGATCTGAGCGGGGTCTGGCGTTTTCGGGATCTGCTTCCTATTCTTCGCGAGCCGGAGAGGGCGGTGACCCTGCGGGAAGGGAACACTCCGCTTTACCGCTTGAATCGCGTGGCGGAAGAGCTTGGCCTCGAGAACCTTTACGCCAAGCACCAGGGGATGAACCCCACCGGCTCGTTCAAAGATACCGGGATGACGGCGGCGCTCTCCGTAGCCCGGGAACTCGGATTTCAATGGGTGGCCTGCGCCTCGACCGGAAATACCTCGGCGGCGATGGCTGCTTACGCGGCGCGCGCGCGGATGAACTGCCTGGTGCTCCTGCCGGAGGGAAAGATTTCATGGCCCAAGCTCTCGCAGTCGATCGACTACGGGGCGCTGACCTGCCAGTTGAAAACCGATTTTGACGGCTGTGCGCGGGTGCTGCTGGAGGTTGTCAGGAGAGCGCCGGTCTATCTGCTGAACTCGGTCAATCCTTATCGCCTGGAGGGGCAGAAAACCCCCGCTCTCGAGATCGCCGAAGAGCTTGAATGGCAGGTGCCCGACCATCTGATTGTTCCCGGCGGCAATCTAGCCAACAGCTCGGCGTTGGGCAAGGGCTTTCTCGAGATGAAACACCTAGGGCTTACGGCGCGTGTTCCAAAGATCAGCGTGATTCAAGCGGAGGGCGCCAATCCGCTGTACCGGAGCTTGAAGGATTTCGATGGGCGCCACATCGAGCCAGTGGAGGCGAACACGCGGGCGAGCGCGATCCGGATCGGTAATCCAGCCTCGTGGAAGAAGGCGGTGCGCGTGATCGAGCAGACCGGAGGCTTCTGCGAGCAGGCGAGCGAGACGGAGATCGCCTTGGCAAAAGCGGAAATCGGCCAGGAGGGAATTGGGTGTGAGCCCGCCTCCGCGGTCACGCTTGCGGGGCTCAAAAAGCTGGTGGCCGCCGGCAAGGTTCAGCCGGGCGAATCGGTCGTGCTTTTGCTTACCGGCCATATGCTGAAGGACTCCGACTACACGATCGATTTTCACCGGGGCCAGCTGCTGACGGAAAAAGAGACGAAGGGATGGGAGGCCGAGATTGAGAGCCGGCGGCGCGGCACGCGCTCGCTCGAGGCCGATCCGGACGCGGTGCTCAGGGAGCTGGAGGCCACTGTTCCCGCATGAACAGAGTGCGGCTGCAGCTTCCAGCAACCTCTGCCAATCTGGGTCCGGGCTTCGACACTCTCGCCCTGGCGCTGAATCTCTTTCTCGAGATCGAGGCCGGCGTGGCTGACGATTTCTCGATTGAAGCCACGGGGCGCAATGCCGCGATCTGTGCCGATCTCAAGAACCATCTGCTGATCAAGACCTATCGCGCAGTTCTCGCGGCGCAAGGGAAGCCCGCGACGCCGTTGTGGCTGCGCATGAGGAATGCGATTCCGTTGGGGATGGGGCTGGGCTCATCGGCCGCGGCGTGTTTGGCGGGGGTGGCTCTCGCAGCCCATTTTGGCGGGCTCGCATGGGGTGCAAGCCAGATTGTCGCAGAGGCTGCGCGTCTGGAGGGGCATCCGGACAACGTTGCCGCCTGCTGGTACGGCGGGTTTACGGTCGCAGGCGGGGGAGCCGCGGGAGTCGCCACGGCTTCGATTGCGCCGCCGCCGGAGTGGAAGGCGATTGTCGTCTTGCCGGAAAAGCCGGTTGCGACCCATGAATCCCGATCTGTTTTGCCGGAGAGCTATCTGCGGAAAGACGTGGTCAAGAACCTGCAGAATGCCGCGCTGCTTACCGCGGCGTTTGCGTTGGCAAGACCGGATTTGGTAACCAGGGCCATGGAAGATACTCTCCATCAGCCTTATCGAATGGAGCTCTGTCCCCTTTTGCCGGCATTGTTGCCGCTCGCGGGCTCGAATGGAGTTTTGTCGGTGACGTTGAGTGGGGCTGGTCCATCTGTCCTGTTGCTTTGCTCCGGATTGAAAGCTTTAGAAGCTCTTCGGCAGGAGATTGCGGCACGGGCGAAAGCGGCCGGACCGGTGGAGCTGATAGAGGCTGGCTTGTGGAGCGGGACGGTGGCGACGGTGGTCTTTGGGGATCTTCAGTAACCGCGTCCCCATTACCAAATTATTACCTAAGTTCTATTTACAGAGGGGGCTAAAAGCCCTATTTTCACCACGTGGGCAGTTCTGGGGGAGGGCTGCTCTAGCGCTCGCGACCTATCGGTCGCGGGCGCTTTTAGTTTGGCCGCGAAACTGTTCCCGGCGCCCCCGGCCGGGCCGGAGGACGGACTTGGGGGAAAAAGGCCGGCCAAACCAGGGTCGCGTAAGTCTTTGACAGCACGAAACAAAGACTCCCCCGTTGGCTGCCCGGTGTGCGACTTTTTGGGCAGTGGGGCATCTATTAAGAAGATTCGGAGCAGGCCTCAATGGTATGCTCCAGCAGGTCGATTCCGTGGGAATCGGAAGGTTTTGAAGGAGGGTGCGTTGGCCGAGTCGATTCTTGAAGTAAACGATGCAACGTTCGAGCAGGATGTACTGCGTTCGGAGCAGCCCGTACTGGTCGATTTCTGGGCGGCTTGGTGTGGTCCCTGCCGCGCGCTTGCGCCTGTGGTGGCGGAAGTCGCGACCCAGTACAACGGCAAGTTGAAAGTGTACAAAATGGACGTGGATCGCAACTCCGCCACTCCGATGCGGTATGGCATCCGGGGAATTCCGGCGTTGCTGCTCTTTAAAGGGGGGAAGGTCGCGGAGCAGATTGTCGGCTACGTCCCGAAAGATACGATCGACAAAAGCATCAGCCGTCACGTAGGGTAACGGGCGAAAGGTTAGGCCGGGATACACGCCGGCCGGCTGGAGCGTTCCGGGCAAACCGGCCCGGGCCTCCAGCATTGTTTTTGGGACCGAGATTCGCCGCCGTGAAGGTGATGATCCCCGGGCGCACACCATGTGCGGCCTGGGGTTTTTCTTTTTCGGGCTGGAGAACGGTCGCGGTGACGGTTACGTGTTAGGGCGGATTTCTCACACTCTCTGTCGTTGAGGGAGGCTGAGGGTGAGGTTGCGAACAGCAGATTCCCTACGGGAATGACAGAAAGAAGAGCAAAGGCAACAATCACTCAAGCCAAAACCGGGCTTGAATGGGCTACCCTCAAGGGCTGACGATATAGAGCAGGTGCGGTTGCGAACAGCAGATTCCCTACGGGAATGACAGAAAGAAAAGCAAAGGCAAACACCCACTCAAGCCAAAACCGGGCTTGAATGGGCCACCCTCAAGGCTTGACGATATAGAGCAGGTGAGGTTGCGAACAGCAGATTCCCTACGGGAATGACAGAAAGAAAAGCAAAGGCCAAGACCCACTCAAGCCAAAACCGGGCTTGAATGGGCCACCCTCAAGGGCTGACGATATAGACCAGGCGCGGTTGCGAGCAGCAGATTCCCTACGGGAATGACAGAAAGAAAAGCAAAGGCCAAGACCTCCGTCGAAATGACAGTGTTCCCTGAGAGTGTGAGAAATCCAGGTCAGGAATATTTGCGAAGCACACCCAACACTCGGCCTTGAATCGCGACCTCGCTCGCGGGCACAAAGATCGGAGCCATCTCGGCGTTCGATGGCTGCAATCGAGCCATTGCGCCCTCGATGTAATAACGCTTGAGAGTGGTCTCACTGCCGTGCACCAGAGCGACTATGATCTCACCCTGCTTGGCCGTGCGCGTGCGCTCCACCAGAACATAATCGCCATCGACGATGTGCTCGTCGCGCATCGACTCGCCGCGCACCTGCAAGGCGAAGACCTCGCGGTTCCCAATAATGTCACCGAGCGAGATGCTTTCGGCGGTTTCCGCCGCCTCGACAGGAAGCCCGGCGGCAATCCGCCCCATCAATGGCAAGCGCTCCGAAAGCCGTGCCTTTCCGCGGGGAGGAAGCACATCGATCGAACGGCTGCGATTGTGCGCGCGCTGCAGCATCCCTTTCTTTTGCAGATTCGTGATGTGCTTGTGGACTGTGGCCAGGGACTTCAGGCTTAAGCCACGGGCGATCTCTTCAAAAGAGGGAGAGTAGCCGTTGCGCTCCACGAAGTCACTGATAAAGTCGAGAACCTCTTTTTGCCTACGCGTGACGGACATGCCGTCCATTATAGAGAACAAAAAGCGAACCTGGCGAGAAAAATCGGCAACTGGCTCTTCCGGCGGATGTGCTTTTAGGAACCGGGGCCGGCCCGGCGTTCCCAGATCTCATCCTGATCGGAAAATACGTGGATGCGGGCATAATGCGCGACGATATACGACTGCAAGGGCGCCAGATGATCTTGTCCCGGCAGCGCAGGGTCGGGAGTATTCAGACGTGGCGTCCAGAGAATGTACCTGACCTGACGGCGCTCAAGGTCAGCGAGAGTGCGGGCCACGAATTCCGGGCGGGTCTCATTGTCGGTCATAAGAGCATCTAGAAATACAGGATTCCGGAGCAGCAAAGGAATGTAAGCGCCGGGCCACGCCGATTGAAAGAACCAATCGCCCGGCTTGGTGCGCGACAAAAGCCAGGAGTACTTTTCAAAGTTGTGGGTGTCGACAACGGCTTTGCCGGCGGGCAGAAGCATCGTTCGATGCGGCTCCCGATACCTGGACCAGGTATGCCCCGCAGCTAACACAGCGACGACGGCCCAACTGAGAGCGAGGATCGCGGTTCTCCCGCGCTCCATTCTGCCGATCAGCCATGCCAACAAGATCAGCTCCGGGAGCGAAACGGCGAAGAGCCGCAGCCAATTGAGTCCGGGAAGAACAGCCAGAAGAAGCAGCAGTCCGACTGTAGCTAGAAGCGTGACGCGCCAGGCAACGTCATCCTCGATCCGCTGTTTTTGCCGGCGGGAGAGCCAGAAGGCGATAGGAGAGACGGAAAAGGCGATGACATAGACCGCGAGATATCGCAGGAGATGAGGCAGAGTTTTGAGGGTGAGCGCTTCGGGAAAGCCTGGAAATCTCGAGCCAAATCCATAAACCATGAAGTGGGAGGGATAGTAGATTTGGAAATACTCGATGGTCTTGAAGCCGGTGGCCGCGATGGTGTGCGCGCTGAGCACACCCCAGGCGGTTACGAATGCCAGGAGCAAGATTCCCGAATTGATTGGAATGTCCCGGCGGCGATGGACGGCTCCCGGCCTCAGAGCCAGGGCCAGCGTGCAAGCGAGCGCGCCGGCGACTCCCGTGGTTTGGGTAAAGAAAGAAGCCGTCCCTAGCAATGCACCGGCAGCGGCAATTCGAGCCCGGTTCTGGACCGGCATAAGAACACGCGCAGCGCCCAATACTGCCAACACGCTGAACCAGTGGTGTGTGGCATTGAGCAACTGTCCGTAGATGAGAGACAGAAATAGCCACGCGGCTAGAAGAGACATTTTCCGGCTCATGATCTGCCCCGCAATACTCAGGCAAATGCCGCACAGGGCCAAACCAAGCAAAAAGACGACGAGGTTCGTAACCCAGAGATGCAAGCCGAAGAGGCGGAAAAATGTGAGATAGAGAAGGTCGGTTCCGGGCGGTGTAAATTGAAAAAAATCCAGATAAATGCGCTCGCCATGGAACATCCGCTGGGCCCAGACCCAGAAATAGATCTGGTCTCCTCCGAGGAGGAAGGGGGTTCCGGCAGGGGTAAATAAGTTGACATAGAAATAGAGGGGGATTCCGAGAAACAGGAGCAGCTCCGGACGGGCCGCACCGGGAGCGCTTTTTCCATTCATTCTTGTGATCCTCGAAGCTGCGGCGATTCCGAGTTCGTGTGTTGGACGGTGCTCGTGTGGTGAGTCTGAAGTTCATTGAACAATTTGGCGAATTGGAGTGGTTCGAAGCACAGCCCTCAGGGGCTAAAGCCTCAGCTGTTTGGGGATCTTTACGGCGCGACTAAAGTCGCGCCCTGATACAAAGCCAAAGAACATTCCTTGAACGAACTCCTGACTCAGGCCCTAGGGAATGGCGAAGGCCATGCTTCCGATCTTTTCGATTGCCCATTCGAGAAGTTCCGGATCCTCGGTATGGGAGTCTTTCATGGCACGTAAGGCAGGCAGGGAGGCTCTATCT
>DATAWF010000004.1:0-14196 GCA_036267335.1 Acidobacteriaceae bacterium
GTCCGATAACGGATATTCTGTTAACTAAGAATGTAGCGCAGAATGTCGCCGCCTTCCCGATCCCTCAGCATGTTCGAACGCTCATAACGCCCCGGTTTTCGCATCGGTCGTTGGTCGTTGCCCTACTCTCGCCGCAGCATCGCGCTCGAATCCAAGAGGCTCGCGCGCCGGCCTGGAATCACGACTGCCACCAGCGCCGCCGCCGCCAGCAATCCCAGTGCGATCGTCAGCACAGGAGCCGATGCCGGCCCCGCATGATAAAACTGCGCTCGCAGCAGATAGCCTGTCAGGGTGGCCCCCAGCAGCCCGACTCCCAGTCCGGCGCCAATCCATTGCGATTCCTGCACGATCAACAACAAAAGAATGGCCGATCGCTGGGAGCCTAACGCCAGGCGGATTCCGATCTCGCGCTCGCGCAACGAAACCTCATAGGCCAGCAAGGCGTATGTGCCGAGCGTGGCCAGCCCCAGAGCCAGCGAACCGAAGATTGCGACCACCCACATCGTGAACCGCCGGACCGCCACCTGGTGGGCCATCATCTCCGGCATGCTTTCGACATAACGCACGGTCAAAGCCGTATTCTTGCGCAAGACGCGGCGTACGGGTTTGTCCAATTCACCCGGGTCGCCCGCCGTGCGCAGCATGAGGGTCATCGACGTGTCCGGTCCGTCCGCCTCAGGCAGATATAGGTTCGGCACCGGCGCGCGGTCGAGCGAATAACTGTGCACATCGCCAACTTCGCCCACCACGGTTGCCCAAGCCTTCAAATCCCCGGAAAAGATACGGTGGCCAATCGGGTTTTGCCCCGGCCATTCATGCTGCGCCAAGGCTTGGTTCACAATTGCCACGTGATTTCGCCCATCGTCGGCATCGTTGAAGGCTCGTCCCCGCAGCAACACCTGCCCTACCGTTTTGAAATAGCCAGGCGTCACCAGAAATACGTCTGGAGTTTGTGCGTTGATTTCCCTGCAGCCCTCCGGATGCAGATCGGAGCAGAACTCGTAGCGGTTGATCCGTCCTCCCAGCGGCTTGTCATTCGCGGCCGCCCCGTCCATCACTCCGGGAATGCGGCGTAGCGCGGTCATTGCCTCGTCGAGTTTTGCCAGCGTCGCCGCCGGCTCGACCGCGGCGCCACGCACTGTGCCTCGCAGGTCCACGCTCGCAAATACCAGATGATCCGGATCGAAACCGAGCGGCTGATGCAGCAAGATCACCACGGAGGAAACCATCCATCCCGCGGCTGCCACGAGCACGAAGGCCATCGCAATCTGCACTGCGACCAGCAAGCGGCCAGCTCGCTGCAATCCCCGTGAAGCCGAGGTGGTGCCTGAGCTTCCGTTCCGCAGATCGTCGGCCAGCGCCATCCGGCGGCTGCGCGCGGCGGGCAGCAACGTCAGCAGGATTGCGATCGCGGCCGACGCGGCTGCGGCAAAGATCATGGACGGCAAGTTCAAGTGCGCTTGGTCCAGGCGTGGCAAATGAATCGCCGTGATCCGTCTGGCGGCACCCACCAGCACGGCTGCCAGCAGCATGCCTAAAGCCGATCCGAGGATGACCAAGGTTGCATTCTCTGTCAGCATCTGCCGGAAGAGCCGCGCCGCCCGGGCGCCTAACATCGACCGCAGCGCAAACTCTGAGCACCGGCGCGTGCTGCGGGCCAACAACAGATTCGTCAGGTTCGTCCACGAAATCAGCAGGAGCATTCCGCAGGCAGCGAGCGTTGCCAAGAGAGCGGAGCGCGTCCCGGTCCCGCTGATGATATTGCTCAGCGGAACCAGTATCGGATTGAAAGTCGGCGGGTAGTCACTCGGATGCGCCCGGGTCATGTTCGCCTGCGCGACCTTGATGCTGGCGGCCGCTGCGCGCAGCAAAATCCCAGGCCTCAGACGGCCGATCGCATAGAAGGCCTCGTCTCCCCGGTCGTGCGGCGATTTTGCCGGATCGCAACCAATCGGCGTCAGAATCGACGGCTGGCCCAAGGCATCCATGTCTTCAAGAGCCACGCCCGGCGACAGAACGCCAACGACCGCGTATGTCTTGTAATCCAACCGGAGCGTGTGGCCCTCGAGCGACGTTCCCCCGCCCATCCGCCGCCAATAGCTGTCCGTCACAATCGCCTGGTTGAAACAGTCGGCTTCGTTGCCGGACTGTCTGAAATCCTGTCCCATCTGCAGCGGGGCGCCCAGGGTCGCCAGAAAGTTCTGTGAGATGAGAGTGGCATTCACATTCCCGGCGCCGGCTGCGGACTCGATGCGGGGCGTCCATTCCGTATAAGCCGCAATCGACGTGAACGTGTCCGTGGCACGCTGCCAGTCCTCGATGGTGGGCATGCCAAGCGAGTTCCACGGTTGAGCGGTGATCGAGACTAAACGATTGGGTTGCGCAAACGGCAGAGGCTTGAGGATTACGGCATACACGATGCTGTACATCGCCGTCGTCACGCCGATGCCTACCGCGACGATCAGCAGGCTGGTCACAGCGAAACCCGGCGACCGCCGCAGTTGCCGCAGGCCAAAGCGAATGTCCCGCCCCAAGCGCTCGAGGCCGCTTCCCGCCCGCGTCTCGCGTACCGCCTGCTTCAGCGGCTCCACGCCGCCCAGCTCTGCCAGCGCACGGCGCCGCGCCTCGGCCGCGGGCATGCCGCCGGCCATACCCGCGTCCGTCAGCATCGCGGCGCAGGCCTCGACCTCGGCATCCAGATCGGCATCCACCTGGCTGCCATGCAGCAGGTTTCTCAGAGCCGCCCGCACCCGCGTCCATCTGCCCATCGCATGCCTCCCTAGTTCGCTTTCAGCGCGTTCGCGATCGCGCGGGCAATCGTCGTCCATTCTTCGGTCTCAATCCCCAGTTGCCGTTCGCCGGCCCTCGTCCGCCGGTAGAACTTCGCCTTGCGATTGTTCTCGGACTCACCCCAGAACGAGCTCAGCCATCCCGCTTCTTCCATGCGGTGCAGCGCCGGAAACAGCGATCCCGGCTTCACCCGGAAGGTCCCATGAGTGATCTGCTCGATCCGCCTCGAGATTCCCAGCCCGTGAAACGCGCTCTCCCCGATCGCTTTCAAGATCAGCAGATCGAGCGTGCCCTGCAGCAGATTCGTCGGATTCCCTTCCAATGCGCCTCTCCTATCGATTGACGATATGAATATCCGCCAATGACCTATCGACTGTCAATAGGAGCGGGCGGCTTCCGCTGCATCTTTTCTCTTCCCCTAGAGCTTCTATTGGTCTATGCTTTCTCCCATCGATCTTCTATGGGAGGGCGCTTGGCCGATACGAAGCCCGCGAAACCGACAAAACCGGCAAAGCCGATGAACAGCGAGATGCTGAAAGGCACGCTCGACATGATGATTCTCCGCACCCTCGTGGCGGGAGACGCGCATGGCCACACGATTGCCAAACTCATCGAGCGGAGCTCCGAGGATGTTCTCGAGGTCGAGCAAGGATCGCTGTATCCGGCTCTCCACCGCCTGGAGAAACGCGGGTGGGTTTCTTCCTACTGGGGAGCAAGCGAAAACAATCGCAAGGCGAAGTTCTACCGGTTGACGCCAACAGGGCGCAAGCAACTGACGGTTGAGACGAGCCGGTGGCGTCAGATGGCGCGGGCAATTGGTCTGGTGATGGGGGAGACCCTCACGACCGAGAAAGGCAAGCCATGAGCTGGCGTTTCGTTCCACGGCGCGAGGACCGCGATGCGGAGCTGCGGCAGGAGATCGCACAGCACCTCGAAGAAGAGATTGCCGAGAATTGCGCACGCGGGATGCCGGCCGAAGAGGCCCGGCGGCTGGCCTACGTGAAATTTGGAAGTTCGCGGAGGGTACGGGAGGAGATTCGGCGCCAGAACTCCTGGCCTATGCTCGAAACCGGGCTGCGGGAACTCGGCTATGCTCTGCGGCGGCTGGCAAGGTCGCCATCCACGGTCGTCGTGGTTGCGATCTCCCTCGGTCTGGGAATTGCGGCGAACGTTTTGATCTTTACCGCCGTGAATAAGCTGATTCTCGAAGAGCCCCCCGTGGGCGATCCTGCGACGCTATTGAATCTCTCTCCGACATACGACCATGGCCAGGGCTACGGCAAATTCACTCCGCAAATCTACGACGACCTTGTTGGCCAGGCGAAGTCGTTTTCCGGAATAGCCGCGTACGATCTAGTCCTGCCGGGAACGATCGGCGGCTCGCGTGAGCCGAAGAGGGTGTGGGGCGAGAGTGTAACGGTCAACTACTTCGAGGTCGCCGCACTTCCCTTCACCTTGGGACGTGGTTTTCTAAGGAGTGAAACGCGGTCGCCGGTGGTGGTGCTCGGCAACGGCCTCTGGCGGCGCCACTTCAACCAAGATCCGGGGATCGTCGGCAAAACCGTTTCCCTCTCGGGGAAAATGTTCACCGTCGTCGGCGTCACAAAGCCTGGGTTCCGTGGAATCAACCGGCTCTTCGATGCCGAGTTTTGGGTGCCGCAGGATGAGCGAAGGCGATTGTCGGGCAGTGCGCTGGACGAAATGGAAATGCAGCCGCCGGGCGGACAGTTGGATGTGATTGCGCGGTTGCAGCCGGGCGTGACCCGGAAGCAGGCGCAAACCGAGCTGGATGTTCTCGCAAACAGGTTCGCGGCAGCCTATCCAAAAGAAGAGCATGGGCTCGGTTTTCACGTCGAGCAGGCCGGAGATCTCCTGCCAAGCCAGCGAGCTATGTTCGCTCGATTTCTCACCGCCCTGACCGCGGTTGCGTTGCTGGTGCTATCGATCGCCTGCTCGAACATCGCGAATCTGCTGCTGGTCCGTGCCGCAGCGCGCCATGGGGAGATGGCCGTCCGCATTGCATTGGGAGCCACCCGGCTCCAACTGATACGGCCTCTGCTCTTGGAGAGCGTTTTGTTGGCTGTCGGTGGCGGTGTCTTTGGAGTTGTTCTTTGCCTCGCAGGCCTTGGCGGCTTGACGGCATTGCATTTGCCGTCGCCGCTGCCAATCGACCTCACACTCAATCTCGATTGGAGGGTGCTGCTGTATGCGTTCCTTCTGAGCGTAGGAGCGGGATTTTTGTGCGGAGTCGGTCCTGCATTTGTTGCGGCGAGGCCTGTACTGCCGAGCTCACTCAAAGGCGAGAAGGCTTTGGACCGTCGCGGGCGGCGGTGGAGCGCGCGCAGCGTCCTCGTGGTCGTGCAGATTTCGATGTGCGTGGTGCTGTTGTCGACGACCGGCCTCTTTCTGCGCAGCATGGTGAAATCTTCCGAGGCCGACCCGGGGTTTCAGACCCGCGGCGTGCTGATGCTGTCGATCGATCCGGCGCACAACGGCTACACAGCGGAGCAGACGCCGCTGCTGTTACGGCGCTTGCAGGGCCGAGTGGTCAAGCTGCCGGGCGTGCTGTCGGCGGCTTGGACGGACAAGGCGCCGGCGTCCCTCTATGGACAAGGGGCCGAGTTTCACGAGACAGGAAGCAAAGCAAACCCGGAGAATGAACCTTCTGAGATTTACGACGTCGGAGGCGGCTATTTCCGCACTATGGGAATCACCTGACTCGCCGGCCAAACCTTCGATGACAGCGATTCCAATGCCCAGCAACAGCTTGTGGTCAATGAAGCATTTGCCCGAAAGCTCTTCGGCGGAAGAAACGCGGTCGGCGAGCACGTGACCAGCGCCGGGGAAACCTACGAGATTGTCGGCGTTGTGAGAAACACCCTGACGACGACGGTCAATCAGATCGATGAGCCGATCGTGTACCGCGCGTTGAACCAGAATATGGCGACGGCCGCACCCTACATGGGATTTTCTCTGATGGTGCGGTATGCCGGAGATTCGGCGGAGCTGGCGCTCGCCGCGCGCAGGGAGATCGGCGGCCTGGATCCGGCTCTGGCCGTCTTTGACGAACAAACAATGGAGGAGCACCTGAGCGATGCCTTGATCTTGCCGAGAACCGCCGCAGCGATCTTTGGCGTCTTCGGATTCGCCGGCCTATTGCTGGCTTCCGTGGGGCTCTACGGCGTGACGAGTTATGCGGTAAGCAGCAGGACGCGGGAGATAGGAATCCGGCTGGCTTTGGGAGCGACCCATCGCGGCGTGCGGCGGATGATCGTGGGGCAAGGGATGACGCTCTCGGCTCTGGCCCTGGCAGTTGGGCTGCCGGCTGCCCTGGCTGCATCGAAGATCGCCGCGAGAGTGCTCTACGGCATCGCTCCGCACGATTGGGTAACCTTCACGGTTGTTCCCTGCTTCCTCGCTTGCGTGGCGCTGGCCACATGCTGGTTTCCAGCACGGCGGGCCGCGGCGATTGAGCCGCAGGCTGCCCTGCGGCATGAGTAGGAAAGCTTGCGACTCTTCCGGCTTGGTTGTCAGGAATCAGTTGCGGCGAAAACCCCGCGGGCCTTGGTCTTGGGCGCCATGCCTAGAGCGGATCTCTCACAGTCCCTTGAAAGCAGGAAGAAGCCGTGCGCATAAGTCGCCAAGTCTCCGTGGCAAAGAAGGGCAACAGCAGATTCCCTGCGGGAATGACAGAAAGAAAAGAAAAAGCAGATCTCTCCGCTTCGCATGAGGACTTTCGCCCTCATGCTTCGGTCGAGATGACAGTATTGCCTGTACGCAGCTGAATCACACACCCCGCCGTGGACCCTCGTAACTCGGCGTTCTTCAGAGGTTCCCTAGTTTTCTGAGGGCATCTGCATGTTGTCCACGACAAGGAAAGGAACGGGGCCATGCGAGGGAACAAGTTTGAGTCCGAGCTGATCTTGAATCGCAATTTCCAATGGCGGCCAAGGGTTGGTCTCGTTGTCGGATCGCTCGCTTGCCTTCACCGGAAAACTAGAGTTTTTTCCGGGGGAAACCGCAATCCCTCCTACTGCCTGCCCCCGGTTGACGCGTCCATCCAATAGCCACGCCGGCCCGCCACCCTCAATTGCGGGTAGTCCGGAAGCTTCACGGTCAACGCATGCATTCCCGTATGCGGCGATTGCGGAGTGAAGCTTAACAGATACCGGTTCGGCATGTGGTTGGAGATGGCCAGCAGGTCGGCCTCAAGGTTATGGGCGTTTTTGAATTGAAAGTATTCGCCGCCGCTGACCTCAGCCACGGTACGCGGAACGTTTTGCTGGAGCTCGCTTCTCGCCATCGTCACGAGGGCCTTGGCCAACGCCAGCGGAGGCAGTAGCTCGCCCGCGCAGTCATAAGCCTGTGCTGCGACACTCTCCTGTGGCGGATTGCCGTCGGCGTCCGGCTTACGGCTCATGCAGCCTCCGGGCGGGTTGGAATCGGGATTGTTCGCGATCTTTCCAGCCTCGTGCCGTGCCGTTTTCCCGATACTGGGAAAGGCCAGGCTATAGATGGTGGTGTTGGTGTCGCTGATGGTCTGGAGAGCCTGGTTGACGTTGTGCTCGCTGTCTTGATCGACGGTCTCGCTGAGCAGGATGATCTCGCGGCGATAGCTGGGGTCCTGCTTGCCTAGAAGGCCGATCGCCATGGCCAGGCCATCATAGATCGCCACGCCTTTATCGCCGGGCTTCAGGTCCTGGATGGCATCGGTCACCGTGTCAAGGTTCTCGGTGAAATCCTGGACGAGCGTTGGCTTGCTGTCGAAGGACACAACCGCGATACGATGCGGAACACCCGCTACCGAGGCATAGAGCATCGTGCCCAGGTCGCGATATTTTTCCAGTTGGTCTGCGCCTTCGCCTCCGGTTTCAATCAGCACCACCAGCGCCAGCGGGGCGGCTCCCGGATCGGGCTCGAGATGGATCTTCTGCGGAACGCCGTCATCGGCGACCACGAAATCGTTGGCCGACAAGGTGAATACCGGGTCGCCTTTTTTGGTGGCGACCAGCGTGGGAACAAGCACCAGCTCCGATCCCACGCGAATGCTGGGCGGGTTGGTCTGCGCGGTAGCGGCGGGGGGCGGCGGGGCCTGGGCTGCGCTTGGAGTGGGAGGAGGAGCCTGGGCGAGCGCCAGGATCGGGCTCGAAAGAGAAGTGAGAATGAGAGCGGTCAACGCCACAGAGTGCTTCCCATACCGCGTCTCCCGCAACATGAACATCGTTATCCTCATCTCTTCTTCCCTGGCGCTTGGATCCTGAATCTGTAACTCTATGGATTCGTTTCCACGTCTGTATACTTTGCACGCCGCGTAGATTCCCTCGTGCGCGGTTTGAATTTCTCGTCGAAATGAGCGGCGCAATGGGCAGCGTGAAGCAATCCAGGTTTCTGCGGAATCACCGGTTTCTGCTTGCAGCAATTCTGTGTGCTGTCGGATCGGCTGTTTTGTGCCCCGCAAGCCTTGCGGAGAACCAGCCGCCATCGTTTGACGTTGTATCGGTCAAGCCGGTTTCCCCGGGTGTCAGGGAGCCCATCGACTTTCGAGTAGACCCTGGGGGCCGGCTTCGAGTGACGAACATGACTCTCGAATTCGTCATGCAGCAAGCCTACGGCGTCAAAAACTACCAGATCGTCGGCGGCCCGGCTTGGCTCAACTCCGACAGGTTCGACATTCAAGCCGAGGCCCAAGGCAATCCCACGCGGAGCCAGATGATGGAAATGCTCGGAACTCTTCTGGCCGACCGTTTTCAGTTGAAAATCCATCGGGAAAACAGAGACGGCCCCGTCTATTTTCTGGTGATAGACAAGAGCCCCAAGCTGACGCCGGCCGCGGCGAATTCTACCGATCCGCCCAAAATCTTTCAGGATAGAAACACCCCAACGGACCAGGTGGGGGTGAGCTACACCCTTCAAGGCCAGAATGCGTCGATGGGTCTCTTGGCGGACAGACTGCAGGAAATGGAAGGCCGCCCGGTTCTGGACCACACAGGGATTCAAGGGAGCTTCGATTTCAAGCTCGACTATTCGATTGAGAATCCGGCCAATCCTGACGCGCCTCCGCCCCCGGAGGCAGGACCCTCGATTTTTACCGCGATCCGCGAACAGCTTGGACTGCGGCTGGAACCGGGAAAAGGTCCGGTGGAAACCATCGTCATCGACCATGTGGAGAAACCTTCGGCGAACTAGGGCCTGTTAACCCTAAGAGTTTCCCTCGGAAAAAGCGAAGCAGGTGCTGCAAGCGGAGCTACATCTTGTAGCGGCCCAGGTCGTCGTCGTTCAGGCCCTCAAGCCACCGCCGCAGGTCGTCGGGATTGGCCTCGACAACGCTGGGCGCCAGCTTCGCGATCTTGAGAACCTCTTCGCTGACATAGATGGGACAGTCCGAACGCAGAGCTAAGGCCAGAGCATCGGAGGGACGGGCATCGAGGCTGATCGCTTCCCCATCCTGTTCCATCCAGATGACGGCATAGAACGTATCATTCCTAAGCTCTGTTACAACAACCTTTTGCACCACACCATTCAATCCATGGATGAGGTTTTTGAGGAGATCGTGGGTCATCGGCCGCGGCGGCGAAGCCTTTTCGATTTCGAGAGCGATCGCGTTCGCCTCGTAGAGGCCGACCCAGATTGGCAGCACGGTCTCGCCTTGAACGTCTTTGAGGATCACGATGGGCGAATTGTTGGAGGGGTCCATCACGAGGCCGCGGATTTTCATCTCAACATCCTTCCCCGTGCCCCGAGCTTTCGTTTCGGCTTCCATCCTTGGCGCCCCCATTATTGGACAGCCTCTCCTGCCAAGCTGTTAGGAAAAGTATGAGTGATCCTGACCGGAAGATAGCTGCCCGGCGCGGGAAGAATCGCTTGGGAGGTGGTGAAGTTGACCGTCTTGTTTTGGGAGCTGCGGCCGATCACTTGCCCCCGCGGAGCATTGAAACCCTCAACTGCGACTTCCAATACTTCCCCTATATGGTTCGAATAATTGGCCCTTTGTATCTCCCTCTGCCGATCCAGAAGCAGCTGCAGCCGGCGGCTTTTTTCCGATTCGTCGATGCTGTCGGCCATCGTCTGCGCGGGCGTGTTGGGGCGGGGCGAATATTTGAACGCAAAGACTGCATCGTATTCCACCTGCTCGAGCAGCTTCAGGGTATCGGCAAACTCGGCTTCGGTTTCCCCCGGAAAGCCGGCGATGATGTCGGTGGTGATGCTGATGGTGCGGCGCGCGGCTTTGATCCAGGCAATCCGCTCCAGATACTGTTCCGCGGTGTACTCGCGCTGCATCGCATGCAGCACGCGGGAAGAGCCGCTTTGTACGGGCAGGTGCACGTGATCGCAAAGCGCCGGCACGGCGTCGATCGCCGCGACGATATCGCGGGTGAAGTCGCGGGGATGCGAGGTGGTAAAGCGCACGCGGCGGATGCCGGCAAGTTGGCCGAGGGCGGCCAGCAGCTCCGCGAAGCTCAGCTTCCCTTCCGGATCGCGGTAGGAGTTGACGTTCTGCCCCAGCAACTGCACTTCGGTGTAGCCACTCTCGGCCATGCGGCGGGCCTCAGCCAGCACCGAGGTTCCGGTACGGCTGCGCTCCTTGCCGCGGGTGTACGGCACCACGCAATAGGCGCAGAACTTGTCACAGCCTTCGATGATGGTGATGTATCCGCGGTGGGGATTGGAGCGCCGCGTGAACTCGGTTTCGAAGGTCTCCTCCGTGCGCCGGTCGTCGAGTCCCGTGATGCGCCGCTCTCCCTGCTCCAGCCGCCGCAACATCTCCGGCAGCTTGCGGTAGGAGGCGGAGCCGGAAACGATCGAGACATACGGAGCGCGCTCGAAGATGCGCTCGCCCTCCTGCTGAGCCACACAGCCGAGCACCGCAAAGCGCTTGCCCGCGGCGTAGTACTTCTTGTAGTCGTTCAGGCGGTTGAAGACCTTCTGCTCCGCTTTATCGCGGATGGAGCAGGTGTTGTAGAGGATCAGGTCCGCATCCAGCTCCGACTGCACTTGGAGATAGCCCTGCTGCTCGAGCGTGCCGATCACTTTTTCGGAGTCGTGCGCGTTCATCTGGCATCCGAAGGTCTCGAGATAGAAGCGTTTCGCGGCGGGGATCTCCCCTTCCGCCGGCTGCGCGGCGGCACGCGGGCCTACACCCGCGCCGCGCGGAAGTCTCTCTTCGGATTCCAGTTCACCGATGGTCATAGCAGCCTTGAGTGTGTCTCATCCATAACGTGTAACCGTTGTGACCACGGACGAGACCCGCCGCCAAGGCCGGGCTCGTGAGGTATCCCAAAGCTCTCGCGAGGTATTCCAAAGCTTAGGAGCCATCCATGAAACACGCTCTTGAGTATACCGCCGTGAATGGGCCGCGCCGGTCCGCGCAAAGTCGTGGTCCTGATACTCTGTAAAGGTGCGGTGATTGCCGTCGCCGCACCTTTACATTCGGGTACATTCGGGCCGCTACAGCATTTTCGCTTTCGGTGTAGACCAAAAAGCTGTTCTGAACACGGCCGTTCCAGCGAACGGCCGCTCTTCGTTAGTCTCACCAGTTCATCGTAAAAGCGGAAATGCCACTACAGGCGCGCAGAGGAGGCAGAGAGATGGCAGAGACGAACGGAAGCTACTCAGGCGCCACGGGTTTACGGCTCAAGACGGGCTTGGCCGAGATGCTCAAGGGCGGGGTCATCATGGACGTGATGACGACGCAGCAGGCGGTGATTGCCGAGCGGGCAGGCGCTGCGGCCGTCATGGCTCTGGAGCGGGTTCCGGCAATGATCCGGGCTGAGGGTGGGGTGGCGCGGATGGCCAATCCCGCACTCATCCGCGAGATTTCCGCCACGGTCTCCATTCCGGTAATGGCCAAGGCCCGTATCGGGCACTTCGCCGAAGCGCAGATCCTCCAGCAGCTCGGAGTGGACTTCATCGACGAGAGCGAGGTGCTGACTCCGGCCGATGAGGCTCACCACATCGACAAACATGCCTTCAAAACCCCCTTTGTCTGCGGCGCGCGCGACCTGGGCGAGGCCCTGCGGCGCATTGCCGAAGGCGCGGCGATGATTCGCACCAAGGGCGAGGCGGGAACGGGCGATGTGGTGCACGCGGTCAAGCACATGCGCCAGATCGTCAAAGAGATGAAGGCTCTCACCGTGCTGGGCGAAGAAGAGCTCTACGCCGCGGCCAAGGAACATCGCGCCCCCTACGAGCTGGTGCGCATGGTAGCGCGGACCGGCAAGCTGCCGGTTCCGAACTTCTCCGCCGGCGGCATCGCCACGCCCGCCGACGCTTCGCTGATGATGCAGCTTGGAGCGGAGGCGATCTTCGTCGGCTCGGGAATCTTTATGAAGGAAGGCGCCACTCCGCTCGATGTGGAGCTCGATGCGAAGACCGGCGCGCCGCGCAACCGGAAGGAGCGCGAAGAGGCTGAGTCGCGGGCAAACGCCATCGTGATCGCGACCACCCACTACCGCGATCCCAAAGTGCTGGCCGAGGTGAGCGAGCGGATGACAGGCGCAATGAAGGGTCTGGCGATCGCCGCGCTTGAAGAAAACCAGTTGCTGCAGACGCGTGGCTGGTAGATCCTCCGCGAGGCCGGAGAGCCGGAGGCTTTCTTGGATTTTCCTTCAAGCTATAGAAGCCATCCGTTCCGCGGCAAAGCGCTTCAATGCGCTCTCCCCACTTGTAAGAATCATCATCATGCTTGGCATGGCGTTGTTGTGGGCAACAGCGAGCCAACTCGGACTATTGCCAAGCGGCTGTGGCGATGAAGGAAGGTTTCGTTCCCCGCAAGGGTAGCCGCGGCGCTTTGATTTTGCAGCCTCGGTGCCGGAGACCACAATGTTTCCGGAGAGACCGCTGAGAACTGACTACTCGTCACTAACGACTGAATCACAGGTTGAACCCTTGTCCGACTTCCCTTCTGCCCAAATGACTTCGTCTCCCAAGCCCCGGATCGGCGTGCTCGCCATCCAGGGCGATTTTGCCGCCCACGCCGAGGCGCTCCGCGAGTGCGGCGCCGAGCCCGTGCTGGTGCGCAAACCGGAAGAGCTGACCCTCTCCGGCTCCGCGGCGCTCGATGGGCTGGTTCTGCCCGGCGGCGAATCAACAACCGTTCTCAAATTTCTAGAGCGCGATGGATTTCTGGAATCGCTGGCCGCATTCGTTCAGACCAAGCCGGTCTTCGGAACCTGCGCCGGATGCATTCTGCTGGCACACAACGTCACCAGTCCTCCGCAGCGGAGCCTGGACGCGCTGGACATCGATGTCGAGCGCAATGCGTACGGGCGCCAGATCGACAGCGCGGTTCTCGATGCGGAGACGAAGCTCGGCGGCCCGCCGCTCGAAATGGTTTATATTCGCGCGCCGCGCATCACCCGGGCCGGAGAGGGAGTCGAGGTTTTGGCCCAGCGCGACGGATTCCCTGTCCTGGTGCGGCAAGGCACCCGCATGGCCGCGACCTTTCATCCCGAGCTTTCTCGAGACCGCCGCGTGCATCAACTTTTCGTCAGCCTGGTGCGGAAATGATGTGCGGAAAGGATGCTCCGGATTCCGCGAGAACAGTCCGATTTGGAACGCGCAGCCTCCGAAATGAGTTAGAGCGGATCTCCTATCGCTATACCCCGAAGGCACGGCATCCTACGCGGCTTTTCCTTCAAGAAAAGCCGCACTTCTCAGAGCCTCGGTGGTGCATAGTAATGGGAGATCCGCTCTAACATCACAGGCATCACAGGCATCACAGGCAATCCGTAGAGCGTCTCCCGGGAGGCTCCAATGAGCATCCGTTTGATTGCCGGTAACGGCCGCGTGATCCGATCGATTGCGCTGGCCGTTCTAATCCTCGCCGTTTCCGGAGCCTTCGCGGAATCTGCGCCTCCTGTTCCCGGCGAACAGCCGCAGACGTTCGACGTTGCCGAGATCCAACAGGTCGAGCCGGGAGACAAGGCTCCGCGCTTCATCGTCATGCAAGGTCCGCATCGCTTCGTTGTGAAGGACTATACCCTCACGCTGTTGGTTGCGGCGGCTTACGATCTCAATCCTCGAACCATCTCCGGCGGCCCGGCGTGGGCCGGTTCCGATCACTACGACATCACCGCCATTGCACCGGGCGAGGTCAGCCCCAGCCGCGACGCGCAGATGGCGATGCTTCGCCGCCTGCTCAGCGACCGCTTTCACCTCGTGTTCCACCGCGAGCAGAAAGAGTTCTCCATTTATGAACTGAAAACTGCCTCCGGCGGCGCGAAGCTCACCCCAAGCACGGCGCTGGCCGACCAGCCGCCGGCGCTGATCAGCGTAGTTCACCCGGGAAACATCGTGCTGCCTGCCCGCAATGCCACGATGGGCGAATTTGTCTCCGTGTTGCAGCGGGCAATTCTCGATCGTCCAGTGGTAGACAAGACCGGACTCAGTCGGAGATTTTCCGGATGC
>DATAWF010000005.1:0-4412 GCA_036267335.1 Acidobacteriaceae bacterium
TCTTGCTTTGCTGGTTGCGCTGGCGGTTCCCATGTCAATCACGTATGCCGATGCGCAGGTTGGGGTCGGGGTCGGGGTCGGGGTGGGAGATTATCCGGGGTATTACGATTACGGCTACGGTGGCCCCGCTCCTGTGTGCGATTGGGGCTACTATTCCTACTACCCTTATGCGTGCGCCCCATATGGATATTACGGGCCTAGCTGGTTCCTAGGCGGTGTCTTCATCGGCGCCGGGCCGTGGTATCACGGCTATTGGGGTCGTGGCGGCTACGGCTATCGCGGCGGCTATCGCGGTGGAGTCGGCTATCGTGGCGGAGTCGGCTATCGCGGTGGAGTTGGCTACGCGCGTGGTCCGGCTGTAGGCGCTCGCGGCTACGCGGGCGGAACGGCTGCCCGATCCTTCGCCGGGGGCGCCAACAGAGGCTTCGCTGGCGGCGCTAGCAGAGGCTTCGCTGGTGGCGCTAGCAGAGGCGGCGCTGGTGGCGGAGCGGCGCACTTCGGCGGCGGCGGTGGCGGCGGCCACTTTGGCGGCGGCGGTGGCCATGGTGGTGGCGGCGGTGGCCACGGTGGTGGCGGCCGGCGGTAAGCCCAGAAGCCGGAGGTTAAAAAAAGGCCGTCCCTTAGGGGACGGCCTTTTCATTCTTCGAGAGCGCAGCACTGCTCTCGCGCACGGTGTACCGAAAGTTAGCTCTTCTCTGGGGCGGAGAGGGCTGCGGTGGCCTGATGCTGCTCGTACAATTTGGCGTCAATCAGAAAGCGGAACCAGAAAGTCTGCAACACGCAGAAGATAAAGCCCTCTTTGCCATCCAGAAAACCGCCCGAGAAATAGCGATAGAAGAAAAGCGCGAACGGCCGCACAAAGAGCGGAGTGCGTTCATAAAACTTCCGCAGCGCCCTCTTCCTCTCGACCACATTTCCATCCAGCTTGGGCTCGACGTAGTGCGGATTGCGCCGCGCCAGCAACTCTCTTACTTCCGCATCCGACCACCGGTTATGCCGGGCAGTCCATTCCGTCAGCGGCATCTTCATGTCGTCGATCATTTCGTGCCGCAACTGGGCGGTGGCGCCGTGGCAGAGAAAGTGCTGATCGTATTCCCGTTCCTCGCATCGGCCGCGGCCGTTACGAAACAGGCGCATGTGCCAGGTTGGAGCAAGATTGTGGCGCAGCAGCCGGCCCATGAACTGGACATAGCGGGGAACAAAGAATCCCTCGGTCGCAGAATCTTCCGGAAGCGAGAGGATCTCTTCGCGGAGGCCCGGAGTCAGGCGTTCGTCCGCGTCGAGATGGAGCTGCCAGGAATACCGGCCGGCGACGTTGTCGATCGCCCAATTGCGCTGCCGGCCATAGTTTTCGAAGGGGTGGGAGAGAACCTTTGCGTCGAAGCTCCGAGCGATGGCGATGGTGTCATCGGTGCTGCCGGAGTCGACGATGTGAATGTCATCCGTCAGACCGGCCACGCTCGAGAGCGTGGCTGGCAGAGAGGCGCTGGAGTTGTACGTAAGAAGAATGACTGTCGGACGCATGCTCCTGCCTTGCTCACTGCCACCGGTATTATAAGGAACCTGCCCGCTGCGGGCGTTGCTGTCCGTTTTCATTCCCGGAAGAGCTGCTAGCCGTGGGCGTCTCCGGAAGGAGGAAGAACCTTTCCTTCGGCGAGCCGATCCTGCGTCTCCTCTTCCATCAGCCGGGCGCCGCAACTGCAGAATGTCGTTCGCACGAGCGATTCCCACCGGTTTGCGTCAGCCGCTCGCTTCCACCACCACAACATTCTCTGTGTTCTCGAGCATCATGTCGCGGACGCGGTCTACCGGCTCGCCCGGATATGACAGCACGAAATCTTTGCGGGCCATCTCTGAAACGGGAAAGTTTTGCATCGGGGCCCCCCGGTGGGCGTCACCTCAATCTTGCATTCCTGTCGCCGGCGTGCCTGCTGGAATTCATCTTCAGAGCCTGCAAAATATCGGTCTCGGTAATAATTCCGCATACAAGTTCCCCGGTTGACACCACCAAAAGCATCGGCTGCCGGCGCTCGCTCAAAAGAAGGCGCAGAGCCTCCGTTACGTCGCAACCGGCGTCGATCGCGACGACCTGCCTATCCGCAATCTCCCCGATCGTGGTGGTCATCCATCGATCGCGCGCAAGGTGAACGATGGACCGAAGCGTGACCGTGCCCAGAAGTTTTTCTCCATCGAATACAGGAAACGCCTCATGGCGGGAGTGCGGCCCAAGCATCGCAACGAATTCGCTCACCTTGAGCGGAGCCTGGGCAAAGAGCATCTGTGGCTGCATAATTTCGCTGACCGGAATCCTGGTTAGCTCCTGCAGCTTGAGTTCCTCGTGCAGACGCTGATCGCCGGAGGCCGAAGCGTCGCCGGAGATCGCGTAGGCCACAGCGGCGCCGATAAGTCCCGGGATGATGAAGGCGTGGCCTCCGGTTGCTTCGGCAACAAATACCACCGCAGCCAGAGGGGTTTTGTACCCGGCCGAGATGAACGAGGCCATGCCGACGGCTGCGTACAGCCCAAGCTCCGGGCTGTGAGCGATCGATTGAGCGAAGGCCGTGCCCAGAGCGCCGCCTGTAAGAAAAAGAGGTACGAACATCGCGCTGACGCCGCCGGAGGCGAGCGAGAAAATCGTGGCCGCCAGCTTGAAGCCACTGAAGGCGAGAAGCTGTGGGGTTCCATGGTGATTGTTCAGGATCTGTCCCACGGCCTCATAGTTGGGACCAATAGGGACAAGCGAACCCGGGTAAAGGTGCAGGAAAAGCATCCCGCAAAGACCGGTGAGCAGCCCGCCGGTCGCGAGCTTGACCCAGTGAGGGACCGGCCATTGCACATAAAACCTGCGGGCCCGGCGGAAGGTGACGACATAGGCCATGGCGGCGAGTCCCACCAGCAGGCCGAGCAGCGCGCTCCAGTAAAGATCCTTGCGGGCGAAAGATGTGGCGCCCGCGAAATCGAAGAGCGGCGCAGCCCCTAAAAACGAGCTGAGAGTCACAAAAGAGACGACGGAAGCGATCAGAGAGGGAATCAGGGCTTCGTGCGCAAGATCGTCGCGGTATGGCATTTCCAATGCAAATACGATCCCGGTAAGAGGCGCGCGAAAGACGGCAGACATGCCTGCGGCCGCGCCGCAGATGAGCATGATCCGCCGATCGCGGCTGTCCAGGCCGAGCCGCCGCAGCTTGGCCCAAAGCCAGGAGCCGATGGAGGCGCCTCCATAAATGCTTGGTCCTTCGAGCGCCGCGCTTCCGCCACAGCCGACCGTGGTGATCGCCGCGGCCAATTTGGGAACGAAGGCGCGCATATCGATGTCGCCCTCGTGCTCGTGATACGAACGGATGATCTCTTCGGTCGAATGCTCGTCGGGGTCGGAGGTGAAAAACTGCATGATCAGGCCGGTTAAGGCGAAGGCCACAGTCAGCCCGGGAACGATCGCCCAGTGGTGGTGCAGATAATAAGCCAAGACCGCCGGCCAGAGCTTTTCGAGAATGATCACGGCGATGCCCGTAATCGCAAGGCCAGTCGTGAGGCCGATGATTGGAGCCACGACCAGCCACTTGCCGAGGTCGCGCGAGTAGACCGCGATCAGGTCTTCATGCACCAAAGGCAGATACTTGCGTAGCAACGGATGCCGCAGGATCCGGTCTTTCGTCTTGAGGATTTTTCCCGGTTCCGTCGGGGCTTGATTGACTTTGTGCATGGTTGGTTCTGTCGTCTGCATTGTTTCTTGTCGCGGAAAAGCTCTGCTTCGGAGATCGGTGGCCACCCACTCAGCGAGTGCAGGCTTCTAAGGGGAAGAGATCGCTGCATCGCGTGCGCTCAAAAGGAGCCGTACGCGTTGGACCTCCTGATGATGAAGCTGCGAGAGCCGCGCGAGCAGCGATGCGCCGCGACGGGTGAGGGAAACAATCACGATCCTGCGATCTTCGGTGTCCTGGGTTCTCTGCACCAGGCCATTTTGAGCGGCGCGTTCGATGAGTCCCACCACGGAGTGGTGCCGCTCCTGCAAGAACTCGGCCAGCTCCGACACCGTGGCCGATCCCCGGCCGGGATGTCCCGCGATACCGAGTAGCAGTTGGTGTTGCTGAGGAGTGACGCCGCACTGCCGGGCCGCATTTTCGCTGAAGCGGAGAAATTTTCGCAGCGCATAGCGAAACTGGGCAAGCTCTCGAACGATCACATCGGGTCGATACCCCGCTGAAGAACCGCCCGATGGGTTGCTGGATCCCTGTTGAGAAGAACGAGGGGGCATGAACGAGATTATATCGCAATGCGATCTATTGGCGCGCTGAGAGGAAAGAGGCGCTCCTATCCTTCAAGGGCAAAAAGCAGCATGGAGCGGCCAGTCGCGCCATATACCGCTTGAAAAGGGAAGCTGCCTCGCAAATCGTTTCCTTCGTGATTGGTGT
>DATAWF010000006.1:0-4139 GCA_036267335.1 Acidobacteriaceae bacterium
GATCTCTCGGTCGGCCACATCGCCGAAGCGATTCAGTACCGGACACTCGATCGCAGTTATTGGAACTGAAAGCGGTCAGTTGTCAGTGCTCAGTGCTCAGTTCAGCGAGTTGGCGAGTCAGCGAGTCAGCGAGTCAGCCAAAAAGCAGATCTCTCCACTACGGCGGCGCATGCGCGCCGCCTTCGGTCGAGATGACAGGGGAAGTTGTCAGTGCTCAGTTCTCAGTTCACAGTTCTCAGTTGTCAGTGAGTTGGCGCGCGGGCCCGAAAGCAGATTCCCTTTGAGAATGACAGAAAGAAAAGCAGGGGGCGAGTCAGCGAGCGGATCCCTTCGTCGTTTGTTCAGAAAGAGAAAGACCAATACTAGGAATACTGCTTTTTTGGCCCACGTAGCGTCCGCCTGCGGCGGACGAACATGGGGCACCCGTGCCAACAGCAGATTCCCTGCGGGAATGACAGAAAGAAAAGCAAGAGCGTCGCTATTCGCTACCAACGGCGGCGTTAGGCGGCGGCGGCCGGACGCCACAGCCGGCGCAATGCGCCCGATCTTCCGCTTACCGGGTCCGATGCCGGGAAAGGCAACTGCGCCATTCGCTCTAGGGCGAGAGGCGTCGGAGCCTCGCGGCAGATGTCCCAAACCTGATCGGGCGGATACGCACCAACCACCAAAAAGTTCTCCGTGGCCGACAATTGGCAATGTCCGGCGCCGGCCGGCAGCACGACGGCATCGCCGGCACGGACAACGATTTCAATGCCGTTTTCTCCCCCCAGCATCAGCCGCGCCTGACCCGCGGCAAAGCCCAGCACCTCATGCGCGGTGGAGTGATAGTGATGAAAGGAGTAGACACCGTTTCTCCACTGCGGCGGCCAGCCATTGTGACGAAATCGTTCCTCGAAACTGCCCGCGGGATCGCCGGATGCGAGGTTGATCACCGCGCGGTAAAGCAAAACCGGCAGACGCTCGTTGTTGGGAATCCAGCCACTGCGGCTAAGGCGCAGGATTTCCGGCTCCGGGGCAGCGGGGCCGCCGGTGAAGTTTTGGCTTGCGGGAGAGAGGCTCAACGCTCCCAAGATTGTGCGGAAACGCCTACGGTTCATCACGGTCATACTCCCGTTGGATGCGCCGAACGAGCGGAGACAGAAGAACTTTCACCAATTTACTTATGCGATGGGGCTGCTGCTTCGGCGCGCTGGCGCAGCGCATGAACCACAACCCGCAGCATTTCTTCCTCCGGCGCGGGTTTTCCGGTCCAGATTTCGAACTGCCTGGCGCCCTGCTGGATGAACATCTCGACGCCTGTAACAACAGGGACGCCCTTTTCACGCGCCATGCGGATCAAAGGGGTATCGATGGGATTGTAGACCAGATCGAAAACGAGCCGGGCATTGATTTCTTTGGGTTCCAGAATCTGCGCCGGCTTGACACCGTGCATCCCGACCGGGGTGGCATTGATGATCACGTCGAAGTGGGTCTTCGCCAGCTGGTCGCGCCGGATGGTTTTCGCCTTGGCCTGACGGGCGAGTTTTTGCGCCGTCTGCGGCGTGCGGTTGAGCACGACGACCTCAGCATCTTTGCGAACCAGACCGAAAACCGCGGCCCGCGCCACTCCACCTGCGCCCAGAACCAAGATCCTGGCTCCTTTGAGCGAGAGTCGCCGCTCCAGTGGGCGCACGATCGCACCGACATCGGTGTTGAAGCCGTAGAGCTTTCCGTCTTGGGAGCGCACAACGGTGTTGCAGGCGCCCACCTCGGCAGAGATGGGATCGGTATTTTCGAGGTGCTTCATGATCTCCTGCTTGAGCGGCATGGTGACGCTCAAGCCATGCAGGGGCACCTCCCGCACCAGAGTCAGAAGATCGGAAAGCCTGCTCGTCTGCAGCGCCAGGTAGACGGCATTCACCGTCTCACGACGGAAGGCCGTATTCATCATGACTGGGGAAAGAGAGTGCTTCACCGGATTGCCGCAGACGCCATAGACACGAGTCGCGGCATCGATCTGCTCGATCCGGTAAGTCTCGATCAGGGTTCGCGCGGCAATCTGTCCGGGCCCTGTCTCTTCGCCCACGCTGGCAGCAGCAAAGGTGAAGACGCTGCCGGCGCGGATGCCAAGCACGCGGCTGATCAACCCCTGATCGCCCATGCAGATCCCGACCAGGTTGGAAAGATCGCGCGCGCGCTCGAGGAAATGCATCATCGCGACGTTGTCGGAGAGCGATTTTGCGGTAGAAACAATCTTGATGAACTCCGGCTCATAGGGCCGGATGCGCTCGAAGATTCCATCGAGGTCTTTGGTCGTCTGAAAGTCGTGGTAGGAAATAATGAGCGCCGCGCCGCGCGCCCGCAGCTTATCGAGCTCGGAATCCTTGATCGCCTCGGCGGTCTGAAGCTCCAAATCCACAAGGTGGAAGCCGGAGGATGCTGCTTTCTGCAACACATCCAGCTCCGCCGCGATGGCGCCTTTGAACTTGCCACCCGCGGATTCGCGGCGGCAGGTGGCGATCGCCGTGACGTGGCCGTTTTCCGCAAGGAACTGCTTCAACCGGGGCAATGCGGTCAAAGGCTTCGCGAGATAATCCAGGCGGAACTCAAGGAATGAGCCTTCGCGCAACGCCTCGGTAGCCCGCTCCACCATCTCGGCCGGAGTCGAACCGACGATAGCAATGCACAGCTTTCCCATACGGGAGCGCAAGTACTGTGGAGACAACGCTGTGGCGGCAGAGTGCATACCTTACAATTGCCGAATCTTAAAGGCGGCGGCTTCAGTATGCAACAAAAGACCGCTCTCTAATTTTCCTCCAATACCTTACCACCACTCCGCGTTCGCTGCGTTGCCCTCTCCATGGCTGGGGTAAGCTGGGATCTGAAAAGGAGCCAAATACGTGAGCGGATCGACGACGGCAGAGGCACGGGAGTCCCAGTCCGGGGGCCAAGGCGCTAAAAATCAACAGCTTTCCCCTTTGCACCCGTGGATTGTGGAGCCTCGGGCGACGAGGCAGGCGGAGGTTCCAGCGATCCATTCATCCGGTCTCCGGGTGTCCGCTTTGGAGCCCTCGGCCCTCGAGGCCTGGGTGGAAGCGAAGCTCGACTGGCAGCGGCAGCAGATCGACCGGCTGATTTCCGGCGCCGGGGAGGGGCCAAGGACCCTCGAAAACACCCTGCGCCCCTATGACGAAGCCATTGCCACGCTGGGCCTGACGGGCGCCCAGATGTCTCTTCTCGACAGCGTCTATCCCGACAAAGCCATTCGAGACAAGGCGCGGGACCTGACTCGCAAGGTAGCCGAGGCGGGAACGGCGCTCTCGCTCAATCAAGAGGTTTTCCGGGCACTCGAAGCGATGGAGGCGTCGTTGGACCCCGCCACCACCGACCCCGGCACCGCACATTACATCTCGCAAACTATCCTCAATTACCGGCTCGCCGGCGTTGACAAGGATGACGCGACCCGAGCCCGCATCCGGGAGCTTTCCGACAAAGCGACCGAGCTTGTGCTTACCTTCTCGAAACACGTTCAGGAGAACGTGAACCAAGTGGTAGTCGAGGATGCCGCAGAGCTTGAGGGGCTTCCACGCGATTACATCGAGGCCCACGCCGCCGATAGCGAGGGCCGCATCACGCTGACCACCGACTATCCGGACATGCAGCCGGTGATGACGTTCGCGAAAAGCGGCGACCTTCGGCTGCGCATGTTCCGGGCTTACAACAGCCGAGCGTATCCCGAGAACCGCCAGGTTCTGCTCAATCTGCTCGCTGTGCGGCAGGAAATTGCCTCGATCCTCGGCTTCTCGTCGTGGGCCGATCTTGCGACCGCCAACCAACTGATGGGCTCCGCGGCCAACATGCAAGCATTCATCGGGCAGTTGGAAGAGGCCTCGCGCAGCGGGGCGGTGAAGGAGTACGAACAGATCCTCTCCTTTGCCAAGGAACGGCAACCCGATCTCGAAGTGATCCGGGGCAGCGACCGGGGGTATTGGTACGAGCAATACCGCCGCGCAGCCTTTGATTTCGACTCTCAATCGGTGAGGCCTTACTTCCCCTACGAAAAGGTTGCGAAGGGGATTCTTGAAACCGCGGAGCGGCTCTTCCAGGTGTACTTCGAACCTGTGGAGGAGGCCGTGGTCTGGCACAGCTCGGTTACGGCC
>DATAWF010000007.1:0-16169 GCA_036267335.1 Acidobacteriaceae bacterium
AAAAACGCCGGTCCGCATACCCAAGCGGACCGGCGTTCTCTTTGTGACGAATGTTTACTTAGGTTGTTTGGCGGTGCGGAGGTAAGGCTTGATGGTTTTGTAGCCGGGGAAATCTTTATCGGCTTCTTCTTTGGAGACGGCTCCGGTAAGGATGACGTCGTCGCCCTGCTTCCAGTTCGCCGGGGTTGCAACCTTATGTTTGGCGGTGAGCTGCATGGAATCGAGGACGCGGAGAATCTCGTCGAAGTTGCGGCCGGTGGTCATGGGGTAGCTGAGCTGCAGCTTGATCTTCTTGTCTGGGCCAATGACGAAGACGGTGCGGACGGCAGCGTTGGTGGCCGGGGTGCGGCCTTCGCAGGTGCCGGTCTCTTCCGCGGGGAGCATGTTGTAGAGCTTGGCAACCTTGAGGTCGGTGTCGCCGATCATCGGGTAGTTGACGGCATTGCCGGTGACATCCTGGATGTCGACTGCCCACTTGGCATGATCCGCGACCGGATCGACGGAGAGGCCGATGATCTTGGCTCCGCGCTTGGCGAACTCGCCTTCGAGGCCGGCCATGGCGCCGAGCTCGGTGGTGCAGACGGGGGTGAAGTCCTTGGGGTGAGAGAAGAGGACAGCCCAGGAATCGCCGATCCACTTATGGAAATCAATAGGGCCTTGGGTCGTTTCGGCGGTGAAATTGGGAGCTTCGTCGTTGATTCTGAGTAGGGACATTGCTGGTGGTTCTCCTTAGAAGCTCATGGCTTCCATCGATTGGTTCCGCGGGTCGGTGAGAAGTATATCAAGGACCGGGGAACGAGATTCGAAGGTAGTGCAAGGCATTTTCACCTTTCCTGTGAGCTGGTGAGCTCCGCTGAGAGCGCTGCCGGAGTTGATCACTGGTTTGCCGCAGTTGTGCGGCGACACTCCTACAGGAAAGCTGCCGTAGGCGCAAAGATCACCAACCTCCTGGGGACGCTCACTGCAATGAAGGACAAATACAGGGATTCTTCGCTCTGCTTCGCGACGCTCAGAATGACGTCCTCTTCCCTACCGGCTTTCTCCTCTTTTGCCACAACTCCGGCTCCTCCCCCGCGGTCAAGCCGCGTTTGCCGCAGTTGTGCGGCCATTCTCCGATAGAATGGCCGCGTTCGGCTCTGTTCTTTTCTCCAGCACCATCAGGAAAAATGCTCCTGCGGAAATGACAAAAAGAAAAGCAAATGCAAATGCCCCAATCAAGCCAAACCCGGGCTTGAATGGGCCACCCGCGAGGCCTGGCGATATAGGACAGGATGACGGCCGGGGAAACAAACAGCAGATCCCTCGACTCCGCATGACAAAAATCGTCATGCTGCGCTCGGGATGACAGGGTTCTGGTAGTACTCGTTGTGAGAAATTGCGGCTAGGCTGCGGCTAGGCTAAGGCTAGGCCGACGAGTCGCCTGCCCAGATGGCATGGATGACCTCTTCATCCCCGGTTCCGTCGGGGACGGCGGGGCTAGGGTTGTTGGCGTGGTACCAGGTTTTGCCGGAGCCACCGGCCGCTGTTCCGGAATGTCCGTAGGTGGTCTCGCGGCGGCCGGGCATCTCGACGTAGCCATTGGGGTCGGTTGTCCGCACCCAATTCCAGGCATAGCGGAGCCAGCCGGCGCGATATTGCTTGCTCTGTGCCGCAAACCACGTGATCTCGTCATAGCCCCAGATCCAATTGAACTTGCCTCCTTCGGCCTTCGCATGTCCGGGCTGCCTGCTGACGCCGTAGTTGTCGAACTCCACCAGGTAGGGCAGGTGATCGCAGGCCCAGCCGCTAGGGCTGATGCCGCCTTTGCTCCGCAAGTAAATGCTGTTGGAAAACCCTACTTGAAGGATCGCCTCTTCCGGCTTGCCGGGAACTTCCAGAATCCGCAACGGCCTGGCATGGAAATCCAGCAGCAGATGTCCATCCTTGACGAGCCCAAAGTGAGGGACGTGGGCATTGCAGATCAACATATGTCTGCGGGCGTGCTTGGCCGCATAGGCGCGGCAGAGAGTGAAGACCTGGGACCAGTGGGTCAAATCGGGATCGTTGCCGTTCATGAGCTCGACTTGTCCAAAATGGATTGCCTCGAAGCCGGTGTCGATGAACGACTTTGCCAGAAAGTAGAAATAAAGCTTGGTCTCCGGCCTGCTCACGTCCGGCACGGATGCGCCCGGCTTCCACTGGTCGACACGGCGGCCGTCGGAGTAAAGCATGTCGGCGTAGCGGAAGTTTCTCTTTTCTACAGGCTGGCCGAGGGCGCGAAAGGCCCAGCCGGGTACTGCGACTTGTTCCACCTGCGTGGTGACGATCTCGAAGATGCACGCTTCGAGAACCATTTCCGGATCGGCCCTGGCCGCGGCCGGAACCTGGTGACGGGCCTGGTCGAGATTGCTCAACAGATCGGCCTCGCCGCCCCAGAGGCAGAGGCTGCGGCCAATGTACTTTGCGCCTATGCCGGTCAGCATTTGCAGGTCGTCATGCAAGTTGCCGGGGCCGGCAAAAAGGCTCTGCATCGTGATCGCGCGGGAGAGATAGTTATCCAACACTTCGCGGGAGATGGCCCGGTTGAAGCGATAATCGCGGGCAGGCGGGGCGGAATGCTTCGCGCGGGTGTTGGAAGAGGACGCCGGCGGCTGCGCGAAACCGGAGAAGGGCCATGCCCTGGAGCGATTGACCAAAGCAAGGGCGGAGGCGGAAAGCGATGCGGTCAAGAACCTGCGTCTTTTCACGAAACCTCACGGAGCTCGCTGAAACTTTACTCCTGCGGAACCCTACCCGTCAGACGGGGGGCAAAGACCGTTGCAATTTCGAGCTCAGGCAGGATGCGGAGCGCGAGACAGAGCGGCTCTTCGAGCATCCAACCCTGCATGGACGATGCGGAGGAAACTATCGAATCGGAGACAAGGACCAACAGCAGATTCCCTGCGGGAATGACAGAAAGAAAAGCAAAAGCCGAAGTGAGGGCTACGGGATGAAGCTGCCGGTCGAGCCTCCCATTCTGCCCATGCTCGCCAAGCGTGTCGACACGCTGCCCCGCGGCGCCGAATGGATCTATGAACCGAAATGGGATGGATTCCGCGCCCTTGTCTTTCGCGACGGAAACGAGCTTTTGCTCCAAAGCCGGGATGAAAAATCCTTAAACCGCTACTTTCCGGAATTGATCGATCCACTGCTCCAGCAGCTCCCCAAAAAGTGCGTTGCCGACGGCGAGATTGTGATCTCGAGGAATGGCGCGCTGGACTTCGATGCTCTCCAACTGCGCATTCATCCGGCTGCGTCGAGGGTGAAGCTGCTGAGCCGGCAGACCCCGGCCTCGATCGTATTTTTCGATCTGCTGGCCGAAGACAGCCACGATTGGCGAACCATCGGATTCGCCGAGCGGCGCAAGAAGCTGGAATCGATTCTGAGCGGAGCAAGGCTGCCGATCCACATCACCCCTGCGACAGAGGATCTGCATCTGGCGCAAGACTGGTTCCGGCGCTTCGAGGGAGCAGGCTTGGACGGCGTGATGGCGAAGGCAAAAGACAACCCCTATGAATCCGACAAGCGAACGATGTTCAAGGTGAAACACGAGCGCGATTGCGACTGCTCCGTGGCTGGTTTTCGCTGGTACCGGAAAGGCGACCGGCCGGCGATCGGCTCTCTTCTGCTGGGCCTTTATAACGATTCAGGAATCTTGCAGCACGTGGGCGTCTGCGGCAGCTTTCCCCTCGAAAAGCGATATGAGCTGGTCGAGTTTTTAAAGCCCTATCGCGAGGATGCGCTCGCCGATCATCCCTGGAAGGGGCAATTCGACGAGACGGGCTCCCAGCGGAGGCCCGGCGCGCAAAGCCGCTGGAGCCAAGGCAAAGATCTTTCCTGGGAGCCTTTGCGGCTAGAGCTTGTGGCGGAAGTCGCCTACGAGCACATGCAAAACGGCCGCTTTCGCCACATGGCGCAGTTTCGCCGCTGGCGCGGGGATAAGAAACCGGCGGATTGCACCTATGAACAGTTGGAAGTGGCGCCGCCGGAAGAACTGAAGGCCATCTTCGCCCAGGACCGGTGAGCTCTCACTTCTCCGCTTGCCGTCGAGATTTACCCGCGCTCCGGGCCGGATCGTCATCCGGATCGGGTATCTCCTGAAGCGGCCGGATCTCCTCCGGCACGTGCCGAAGATTGACCCGAACTCTTGTCCAGGTGGACGACCTGCCCCGCATGGAGTCGACAAGCACATCGTCGGGCTCGAGGTATCTGGCCGCGCTTTTGTGTCTGGCCTGCCACCGGCCCAGGCCTGCGAGCGCGGCCTCTTTGTCCGGAGAATTCGCGACGACTACGAGCGGCATCCTGGTGCGTGATTTCTTTGCGCGGGAAGGAGCGACGCGAGCTGCTTCTCCTTCCGCTTTGCGGAAGTGAGGCGGCCACGGCGCATCGCCAAGCCCCGCGGCGTCGTCCTTGGCGGCGAGATCGAGCAGCTTTTCGAGAGAGCCGGCATGGGAATCCATTCCGGCATGCGGATCGCCGATCGCGGCAAACCGGCTGGGCACGGTCAACACGGTGAAGTCGCCGGGATCGCACTCGCCCACCTCTGCCCACAAGAGCGGCGTCGAGACCCGAGCATCCGGCACCGGGCGCACGGAATACGCCGACGCCGTGGTGCGGTCCTTCGCGTTCTGGTTGTAATCGAGGAAGACACCGTGCCGTTCTTCCTTCCACCATTTTGAAGTGGCCAATGCAGGCGCGCGGCGCTCTATCTCCCGCGACAAGGCAAGGGCGGCGCGGCGGACCTGCTCGAATGTCCAGCGCGGTTCGATCCGGACATCGATGTGCATGCCTCGCGAGCCGCTCGTCTTGGGCCAGCCCCGGAGGCCGAATTCCTCAAGAAAGGCATGGACTTCAAGAGCCACCTTGCGGACGTCTTCCCAGGGCACTCCCGGCCCGGGATCGAGATCGATTCTCAATTCATCGGGGTGATCGAGATCGGTAGACCGGATCGCGTGCGGGTGCAGCTCGATGCAGCCAAGATTGACCACCCAAACGAGTCCGGCAACGTTTTCGACCACAAGCTCTTCGGCGGTTCGGCCTGAAGGAAAGGAAAATGTGACGGTCCGCAGCCAGGAGGGATGATCCCCGGGAGCACGCTTTTGATAGAAGGCCGGCTCCTCTGCGCCATTCACAAAGCGCTTGAGCACAAGGGGGCGATCGCGAATCCCGGCAAGCGCACCCGGAGCGATCGACAGATAATAGCGAACGAGATCGAGTTTGGTGAGGGTGATCTGCTTGGAGAAATAGAGCTTGCCGGGATGGGTGACATGAACTTCATGCCCATCGATCGACAGGATCTCCGCTGTTTCCTTTTTGGCCATTCGACCCGAGTCTCCTGCGCATACGATGCGGAATTCCCCGGGGGCTGCGCCAAGGAAAACGAGCAGGCGATTTCGATTGATGGTCAAGCTCCGCGCCGAATAGACTGGCTGCGCAGAATGGCCGTTGCGGGTTGGCGCGGCGAGGAGCAAATTGACGATTCGCAGGTGTGTGACCGGCACCCTCTGCCTTCTGTGGTCCGGGTGCATTCTCGCGCAATCCGGGGCCGGGCCCGCATCCACGCCTGCCGCGGCAACCTTCGAGGCGGCTGACGTTCATGTGAGTCCCTTTGAGAGGTATCCGATTGTCGAAGGCGGCAACCTCTCGGGCGACCGCTTCCTTCTTTACCAGACCACGATGAGTCAGATCATTGCCGACGCGTATGACGTTGACCCGGCGAATGTGCAGGGCGGCCCAAGCTGGCTGGATTGGGATCGCTTCGACATCGTGGGCAAAGCGCCGCCTACCACGTCCAGGCCGGAAATCAGGCGGATGCTTCAGTCGTTGCTGGCGCACAGATTCGGCCTGGTGGTCCATACGGCCAGCGTGCCCACAACGGTCTACGTGCTGGCCGCGCCCCAAGGAAAGGGCAAGTTGAAGGAAGCGCAAGCCACGGGGGATCCGCGGTGCGAGGCGCAGCCTGCCCCGGCCGTCCCCGACGCCGTTCCCCGGATCCGGATCACCTGCCACAACGAAACGATGGCGGAGCTCGCCCGGAATCTGCACGCGTGGGGAACCGGTTATCTCGGCTACATCACCAAGCCGGTCGTTGACTCCACCGGGCTCAAGGGAGAGTACGACTTCGATCTCGAATGGACTCCGCCTTTGCAGCTCGAGCGAGCCGGACCCGACGGCGTAACCCTGATCGACGCCGTGAACAAGCAACTGCAACTGAAGCTGTCTCTCGAGAGCATTCAGCAGCCGGCGCTTGTGGTGGACCGGGTGAATGAAACGCCCACGCCCAACGCGCCCGATCTGGCAAAGGTCATGCCTCCGCTGCCCCCGCCTCAGTTTGAAGTAGCGGTGATCAAGCCCTACAAGGAGGGCGAGAAACGGCAACGCGGATTCGGCGGGGACCGGGTGAACATCGGGGGCGCGACGCTCAAGGCGCTGATTCTTGATGCCTGGTATCTCGATCCCTTCGATGAGGAGGCGCTCGTGGGCGCGCCGAAATGGCTGGACCAGGACCGCTTCGACATTTCAGCCGAACTTGCGGCCGGCGACACGGAAGGCCCGGCTTCCGGAAGACCGCAGTTGCTGGAACACCAATGGCAACACCTGCTCCGCGGGCTGATTGAAGATCGCTTCCAGATGAAGGACCACTGGGAGGATCGCACCATCACCGGATATCGTCTGGTGGCGGCCAACCCCAGACTGACCAAAGGAGACCCGAAGGGCCGGACGCGATGCGATGAGGGCCCTGGGCCGGACGGCAAAGACCCGCGGCGCACGGATCCCAGTCGCAATCGTCTGGTTACCTGCCAAAACATGACCATGGCGGAGCTCGGAGTGCAGCTCCAGTCCTTCGCCGGCGGATATATCTATCGAACAGTCACGGACGATACCGGGTTGAAAGGCCCCTACAACTTCACGCTTAGCTTCAGCGGCGTCGATCATTTTCTGCCCGGCGCTCAACCTAGCGGCAACTCCTCGTCCCAGCCATCGGAACCAAATGGGGCGATCACGGTTTTCGACGCGCTGCGAGAGCAGTTGGGCCTGAAGCTTGAAAAAGAAAAGCGGCCGGGCCGGGTCCTGGTGATCGATCAAATCAGCGAGCAGCCGACAGCCAATTGAGGAGTTCCCTGCCGGCGGCTGCTCTGGTCCGAGCGCTCCTGCGCTCGATCTATTCCCCGATCGCCGGCCAGTCGTTCACCCAGTTCAAGCTCTTGATCCACTCGTACGGCGTGCCGTTTTTCTGCAGGTTGTGGGCGTGGAAGATCAGAAAGCTGTCGCCACTCTGCTGGTCGTTGTACGCGGTGCCGCCTCCGGGAGCGATCCAATTTCCCTCGGTTTCGAGCAGTACTGTTCCTCCGCCCTCCATCATCGGCGTGCCGTCCTCATCCACGAATGGGCCGTGAGGGCTGGTCGATCGCCCTACCGCCTGCTTGTAATCGTCTTCGGAGAGGCTGGTCTTGCAGCAGTAATCGACAGAAACGAAGAGGTAGTAGTAATTTCCATGCTGGACTAGCGAGGCTCCCTCGATCGGGTCGTGGGGAACCCCGGGACGCGTCGCCAGATCGTAGCGGGATGTATTGGTTTGCGATGGCAATCCGCTCGAAGAATCAAGCTGGATCTGCTTGATCCCCGTCCAGTAGCTTCCATAGCTCAGCCACACATTCGCCTGCGCATCTACGAAGATATTGGGGTCGATGGCATTGAAGTCGTCGCCGGGTTTGGATTCGAGCACTTCGCCGCGATCGACCCATTGGTAGGCCGGATCGCTGGAATCGAGGGTGGTATTCGTAACCAAGCCGATGACCGACCGTTGGGAGCCTAGAGTCGATCCAGCGTAGTAGACGTGATATTCGCCATCGAAATAGGAGACATCCGGCGCCCAGAGTCCGACGATTCCAGGGACTTTTTCTTGAAGCCACCCTGGGATTCCCGATGGGAAAACGCTGCCGCAGCCGCTCCAATTTTTCCGGTCCGGTGAGCAAAGGATCCGCAGATAGCTGCCGGTCGGGATGCCCGCCACATCGGTCGTAAATGCGTAATAGGTGGATCCCTTATGGATCACACTCGGATCGAGCACGGGCAACGTGTCGCCGGTGAGAGAATACGCCGCCAATGAGCTGGAGGCATCGGGTGCATACGAGAGCCGTCCAAACGTCGGAGCGGCGCAAGAAGACATTCCGAGGAAAGACACGAAAAACAGGCACACGCCTGCGGTCCGTCGGATGCAGAACATACCGTCAAAACAACCTTTGTTGAGAGCTTGTCGATACGATACGCGATCCTGGCGGAATCCGCTTCAATTTTTTCGTGCGCAAAACGCCAACGGCCTTACCGGCAAGCACGCCGCCGGGAGCAGCGAGGTCGATTCAATTCCCCAATGCAGTCTCCCCACCGGAGGAACCTCGACGGTAGCTGGGACCTATCTGCACGAAATGCTTCCGGACCGTCGCGACTGCCGACAGCGAAGAGGGTCTCGCCCAGACCGGGGGAGCATACTTGCGACCCGCGATCGTTGACGGGTTCGCTCTTCCTCCGAACGAGAAGACCGGTGCAACCGTTTTGCAAATGCCAAAAAATCCGAGCGCTCTTGATTTGGATTTTTCGACGACCGGCTTTTGCGGTTTCCCATGCTTCGCGGCAAACGGCGCTGTTGAGCGGGGCGCAGTCGATTGCCGACAGACAATTTTCCGATGCGAGCAACTTTTCTCTCCCGCCAACTTCCCTCGGCACGACCAGGCCGAAAAGCCGGCAGCCGAGAGTTCAATGGTTTTTCATATCGCGCAACGACGACGAATGGTCCAAATCCCGAGCAGCATTTTCCCTGAAGCGTTACATCACAGAAACATGGCGGATGCGGGGCGGGTCTTCCAACGGAGGGTCGAGAGGCGCAGGTCCGGAGAGACCGCGCCAAGTCACCAACAGTCCTAGCTGAATACGTAATCTGCAGGGCCCCGGAAGCATAAGGCAATCGTCACGGCGGCATGACTCTTCGCCGGCGAGGGCGGCTTCTGTCCCGAGTTTCGCACGACGCACAAGCAAGAGGGCCGCGAGCGCTTGCCCGGCAAGCGCGAGGAAATTCTCGTATTTTTTGCGCGGGGGAAACTCGCGCCCGGAAGGCCGGCATGAGCAGAACTGTATTGGAAGCGCCACCCAGGAGCACCGCCGGGGCGAGGCTGGAGCACGCAGCGGACTGGATCGAGGCCACTGTAACCAAACACCCCGGCAGAGCTTTTCTCGCGCTTACGGTGTTCTATGGATTGGCTGTATTCAGCCTGTCGTCACTGAAGCTTCTGTGGCTGGATGAGCTGATCACGTTGCACATCGCGAGGCTGCCAAGCATCGCGGCGATCTGGCGGGCTTTGCAAATGGGAGCCGATCCCAATCCGCCCATGATTCACATTCTGGTTCATGTTTGCCGGCGGCTGTTCGGCGAACACGAATTCGCGCTTCGGCTGCCGGCAATTGCCGGCTACTGGATCGGGCTTTTTTCGCTGTTTGCCTATCTCCGCAAGCGGCTACCCGCGATCTGGGCTCTGGGAGGCGCGGTTCTCTCGATGACCATGGCGGCCTTCGAATACAGCTACGAAAGCCGGTCCTACGGCCTCTTCTATGGCTTCGCGATGCTCGCGATTCTTTGCTGGGCGACCGCGGCCGAGAACGGCATCGGCACTCCGGCCCGGCGGCGGGCACTGGCCGGGATGACGCTGGCTCTCGCCGCCGGAATCGTTACCAATTATTTCGCCATTCTGGCTTTCGTCCCGATCGCGGGGGGCGAGATGGTGCGATCGATCGCGCGCATGCGCGCGGGCAAGCCTTTCCGGAATCGCGGAGCCGGCCGTTTTTTGGCGATGGCGGACCGCGGCCTGAACGCCCTGGACCTGCCGGTCTGGATCTGCATGTTCGCCGCCGCCGCGCCGCTTGCCGCCTTCCGCTCGATGATCGCGCACTCGATCCAGCAGTTTTCGCCTTATGCCTGGAACAAGATATCGATGCAGCAGGTGTTCGACTCCTACACCGGGATGGTGGAGATTGTTTTCTACCCGCTGCTCGCGATTCTGACGGTGCGGTTCGTTTTGCGGCCGCTGTTTTTCGAATTGTGGCGGCGTGCACAGCGGCGCTATTCGTGGATCGAAGCAGCGGGGGTGCGCGAACCGTCGATGCCGAAAGCCGGGCTACCCGGGTATGAGATTGCGGCGGTTCTGCTGCTGATGGCCTATCCGTTCCTGGGCTATGCGGTTGCCAGCATTCGCGGCGGGATGCTTTCGCCGCGATTCGTGATCCCGGTCTGTTTTGGGTTTGCCATTGCGGGAACGATCGCGCTGTTTCAGCTCTTCGGATCGGCGCGGCGCACGGGAGCCATCTTTCTCGGAATCGGCATGTTGTGGTTTGTGGCACGCGAATCGGTGGTGGGGTACTGGTACCTGGAGCAAAAGCAATGCTTCTACAAGGTGCTGAACACGCTGCCGCAGGCGGAGCTCGCCGCCATGCCAGGCGCGCCTATTGTGATTGGCGATCCTCTTCTGGTTCTCACCTTCGAGCACTATGCTCCGCCGGCGATGGCAAAGCGAGTCGAGTTCCCTATCGACTTTTCCGCAGTCCGGAGATACCGCCACGACGATTCTCCCGAGGAAAACCTGTGGGCGGGCAGGAATGTGATCTATCACTTCCCCATCGTTTCGCTGGCGAGCTTCGAGAGCTCGGTGGGCTCGTACCTGATTGTTGCGTATGACGGGGACTGGCTGCTGAACGAGCTGGAAGAGGAACAATACCCGGTGGCGGAGCTGGCGATCGATACGCGGGCCGGGGCGATCGGAGGTTTTACCCCGTTGAGCCGTGGAAAGCCGGCCTTTTATCTTTCCACGGGCGATGGCCCCTTCGACAACAACATTCCGTCTCCCGCTCCGGCGAGCCGGCTGCAACTGGCGCGAAACGCAGCCGGGACGGGCGCGGGAGAACAGGCTTCCCGATTTTCCGAGTCGGCGCAGCGCGATCGCGGAGCACGCTAGGAGCTCGATGAAGATACTGCGATCGTCCAAGGCGTGGAAGGGCACGGTGGCGGCAGCCGCCGTGATCGGCCTCGCAATGGCTTACAAGCACTGGTCGGACCCCGCGGCTCCGGAGGTGATTTGCGTTTCTCCGGAGTCGCGGGACCTCACGGTTTCGGTATCGGCTCCCGGGCAGGTGATTCCGGTCAACGATTTTCAGGCGCATGCCAACTTCACCGGCACGGTGGAACAGATCTACGTTCAAGTAGGAGAGAGGGTGCACAGCGGGCAGATGCTGGTCGTGATGAAGGATCCTTACGCGGCATCGAGGGTAGCCACCGCGGAAGCCAATCTGAAAACTTCCGAGCTGAGCGACAGCAACATCCGGAACGGCGGATCGCAGGAAGACCAGATCGGCATGTCCAGCGACTTTGACCACGCGCAACAGGAGGAGGCCGCCGCGCAGAATTCTCTCGCAACGCTGAAGCGGCTGCAAGCGGACGGGGCAGCGTCCGGGGCGGAGGTCGCCGCTGCCGAGCAGCGGCTGCAAACGGCGACGGTGACTTTGAATACGATCGACAGCCGCATCCATCACCGCTACAGCGCGCAGGAGGTCCAAAGCTGGGGCGCGCAGGTCATGCAGGCGCGGGCTGTGCTTGCAGCAGAGGAAAAAAACTACGGCAACGCCTACATCCGCTCGCCGATTGAGGGCACCGTGTACCTGGCGCCGGTGACGCCTTACCAGTTTGTCCAGGCGGGGCAGGATCTGGTGCGCGTGGCGGACCTGCGGATGCTGGAGGTCCGGGCCTCCTTCGACGAGGCGGACATCGGACGGATCACAAATGGGGAGCCGGCCACCATCACCTGGGACGGCAGGCCGCGGCGGGTGTGGCATGGACATGTGGAACACCCGCCTCTGGCGGCGATGATCGCGGGGGACAGAAGCGTCGGCGATTGCATCATAAGCGTGGATGACGCAAACGGAGATCTGCTGCCAGACACCGGAGTGACGGTGGCGGTGATCACAGACCGGAGGCCGAAAGCATTTTCGATTCCGCGAGGCGCGTTGCATACCGAAGAAGACGGCGGTTTTTTCGTTTACCGTGTCCGCGACGGAATGCTGGTGCGCACGCCGGTAACCGCGGGCCTGCTCACTCTGCAGTATGCACAGATCGTCCATGGACTCAGCGCAAACGATCTGGTCGCAGTGCGGAGGACAGATGATCAGGAGATGGACAATCACCTCGCGGTGCGGGCAATCAAGTAAGGCGTAGGTTAGAAACCCCGGGAAATGGCCGCACGAAGAATGATGGGAAAGACCAGAATCGTTTCCAGCAGTGCCGGCCGCCTCTGGCCGCGAGCATTTCTTCACGCGGCGGGGGGAGCACTGTTGCTGTTGAGCGCAGCTCCTGCCCACGCCCAGCTTTCATTCTTTTCCGCAATCAACCTGGCGCTCCAGAACAGTCCAAAGATCAAGTCGGCCGAAGATGGCGTGCGCAAAGCGCAAGCGGCGCTGGCCGTGCTTGAAGATGCCTATATTCCCAGCGTGAACGCGGGCGGCGGAGCGGGAGCCACTTATGGCATCACTCTTTCTGTGCCCACGATCTTCACCCTCTCCGCGCATTCGCTGGTGTACAGCCCGCAGCAGCGCGATTACATCCGGGCAGCGCGGAGCGGTGTGGAGGCGGCGCAGCTTTCGCTGGCGGACGCCCGCAACGGGGTCGAGGAAGATACGGTCATCACTTATCTACGCCTCGAGGATCTCCAGCTTGAAATGGGCGCCCTCGATGAAGAACGGGGGCTGGCAGAGAAGCTCGTCGATATCGTGCAGGAACGGGAGCAAGCAGGGCTGGCCAACGATCTAGATCTGATCAAGGCGCGCCGGACCGCGGTGCAACTCAAGCTGCAAGAGCTCCAGGCCAAAGAAGAGCAGGACTTTTTAGCGCAGCATCTCTCCGATCTCACGGGCGTCTCCGACGGTGAGGGGATGACCGTGCCGGCGAGCATTCCGGCGATCCCCATGTTGGATGAAACGGCGCCCAACAATGGGCTACCGTTCCCCGACAGTCTGAGTTTGCAGTCAACCGCGCTTTCGGCGAAGGCGCAGGAAGAAAAGGCGCACGGGGATTCACGTTACCGATGGCTCCCTCAGATCACATTCGACGCGCAATATGGCAGGGTAAGCCCGATCAACGACGTCTCCGACTATTACAACCTTCATGGGCGGTACAACGTAGTGTCGGCCGGCGTTCAATTTCAATTTCCTCTGTTGGATCAGGTGCGCAAGGCGGCGGCGCGAGAAGCGCAGGCTACTGCCGACGGAAATGCGGAAGACGCCGACCAGCTCCGCATGGATCAGAAGGGCGATCAGATCAAGCTCGAGCATTCGCTCGATGAGCTTGCAACCCAGGCGGAGCTGGCGGAGTTGGACGAGCAAATTGCCAAGAGCGAGCTCGATGCCGCAATCCTGCAGCAAAAGTCAGCCGCAGGGGGCGGGCCTCCCTTGACGCCGATCGATGAAGTCAACGCGCGGCTGCAGGAGAGGCAGCAGTATTACAACGTTCTCGAAGCAAAGTTCGCGCTCGAGAAGGACCAGATTTATCTGCTGCGGCAGACGGGCAATCTCGGTCCATGGATCGAGCGGGCGGAAAAATCCGCCTTGGGAACGGGCCTGCCGCCGAAGTAGAGAAGAGGCCAGCGCGAGGGACGATCCCAAGAGCCCCACTGTTTTTATGATTACGATCGATGGCCACGCGCCAGAGCCCTTCGACCCGCAGCAGATGCATCCGAATATCACCGTCCATCAGGGCCGGGGGCGGCGCGCGTGCTACCTTATCCGATGCCCCAATTGTTCCTCGATTGCGACGGTGTGCTCGCCGATTTCGATGTTGCCGCGGCGCTGCTTTTCGGCCAGCATCCTCGCGAGGCCGAAGCCGTTCTAGGCACGGATATGTTCTGGAGCCGTCTGCGCGGAGATGCGAACTTCTACGGCAGCCTTCCCCTGATGGCCGACGGCATCCGGCTCTACCAGGCCGTCGCCCATCTGAATCCCATTATTCTGACCGGCTGCCCGCGGGGCGGATGGGCCGAGCAGCAGAAGGTCGAGTGGGCAGCGCGGCACTTTCCCCACGTGCCCATCATTACCTGCCGTTCGGCGGAGAAGTGGCGCCACCTGCAATCCCCGGGTGACATTCTGGTCGACGATTTTGTGAAATACCGCCATCTCTGGAAGCGGGCCGGCGGCATCTTTGTGCTCCATCGCACGGCAGAGCAAACGATCGAGGAGCTGGCCGAGCTGGGCCTGCCGGTCCGGCATGAGAACCTCAGCCGAACTCCGGAGCCCGGGCCATGAACGCCGCAGCGGCCCGACGACCTGAGGGGGAAAATTCGCTCTGCGACCAACTGCAAACAACCTGCCGTGGCGTCTCCCACTCAAGCCAATACCCGGCTTGAATGGGCCACCCATGGGCAGCTGCTAGCTCCTAGCTTTTAGCTCGTAGGAGAAATGCTCTAATTCTTCGGCTTTTTCTCCGTGTGCCGGCCGGGATTTTTTGCGTGGACCAGTTCCGGGGTTTTGACGGCATCGAGCATCATTTTTTGCGACTCCGTATCGATTCTTCTGCTGCGCGTAAACGGAGCGAGCTGGACGGGTCCGCCGCTCGAGAGCGCCTGCAGAATCCCTTCAAGCACCCGCACGTCGGCGAAGCCCTCTTCTCCATTCGGCTCGGGCTCCGTGTTGTTGAGGATGCAATCGGAGAAATACTTCATCTCGCCGCCGAAGTGGTCGGTGTTCTTGAATTTCTCCTCCGACTTTTTGTCACCGATGGAGACTGTCTGGTGGAGCGGCTTGCCGAAGACATACGAGGGATTGAGCTGCACGCTGCCCTTGCTGCCGACCGCAATGAAGGTGTCGATGGGATTGCCGAAGTACGACAGGTTGAATTGCGCGAGCCGGTCTTGAGGAAAACGCAGGGTGATCGCGACGGTATCGAAAAAGTCTTGCGGGTAGCCGGAGTCAGGATGCTTGACCCCCACCGCCGAAGCAACTTCAGTAGGCTCGTCGCCAAAAATGTATCGCGCTGCATTCACCGGATACGGCCCCATGTCCAAGACCGGCCCGGCGAGATCGCCCGACCGGACGCGATGATTGCTGGGATCGACGATCTGGGCAAAGGTTGAAGAGAAGAAATGCACGTAGCCCAGCTCACCCGACCTTACCCGCTCGATCGTGTTGAGAGTGGCGGGCTCGAAGTGCAGCCGGTACGCCACCATGAGCTTGGCGGAAGAGGAGCGTTCCGCGTCCAAAATCTCCCGACACTTCGCGGTCGAGATCTCCAGAGGCTTCTCGGCCAGCACGTGAATGCCGGCCTTCAATGCCGGAACGATGAACTCGGCATGCCGCCAGTTGGGAGTCGCGAGATAAATCGCGTCGAAGATGCCGGAATGAATCGCCTCATCGAACTGCTCATAGGAGTAGGTCGCCTTCACACGGTATTTCTCCGCCAGTTCGGCGGCCTTCGTCGGATCGGAGCTCACCAGGGCAGTCATCTCAGAATTGCCCGTATGTTCGACGCCGGGCATCATGTCCTCTTGGGAAATGTCGCCCAGTCCCACCATCGCATAGCGTATTTTTCTGGACGAGCCCAGTCCTAAAGCCTCTTTGAGTGTCATTCACGCCCTCCCTGAGCGATTATGCAACGTTGGTTTGCAATAGAGTGTTATTTCACTTTCCCGCAGGCGGCGTTGCGAGAGAAATCGCGCCATCCAAGACGAGGTCCGAAGGCTGTCGCAGCCCGATTGCCGAGGGCGAGAACGAAGTATGGCGCGATTTTTGCCAGGGCTGGGGCAAATTTTGCTCATTTCGGTGTCGCTCGTCGCTCGAAGATTCCCGATATTCGTCGATCCTCGCTCTGCTGGAACTGAGAAAACTTTGGCTCCCAGCTCCGCCCATGCGGAAACCGGCCATGGAAGTTGAGATGCCGAAGACCCGCAGGGAAACGCCTTGAGCTGCGCATGGCAATTTGGGATTTTCGCGCGCAGAGCGGCGAAGCCAGCAAAGAAGGGGCGTTATCCCATCTGGTTGTAGCGCAGCGCGGCGGCGTGCGCCAGTTTAACGGCCGGCTTGATCTCCATCTCCCGCACGTCGGAGCCGCTGAGAGCGACAGCGGATGA
>DATAWF010000008.1:0-19016 GCA_036267335.1 Acidobacteriaceae bacterium
GTTTGAGTCCGAGCTGCTTCTGCAGGGCGGTGAAAAGCGAAGGAACCGGGAGGTCCGGGTCGTCCGCTGGGGCATAGGAGAGATGGATGTCGTAGTGGCCGGTGAGACCCGTCTTGTCCACAACCGGAGCCCGAGCAGGAATTGAGAGGAGGCCGGAGAACGCCTTGATCGTAGAGTTCCAGGCCTGCAAGCCATCCGGGACGGCTTGCCCGTAGCGCTTGTCCTCTCCTTTGCTGGGCTGGAGCTTCGGGCCGCCTTTCGCGATGACAAGTGCGAAGCCGGAGATCAATTTGGTTTCGTGATGAGCCGCCAGATGGAAACGTTCGGCAACGAGATTCTGCAGCAGCGGCTTCACCTGCTCATAGGTAAGCTGCCGGTCGCCTTCAACCTTCGCGTCGATGTCATAGAGTTGTTCGTCCACCAACTCAGGAATACCCACGACATTTTTGCTGTCCACTCCGTATGCGGCCGCGATTAATATTCTGAGCGGCATGTCGTGGTAAAAGACGCGATTCGCCGGAAAAGAATTCAAGCTTGGCTCGATGCCCCGCGCGAGCAGGTCTGCACTGTGGTTCTCAACCATGCGTACGGACGCGACCTCGAAGGAAGGCGACGTCGAAGGCATAGCGCTTGCGGTACTTGCGGGCGAAGGAGCCAGCGAGGGGCTGCGCGCGGTCTGCGCGACGGCGAGGGCACAGAGAGGAAGCCAAGCTACTGGAAAGAGGAGACGGCGCATACGGCCCGGAGAACAGAATACATGCGTGTGAGGAATTCAAGCCACGGAGAGCGACCGGAAGCCAGCGTGCCGCGAAATTCCGCGCAAAAGACGAACGGTGATTCCCACTCTCTGCTGATTGAATCCTCCCCCGAGAATCAATCTGCAGCTAGTGAGAACCACCGCTTGAATGAAACAATACAGGCTACAAAACCCATTGCGATAGCTCTGGAGTAACCAGACGCGGCAAAATGGTACCCATCTGCGGTAATCGGCGGCCATTCCCACCCCGGCGGCCTGCGCCTCCCCCTTTGCCTATCTTCAAGTCAGCGAGAAGTTTGGCGAAAAGCAGAACCTTCTCATGGGGAAGACAAGGGTTTATTCCGAAAAGGGAACCGCGGCGGAAGGCTGCCGAGGGGGCCATCCCGTGGCTTGGGCGCCCAGGAATAAAAAGCACAAAAGCCCCGAAATTGCCGGGGCTTTTAAAGCATTTCTCCTGACACGTGGGCGTGGTCAAAGCTGTTCTGTGCGGCCATTCTTCGATGGAATGGCCGCGTTGAGGTCTGCACTCTACTCCACAACATCAGGAGAAAGGCTTTTGGGAGGAAATCGGCTGTTTCCGCCGAGCTACATCAATTCATCGACGAAAGACTTTGCGACGTCGGCTGGAATGCGGATCTCCTGATGAACCAGCGGGCCGGCCTGAAGGACCGGCTCGGCAGAATGGAGGCTGGGGACATCGTTCCGTTCGAAGAAACGCCCGATAGGAATCTCGTCGCCCCAGATTACGGATTTCTCCATGGCCGCGATCCAATTGGAGGGATCGTAGGCCGCATCATCCTCAAGCTTCTTGACCCGGGGCCGGAACCATTGGAAGGTATTGTCGTGGTTGTAGGTCACGCATGGACTGAAGACATCGAGGAAGGAAAAACCTTTGTGCTCGATGGCGCGCTTGATCAGCTCGGTCAGGTGCTTTTGGTCGGCACTGAAGGCGCGGGCCACAAAGGTGGCGCCCCCAGCGAGAGCCAAGGAGATCGGGTTGACCGGCGCTTCGATGTTGCCGAAGGGCATGCTCTTGGTCTTCATGCCGATGCGGCTGGTGGGCGAAGTCTGGCCGGTCGTCAAGCCATAGATCTGGTTGTCCATGACGATGTAGGTCAGGTTCACGTTGCGGCGCATGGTGTGGGTGAAGTGATTGCCGCCGATGCCAAATCCGTCGCCATCTCCGCCTGTGACCAGCACGGTCATCTCATGGTTGGCCAGCTGCATCCCGGTTGCGACCGCCAGGGAGCGGCCGTGCAGGGTGTGCATCCCATAGGTTTCGATAAAGCCTGGGAAGTTGGAGGAGCAGCCGATTCCACTGATCGTCACAACTTCGTGGTTGGGAATCTGTAGATCGACCAAAGCCTTTTGCACCGCGGAGAGCACGCCGTAATCGCCGCAGCCCGGGCACCAGTCGGGATCGACCCGGCCCTTCAGATCGGCCATCGCTACCGGCCGGGGAGGAGCTACCTCTGTCGCCATCTCTAAATCTCCTTGAACCTTTCGGCTCGAACTCTTCTAAACCATGACTTCGTGTGCGGGCACGGAGAGCTTGGTCTTGCCTGCAAGCTGCTCCTTCACGGCTTCCACGATGTGGTGGGGCATGAACGGCTCGCCATCGTACTTGCGGATGGAACCGTCGGGAACGAAGCTAGTCTCGCTGCGCAAATAGCGTGCGAACTGGCCGCTGTAGTTGTTTTCGACGATGATGGTATGCTTCGCGTCCTTGAGAATGTCGAGGATGGCATCGCCGTGGAGGGGAACCAGCCAACGGACCTGCAACTGGCCGGCCACGATGCCCTCGTCCTTCAGCAGCTCGCAAGCCTCTTCAATCACGCCATAGGTCGAGCCCCAGCCGATCAAAATTACATCGGCATTGCGCGGCCCGCGCAGGGTTGGAAGGGGAACCATGGCCTCGATTCCCTGCACCTTGCGCATGCGCTTTTCCATCATGGCGCGCCGTTTGGCGGCATTGGTGTACTCGTCGCTGATCAGCACGCCATCTTCGTCGTGCTCGTCGCTGGACACCACGTGGGTGTGGCCGGGCACGCCGGGAATGACGCGCGGGGAGACGCCGCTTTCGGTAATGAGATAGCGCTTGTAAGGAGCGTGCTCGGCGCCATTGCTGGTAATGATCTCTCCACGATCGATGGGAGGATTGAAATCGAGCACCTTGGGATCGACGCTGAGGCGGCCCTCCGCCAGCAGAAGATCGCAGAGCACGATGCCCGGGCATTGGAACTTGTCGGCGACGTTGAAGATCTCGGGAATCAGGGTGAAACAATCGGCGATATCGAGGGGAGCGGCGATGACGCGGGGATAATCCCCGAATGCCGCGCCCAGCATCTGCCAGAGGTCGCCCTGCTCGGTTTTAGTGGGCACGCCGGTGGACGGGCCGGCGCGCTGGCAGTCGATGACTACCACGGGAATCTCAGCTTGGGCGGAAAGGCCAAGGCCCTCGCTCATGAGGGCGAATCCACCGCCGGAGGTGGCGCACATGGAGCGAACGCCGGCGTGCGCGGCGCCGATCGCCATATTGATGACACCGATCTCGTCTTCAACCTGACGGACGAGGATGTTGGCCTTGCGGGCGTGTTCAGCCATCCAGTGGAGTACGCCGGTAGAGGGGCTCATCGGATACGCGCTATAAAACTTGACGCCGGCGGCAGCCCCGCCCATGGCCATGGCCGCGTTGCCGCTGAGGACGGCATAGCGGTTCCCGGTCATCGGCAAAGCCTGGGCAAAAGCCTGAAAGTTTTGCGTCGCGTAGTCGTATCCCGCGCGGGCGACGCTGACGTTTTCGTCAATGACAGCCTGGCCCTTCTTGCGGAACTGCTCGGCCAAGATGCTCTCAAGCGCCTGAAAGCCGACGCCCATCATGCTCAGCGCGGCGCCGATGGCGAGAGTATTTTGGGCAACCTTGTTCTTGGTAATGTCGGCAAGCTGGGAGACGGGCAGCGCGCACAATTGCACGCCTTTGGCCGCGGTTCCCGGCTTGATGGAGTCCGAGTTGTAGATGCAGGCGGCTCCCGGACCGAGCAGCCGGAGGTGACGGTCCATCGTGTCCTGATTCAAAGGGATAAGAAGGTCGACCCGGTCGCCCAGGTTGGTGATCTCATCGGGACCGGTGCGGACCACCAGGAAGGTATGCCCGCCGCGAATGATGGATTGATAAGCGTTGTAGGCGTTCAGGTGCAGCCCACGGCGGCTGAAGATTTTCGCAAAAATATCGCCGGGGGTGGCAACACCCTGACCGGCCGCGCCGCCGATACCGACAGCAAAGGACTGCCTCATAGGAATTTTCTCCGGGCCAAAAACGAAGAAGTCCGCGTGTTTCGCGGGGTGGCCATGAATTGCAGGAGAATTCTAGTAGCGGATGAGCAAGGCAGGCAAGCGAAGGGAGAAGTGGCCGGTAGTCAGTCGCCGGTAGTCAGTTGTCAGCGGACGTCCGGAACGGAGTCAACCCACTCAAGCCAAAACCGGGCTTGAATGGGCCACCGGCCCTGCGGGCAGCTTTTAGCTCGTAGCAAAAATGCAGATCTCTCCGCTACCGCAATTTTTCCTGACACGTGGTTGTTCTGTGCAGCCATTCTTTTCACCCCAGCAAGCTAGCTTGCCGGGGACCCCGGTTCGATGGAATGGCCGCATTGAGGTCTGAACTCTACTCCACAACATCAGGAAAAATGCTTCTTCGGGAATGAAAGAAAGGCAAGAATGTTAAAGGGAGCGGAAGGCCAGGATCAGGGTGAGCTGTACGGCCTTCGTCCACAAAAGGAACAAAAACCTTTCTCCACAAGATCGCATTTGGGCCCCCATCCGGACGGTCTCTCTGGACCGATCGGGAATGGCATTTTCGCTTTTCCTGTGACCTGGTGAGATCCGCTAAGAGCGGCTGTTCGATCTACAGCGAAAGCGACAATGCTTACAGCAACTCCAACAATTTCTCGATGAGCTGGGGATAGCCGGAGGATGAAATTACCGCATCGACTCCGTTGCGAAACTGCACCACACCGACTCCGCGCTGATAGTCCATCGTGAGGCTGACGATGCGTTCCAAACTAACGGCACGAGCCGCGTCGAGCGTCCCTTCTTTTGCCGCTGAGTGTTCGCGGTGATTCTGAGCCGGCCACTTCAATGAATCCCTCCCCCGAAGAATCAATTCAGCAGCCTTACAGAATCACCGCTTGTCGAGTAGCATAGCGGCTTCTCTCTCCGTGCCTACAACTTTTGGGTAACACGGAAGGGGCTAAAAGGTACTCGCGAAAAGTAATGGATTGGAACCGATGGACGCGGAGGCTGCTGGCAGGCCTTGGTTTAAGAGCGTTTTAACTTTTCCTCTGACATAGAGAGGGGTGGTTAGGAGTGGCCGTTTTTCGATGAAACGGCAATGACGTCCTCTTCCCTGCGGGCTTTCTCCCCTTTTGCCACAACTCCGGCCCGCCTGTGCGTCGTCCAGCCACTCGGGGGTGACCAGGAAGTGGAGCAAAAAACAGGGACCCGATCTCGCCTCGCGCAGGCGCCTTCAGGATGGGCAGTGGCGTGAGGGTGGCGGCAATCGAAACAGGCCGCAAATTGTGAGAAAGCGCGGGTTCCCTCACTGCTCTTACACTTGAACAAGATTCTTTTTCGCTGGAGGCGAAGGTGACCGTATCTGTTTTCGGCAAGCTGCCCGACGGGACCGAGATCAAGATGTACACAGTGCAGGATGGGCCGGTGACCGCACGCATCCTGAATTATGGAGCGCGGATCGTCTCGCTCGAGCTTCCGGACCGAGCGGGCAGGCGCGCCGACGTGGTTCTGGGATACGACTCGCTGGCGCCCTATCTTACGGACAAGAATCACTTCGGAGGCGTTCCAGGACGCTACGCCAATCGCATCGCGCATGCCGAGTTTTCGCTCGACGGCAAGAAATACCGGCTCAGCAAGAATGACGGCGACAACTCGCTGCATGGGGGGCCACGCGGCTTCGACGCCCAGGTCTGGGAGGGCCGCGCCATTGAGAACGGCGTGGAGCTCACCCTGGTGAGCGCGGACGGGGACGAAGGCTATCCTGGCCGGTTGACTGCGCAGGTCCGGTACACGCTGGGCAACAACGCGCTTACCATCGAATACTCCGCCACCACGGACAAGCCTACGGTGGTGAATCTGACCAACCACAGCTACTTCAACCTTGCGGGCGAGGGACAGGGTGACATTCTCGGCCACGTGCTGACGATCCCCGCGGGACGCTATACGCCGATCGACTCCGGACTGATTCCTACGGGGGAGCTGGCGCCGGTCGCGGGCACGCCCTTCGACTTCCGCAAAGCCACCGCGGTGGGCGACCGCATTGGCGAGAACAACGAGCAACTCCATCGGGCGATTGGGTATGACCAAAACTGGGTGCTGGACGGAAGCCGGGGCGGACTTGTCGAGGCTGCCCGGGTGAGTGAGCCCAACAGCGGCAGGGCGATCACCGTCAAAACGACCCAGCCCGGGCTTCAGTTCTACAGCGGCAATTTTCTCGATGGAACGGCGGAGGGCAAACACGGCCACACCTACCCGAAGCGCTCGGGCTTTTGCCTGGAGACGCAGCACTTTCCCGATTCGCCCAATCACCCCAGCTTTCCTTCGACCACGCTGAGACCGGGAGAGACTTATCGCGCAATCGCAGTCTTTGAGTTCTCGATCGATGGGGCAAAATCGGCAGGGGGCCTTTAGAGAAGCTCTGAACAAGTGGGTGAACCCCTTGAACCCTTTCCCTCAGGGGCTGAAGCCCGCATTGATTTTGTGGTTTCGGCGACTCAAGCGGATACCGCAAGGGAGAAGAATCCGCTGGGATCGCGGTGATTGCAAAGTCGCGCCCTGATACAAAACTCTCCACTCCTGGAGTTTTTCCACAAGCTGGGAAGCCGTGCCCTTTCAAAAGGGCGACTTCTTAAGACTTCCTTAGTTCTCTTCCCAGGCCCGAAAACTCCGACTGGGGGATGCTCCTTCTCTTCCATTGATAAGAGTTGATAATAGGACTGATGACGGATCAATCCCTGCTGCCACCCAGCCCCCAGCCGGGCGTGGAGGAATCGCATTCCAGCTCTCGCGCGGGCAGTAGCCGCTTTGTACGCGCTTGCCTGCGCCAGCCTGTGGACCGCACCCCGGTGTGGTTTTTGCGGCAAGCGGGCCGGTACATGCCCGAGTATCAGGCGGTCCGCCGCCATCACTCGTTGCTCGAGATCTGCAAGAACCCCGATCTCGCCGCGGAAGTCACCATTACCGCGGCGGAGAAGCTCGACGTGGACGCAGCGATCATCTTTGCCGATCTGCTGCTCCCGCTGGAGACCATGGGCCTCGATTTCGAGTTCCTGGCAGGAGAGGGCCCGGTCATCCATTGCCCGGTGAGAACACCGGCCGACATTTCACGGCTACGCGAGGACCGCACCGCCGAGCTCGGGTATGTGAGCGAAGCCCTCCGCAAGGTTGTCCGGCATTTTTCCGACGGTATCGGGATCGTCGGCTTTTGCGGCGCGCCCTTCACCCTGGCCAGCTACATGATCGAGGGCGGCGGCTCGCGCAACTACGTTCACACAAAGTCTCTGATGTACCGGGAACCCGCTGCCTGGGAGGCACTGCTCGAGAAGCTCGCACGCGTGTTGCGAGAGTTTGCGGCGCAACAAGCCGAGGCGGGAGCCGACGCCATCCAGATCTTCGATAGCTGGGCCGGCGCTCTCAGCCCTGCCGATTATCGCCAGTTCGTTCTGCCGGTCACGAAGCGGCTGGTCCGGGAGATACAAGCTCTAGGCGTAGCAGTGATTTATTTCGGCGTCGACACAGCGACCCTGCTGCCTGCGATGCGGGAGACAGGCGCCGACGTCTTCGGGCTGGATTGGCGGACACCTCTCGACGAAGGCTGGCGGACTCTGGGGCCGGGCTGCGCGGTGCAAGGCAATCTCGATCCGATCACCCTCTTTGCCCCGGAGGCGGTCCTTCGCCGCCGCGTAGGCGAGATTCTCAAACAGGCCGGCGGCCGCCCGGGACACATCTTCAACCTCGGTCATGGCATTGTTCCGGAGACACCGGTCGAAAATGTCCAGCGGGTGGTGCAGTGGGTACGCGAATATCAATCCTCTGCGCCGGGAGACGGGTCCGGTGCCTGAGCTCTCCGGCCACGCCCGCGAAAAGCGCGCTGTCCTGCTGCTCGCGCACGGCACGCCGGAATCCGCCGACCAGATTCCCGAATACCTGCGCAACATCACGAGCGGAAGACCGATACCCGATTCCGTGGTCGAAGAGATCCGTCACCGTTACAAGTTAATAGGCCCGAGCCCTCTCACGCGGCTGACCCTGGAACAAGGACGGCTGCTCGAGGAGGCTATCGCCATCCCCGTCTACGTAGCGATGCGCAATTGGCATCCATATATCGCCGACGTCGTCGGCAGGATGCGCGAGGATGGCATCACTTCGGCTGTCGCGATCTGCCTGGCCCCGCAGAATTCGCGCACCAGCGTGGGGCTCTACCGCCGGGCGGCTTTCGCCGAAGCCGGAGATCAGATCGTTTTGGAGTTCATCGATAGCTGGGCCGGGGAGCCCTTGCTGGCGGAGGCCTTCGCAGAACGCCTGCGGCCGGTGTGGCAGACGGAATCGGCCAAGGCGGGGGGGCTCGTGCCGGTGGTCTTTACCGCGCACAGCGTTCCCTGCCGGACTGTCCAATCGCAGCCTGCGGGCGACGCGCAAAAGCCAGGATCGCAACCCAGCCCCTCCCTGGACCCCGACCCCTACGAACAGGATGCGAAGCTCACCGCCGCCAATGTCGCAGCGCTCCTCTCGCCCGCCGGCCTTGCACCTTCCGGCTGGTTCTTCGCCTTCCAGAGCCAGGGGATGTCAGGCGGACCTTGGCTGGGGCCGGCGGTCGAGGAAACGCTTCGCGCCATCGCTGCCGAAGGACATCGCTCGGCGATCATCCAACCGATCGGCTTTCTCTGCGACCACGTCGAGATTCTTTACGACATCGACATCGCATTTCAAAACTTCGGAGCCGCGATCCACTTAGAAGTCGCTCGCCCACCCTCTTTGAACAGCTCCCCTCTGCTCATTGAAGCCCTGGCCGGCCTGGTGCGGCGCGGTCTGGACCGCCTCGAAACGAAAACGGCCGCCACACATTCCGCATGATGCGCGCCCCTGTCTCTGCCGGTGGAGTGGCGATTGTGGGCGGCGGAATCAGCGGTCTCGCCGCCGCTTTCGAGTTGGCGCGGGCCGGGCGGGAGTTCACGCTCTTTGAAGCATCGGAACGGCTCGGGGGCACGATCGAGACCGTCCGCACACAAGGCTTTGTCGTCGAATGCGGACCCGATTCATGGATTACAGAAAAGCCGTGGGCACGAGATTTTGCTCTTGAGCTCGGGTTAGGCGACCAGATCCTCTTTTCGAACGATTCGAACGGTCATCCGCGTACCACTTATCTTCTCCATCAGGGGCGGCTGGTTCCGATGCCCGATGGAATGCGGATGATGGTTCCGGGCCGGCTGGAAGCGCTGGAGGGCTCGCCGCTTTTCAGCCGGCAAGCTATCGAAGCCTATCTTCGAGAGCCGGGGCGGGCTGCGGACCTCAAAGCCAGTGCGCCGGCAAGCGACGAGTCCGTCGCGAGCTTTGTGCGCCGCCACTTCGGCGAAGAGGTGACGCGCACGGTAGCGGCGCCGCTGCTCTCCGGCGTGTTCGGAGGAGATATCGAGCTTCTCAGCGTCCGCGCCGTGATGCCCGCATTCGTGACGATGGAAGCGGAGCACGGCAGCCTGATTGCCGCTCTCGAGAAGCGTCTGCGGCCGGCACAGGTTTCCGAGCCGATTTTTTCGAGTTTCAACGGAGGCATGGCAACGCTGACAGAAGCTATCGTGGCGGAGCTGCCGCCTGGAGCATTGCATCTTGCCGCGCCGGTCAAAAGCCTTCGGCAGGACGGCTCCGCTTGGCAGATTGCGACTGCCCGAGGCGAGCTGCGCGCCGAATCGCTGATGCTGGCGACACCGGCGGCAGTCACTCGCGGCCTGCTCCAATCAATGGGCCAACGGGAGGCCAAGCGCATGAGCGAGCTGCTGCCCCGCCGATCTTCTTCGTCGATTGTGGTTGCATTGGGCTTCGACGGCGCAGAGGCGGCCGGCATGGAGATTCCGCGCGGTTTCGGCTTTCTTGTGCCGCCTCCGCCGCCGGAGGCAACCGACCCCCGGTTGCTAGCCTGCACCTTCGTCGATCAGAAATTTTTCAGGCGTGCTCCCGCAGGCGGGGTGCTGCTGCGCGCGTTCTTTGGCGGGGCGGCAGCGACGGCCCTTCAGCCGGAGCCCGACGACTTGCTGGCCGGGATTGTGCGCAAACAATTGGCGGAGATTCTCGGGCCCCTGCCGCCGCATCTCTTTGCGGTGGTGCGGCGCTTGCCCGATTCCCTTCCTCAATATGAGGTTGGCCATCTGGAGCGCATCGGGGAGCTTGAATCGCTGGCCCGTGCATACCGCGGACTGCACCTGATAGGAAACGCCTATCACGGCGTGGGAGTTTCAGACCTGATTCGCGCAGGCCGCGCTGCAGCGTGCGCCATTCTTTCGTAGACTTCGCTAGAAACTAAAGGTCGTCTCCAGGAAAAAGACGCGATTGCCGGGGGTGCCCGCGGGTGTGTCGGCCGATTGCGACTTGCCAAAAAGCGGGGAAGTCATGACGCCGTTCGGCGGATTGAGATTGACATAGTTCAAGAGATTGAGGGCTTCGACGGAGAAGGCCAGATTGTACTTGCGTGCCACGGGAGGCTTGGAACCCGGCTTGGACTGGGCGCTCGGTGCACTCTGGTTGCCTTGGGCCGCCGGCGCTGCAGCTTCGGTTTTCACTTTAGGACCAAGACCGATGCTTTTGCTGAGCTCGAGATTGAAACTGAGGCTGGCCGGACCGGTCCCGAGGCCATAGGGGATGATCTTTTCCCCCTTGCCTACCGGGTTTGTATCCAGGCATCCGTAGCGGGTGGAGACGACATCCGGAGCTCCGCACGTTCCAAAGGTCGGACGGGCGTTGTATTGGTTGTTGCCGGTGAGGTCGTTGCCGATGATGATGTTGTACGGCGCTCCGGAAGAACCCCAGACGAAGGGAGAGACGCTGATTTTCCAAGGCGCGGTGTACGTTGCGAAGACAAAATAGCGGCTGTGATTTCCCCAGACGGCGCGGCCAAAGTCCAGACTCGGATCCTGCGGATCGGAAGGAAACGAGTTGAAACTCTGGGTGTCGCTCTTGGCTTCGGTGAAGGTATAGGAGGCGTTGAGCGTGAGCTTTGCCAGATGGGCGCTGGTATTGGCAATGATCTGCTGCTGCTTCCAGGTCGCTCCGGACTGAAACTGATAGCGATAGACGGAAGGCTGCGGCCCGGTCACGGTGTATGTCGCTGGATCGAAGTACGGCGCCGTGAGATTAGCCGCGTTGGGAGTGTAGAGTGCGCGCTGCTGCTGGTAGCGAAGGCTGAAGGTGACCTGCTTTGCAATCTGTTGGTCTACTTCCTCCGCAGACTGCATATAGAGATTGGCGCGGAGGCGCGGATCGATGCTCCAGATGACCGGGCTGCTCTCATCGTTCGCAGTAAGATCGGCGAGCGGCGCGGCCGACTGTGGATTGTAAAAATCAGGATTGGTTACCGAATAGCTTTGCTGGTTGATGCCGTTGTTGTGAATCGCGTCGATCACGGCCAAAGACGATCCGCCGCAGCAGGGACTGATATAGCGGGTATAAAACCAGCCATATCCGACGCGCACCACGGTCTTGGGAGGGTTCTTGCCCGGGTGTCCGGGCGCCCAGGCGAGGGCCAGGCGGGGAGCCCAATCGACGTGATGGGAGATCCGGTTCTGGCCCTCCATCCGCAGCCCGTAGCTCACAGTAAAGTTCGGTTTCCACTTCCAATCGTCCTGATAGAAGAAGGCTCCATCGACCATCAGCGCCCTCGCCAGGGGATTGTGGACAACCGTCGCCGTATATTGATCGGGCGTTCCCGCTAAGTAGTGCTGGATGGTTTGAAAGACATAGCTCCCGTTGACATTGGCCTCTGAATAGCTCGCCTCGCGATAGGCCCGCCAGCGTGTGCCGAAGCGGATGGTGTGGTTTCCCCTGGTGTAGGTGTCGTAGTTCTGCAGCTCAAAGGTGTCGCGGTGGTCCTGGTTCACGCCTCCGCTGCTGCCGCCGGTGGTGAAGGCTCCTTGAACGGTAACGCTCGGCGTTCCGTAGAGGGGGGTCTGGTAGGTGCGGCTTCTCGTCCACGAGAAACGGGTTTCATTGATCATATGGTCGTTCACGACCATCGTGTCGCCGGCCTGAAGATCATTTTCCTCGCTGCCGGAGTTCACCGCCTGCTGGGGCAGGTTCAGGACGCCGACGCCGCCGCCCCGATTCGCTGAAGCGTTGAAAGAATCCCGCACTGTCAGCGTGTTGTTCTTTCCCAGCTCCACATCCACCCGGGGACTCAGGGACCAGTTGTCTTCGGGACTGGAGAACAATTCGCGAATCGTGGAATTCGTGTCCTGCGGATTGATCGCGTTCACAATGCTCTGGTTGTGCAAACCCAGCCTATATCCGTTGAAAAAATACGAAGCGTCTTTCGACAGGGGCCCGCTGAGATTGCCGAACAACTCGTAGAGGTAATAGTTTGGCTGTTGCTGAACGAACGGACTGGCGGTATTAAACGCGGAATCGTTGCCTGCGGCGATCATCATGCCGGAAAACTTATTGGTGCCGGCCTTGGTGATGATCTCGATGCGGTTATAGCCGAGCTTGTCGAACTCGGCTGAGAATGGATTGGCGTTGATACGGATCTCGCGGATTGCCGATTTGGGCGGCATCTGGGCGCTGCTGAAACCGTCGACGTAGATCTGGCCGCCGTCGGGACCGCCCGAGTTGCCGGCCAGCGCCTGGAGCTCGGTCGACAATTCGGATGGATTGTCGGAGAGGGCGTCGAGATCGGATCCCTGAATATCGATGGCGCTCGAATTCTGCTCGGGGCTCACGCTGACAGTGTTCGAGCGGCCACTGACGGTGACGCTCTGCTTCTCGACCGCAATCGAGAGCGCGACATTCATCTCTTTCGTCTGCCCGGCGACGATGGCGACGCCTTGCTGCGCGAAGGGAGCGAATCCCTGGGCCTGAACGCCCATGGCGTAGGTTCCCGCCGGCATCCCGCGAAAGCTATAGCTCCCGTCCTGGCTGGACTGGGAATGGGCCGCGACCCCGTCCTGGGTCAGAGTCACGTCCGCGCCGGGAACGACAGCGCCGGAAGGATCGGCGACCACGCCATGCAGGCCGCCGGCAGCCTGGGCGAAGAGACCGACAGGCAAGACAAGGCATAAAGCCAGCGAAAGAAGGGCAAACCAGCGCTCACGTTTCGCGAAAATCCGCTCCAACAGATCCATCCTTTGACATGCTCCTCTATACGGGGCCATTTTCTCCTATGGCCGTTTGTTCAAGATTCCGCTATGGATTGGGACCGCTTCCACACTGGGTATCATCCTGATCTGCAGCCGCGGCTCGCGGCATTCTCCGCGACTTCCGCTAGAAGTTGAACATCGCCTGAACGAGGATGGCCCGGTTGCCAGGCGTTGCTCCACCGGTATCTACCGATTGCGATTTTCCGAAGAGCGGCGAGGTCATGATTCCGTTGGGCGAACCGAGATTGACAATGTTCAAGAGATTCTGGGCTGCCGCAACGAAGGTCAGACTGTACTTGCGCTGCACGGCGGCATCGAGTTTCGGCCGAGCTTGTCCGCCGCTTAGTCCACCGCTCTGCACACTCGGGTTGCCCTGAAAAGCCGGCCCTCCATTTTCGCCTTTAATCCTGGGACCTACACCAATACTTTTGCTGACCCTCAGGCTGAAGAAGAAATTGGCCGGACCTGTTCCGAGACCGTAGGGAGTGATTTTTTCTCCTTTGCCGACCGGATTGGTGTCCAGGCATCCGTAGCGAGTGGAAACCACGTCCGGGGCACCGCATGTTCCATAGGTCGGACGGGCATTGAATTGGTTGTTTCCCGTCAAGTCATTGCCGATGGTGATGTTGTACGGCGCCCCTGAAAAACCGTTGATGAGAGGAGCTATGGTGATTTTCCACGGCGCCGCATAGCTAGCCAGCATGAAATAGCGGTTGTGATTTCCCCACACTGCGCGCCCGAAGTCCAGGCTGGGATCCTGGGGAACGGAAGGAAACGAGCTGAAGCCCAGGGTATCGCTCTTGGCTTCGGTGAAGGTATAGGAGGCGGTTAGCGAGAGCTTAGGCAACCGCGCGCTGGTGGTGGCGATGATCTGCTGCTGCTTCCAAGTGCCTCCAGATTGGAACTGGTAGCGATAGACGGAAGGCTGCGATCCGATGACGGTGTAGGTGGAGGGATCGAAGCCGGGCGCCGTAATGTTGTCGGAGTTGAAGGTGTGGATGCTGCGGTACTGGAGATAGGTAACGTTGAACGTGATCCGCTTGCTGATTTGGCGGTCCACACCAATGGCGGATTGCATAAACAGATTGGCGCGGAAGTGCGGATCGACAGAATAGATCACGGGGATGCTGGCATCGTTGGCGCTGAGATCCGCAGATGGAACCGCCGATGCAGGATCATAAAAATCGGGATTGTTCACCACGTAATCTTGTTGGTTGATTCCATTCCCATGAATTGCCGAGATGATGAAGGGCGGCGCCGTGGAGTTCACCGGAACCGTGAAGCGATCGTAGAACCAACCATACCCGGCGCGAACCACGGTCTTGGGCGGGTTCTTGCCCCAGTGTCCGGGCGCCCAGGCGATGGCCAGGCGGGGAGCCCAATCGACGTGATCGGAGATCCGGTTCTGGCCTTCCATCCGCAGCCCATAGCTGAGGGTGAAGTTCGGCTTCCATCTCCAATCGTCCTGGTAGAAGAACGCCCCGTCGGTCACGATCGCTCTTGCCAGCGGATTATGGATAGCCGTAGCCGAATACTGGTCTGGCGTTCCCGCCAGATAGTGTGGAATGGATTGGAAGATATAGCTCCCGTTCGCGCCGGTGGTCGAATAATTCGCGTCGCGATGAACTCGCCAGCGGGTGCCGAAGCGTATCGTGTGATTTTCCTCGGTCAGGGTGGAGTCGTTTTGCAGCTCGAAGTTGTCCTGATGGTCCTGGTTCACGCCTGCGCTGCTGCCGCCGGTTGTGAACGCTCCTTGAACGGTGATGCTAGGCGTTCCATAGAGGGGAGTCTGGTAGGTGCGGTTTCTCGTCCACGAGAAGTGGGTTTCGTTGATCAAATGGTCATTGACGACCATCGTGTCGCCGGCTTCGAAATCGTTCTCCTCGCTCCCGGAATTAGAAGCCTGCTGCGCCAGTTTGAGCGTACCGACGCCGTTGCCGGTCGAAGTATTCCAATTGAAGGAATCCCGCAGGGTCAGGGTATTGTTCTTTCCCAGCTCCACATCCACTCGCGGGCTAAAGGACCAAAGCACAAGCGGATTCGGCACCAGTTGACGCACAGTGGAGTTTGTATCCTGAGGATTGATCGCATTCACGATACTCTCGTTCTGCAGGCTCCCCCTCAAACCGTTGAAAAAATAGGAAGCCTCTTTCGACATCGGTCCACTGAGATTTCCTATGAGTTCGTAGAAATAATAGTCCGGCTGCGCCGGAACCAGAGGGTTTGCAGTATTCAATGCAGAATCGGTGCCGATGGACAACACCTGGCCGGAGAGCTTGTTCGAACCAGCCTTGGTAATGATCTCGATGCGCCCATAGCCGAGCTTATCGAACTCGGCAGAGAACGGATTGGAGTTGATGCGGATCTCCCGGATTGAGGATTTGGGTGGAAGCTGGCCGCTGCTGAATCCGTCGATGTAGATCTGGCCGCCGTCGGGCCCGGCGCCACTTCCGGCCAGAGCTTGAAGCTCGGTCGCCAATTGTGTCGGATCGTCGGAGAGAGCGTCGAGATCCGATCCCTGAAGATCGATCGCGCTTGCATTCTGATCGGGATTCACGCTCACTGTATTCGGGTGGCTGGTGACGGTGACGCTCTGCTTCTCGACCGCAATCGAGAGCGCGACATTCATCTCTTTCGTCTGCCCGGCGACGATGGCGACGCCTTGCTGCGTGAAGGGCGCGAATCCCTGGGCCTGAACGCCCATGGCGTAGGTTCCCGCCGGCATTCCGCGAAAGCTATAGCTCCCGTCCTGGCCGGACTGGGAATGGGCCGCGACCCCGCCCTGGGTCAGAGTCACGTCCGCGCCGGGAACGACAGCGCCGGAAGGATCGGCGACCACGCCATGCAGGCCGCCGGCAGCTTGGGCGAAGAGACCTACCGGCAAGACAAGAACCATTCCCAAAAGCAGAAGCATCCAGCCGCGAGCACGCCGCGGTAAAAGCAGTCGAATCGAATTCATCGTGGCACGCCCTCCGGCGCCGCTCCAGAACTTCTGTCTATGCCATGCGCTATGTAGTATACTTCTTTATCGCATTCAACGCCAGTCCAATCGAGAGAATCAAGTCCCGTACCGTTTCGAAGGCAGATCGTCGAGTCCCGGAAACTACATTTGTCTGAATTCGGCGCCCACCATACGCTATCCAATGTAACGTTACTACCGATAGCATTTAGACGACAAGAGGAATGGAGCTGGGAATGCCGGCATGCGAGGCCGATGGTTTGTAGGAAGAGACAGCTCTAGAACATTTCGCGGCGGCGCGATCTCTTGCGCGGGCTCCTGCAGATGTTCTCTCAACGGTAGACACCGCTTGGACGGAACAGGTTCCATAAAGTTGCGAGCGAATTTCGACTTTCGCAGGGGCATCTGCGATTTACTATCGGGGATTGCTTTCGCCAATGCCCACGTTGCCCTCGATCTTCTGAGCAATAGACGGTTTGCCGGTTGGAATCGTTCATCTTGCAACGAATACGTCCCGGGGAGGAGGAAGTTCCCGCGATACCTGCAAAATTTTGCCGCCGAAAGAGATTGAGGCGATTGCCAGAAGCTTCTGAAGCATCGTTTGATACTGATCCAAGTTCGGCTCGCCCGGCGTATCGGGCACGCCTTGGATGTCGTATTTGTCGGTTTGAAGCCAGGCAGGAGCGTTGGCGATCCGCTCTTCGTGAATGGCAGAAGCGAGGGCGACAACGCGGCCGATGGTGTCGTTTTCAACGAAAATGCGAGTCGCGCTTGAGTGAAAGCCGGCGCTCCGATCTTCCGGATCCGCCGGCTTGATCACGGCAATCGCGAACGAAGGATTGGCGTTGGCCGCCCATCGGGTGTTCCTGGTTCTCTCGGCCGCGACTGTATCCCGCCGGCACACCATCGCGGCTGCAAACGCTGCAAGCCAAACCAGCTTGGGGCTCCGCTACCACCCCGGCGCAATCATGCAACGAATTTTACGTTGGCACGATCCGGTCCGGCGCGGGATCTTTTTCAGAAGAATGCGGCCTGGACTACTTTGCATGGAGGCAGCAGGTGCCGTACACTCGGTCAATCTTTGTCGCGCCCGCGAAGCGGGTACCGCAAAGGAGACAGAGTCTGCTCCGGTCGCGGTCACCGCGAAGCGGGCGGCCGAGAAAACAGCATGACACCGGCAGTCCAACTGGAAATCCTCGATCTGCGCCATTTCTCCGCCGGCAATCTCAAGCCGGTGCTTGAAGCGGAGGGCCGCGTGTGGAGCGAGCGGCTGCGGTGGGACTTTAGCGCTTCGGCCGGCCTGCTGCTCCAATACCTCGATTCTCACGTGCTGCCGGGGTATGTGGCGCTCGAGAATGGCCGGATCCGCGGCTATATCTTTTGTGTCTATGAAGGTGACAAGGCGGTCGTGGGAGACGTTTTCGCCATCCCGGCGACCGGCGGGGGCGAATCCGCGGAAGAAATAGAACGCAGCCTGATCGAGCACCTGATCGAGCTGCTGAGGAATTCTCCCGGGATCGAGCGAATCGAATCGCAGCTCCTGCTGCATCCTCACGGGAGCCACACGGAGCCGCTTCTGCGCGCCGGCTTTCAAGTCTATGAGCGGCTCTTCATGGAACTCGATCTAACGCAGCCCGCTCTCGAAGCCCCTTTGCATGAGGCGCCCGCGGGCCTGGAGCTGCGCCCCTGGCACGACGCCGATTTCAGTCCCGCCGGCTATCTCATCTCGGAGGCCTACCAAGGCCATCTCGATAGCCTGATCAACGATCAATACCGGTCGGTGGCCGGTTCGCTGCGATTTCTGCACAATATCGTGCGCTTTCCCGGCTGCGGGTTTTTCGATCCAGCGGCTTCAAGTGTGCTTTCCGCCGGCAGGCGGGACGAGATTGCCGGGCTGTTGCTGTGCTCGCGGGTGCGCGAGGATGTGGGGCACGTGACGCAAATTTGTGTGGCGCAGCGATACCGCCGCCGCGGTTTTGGCGCGCAATTGCTCGCCCGGTCGATTGCGGAGCTCAAGCGCCGCCACTTCCGCTCTCTGAGTCTCACGGTGACTGCCGAAAACCACAACGCGATCGAGCTCTATCGCCGACTCGGCTTTGTTACGCAGCATCGGTTCGACGCGATGGTGTGGGACCAGCGCGCGAAAGGTTGAAGGGTCTGCCGACGCAGGCCTTGAGAAGTGTGTGGTTGTGGTCTCCCCACTCCGGCAGAAGCAGCAAGTCAGCGAGTTGGGGCTGGTCAGGATGACGGCGGCCGGGCGGCGAACGCTAGAAGCGACCGGCGAGCAGCCCTTTGCTCAGCGGTGGATCAAATACATCAGCCAACTGGCGACGACCACGGAGCCGAGAAAAAGCACAAAGCAATAGACGCCGTAACGCACCATCGCCTTGACGGTGGACCGCTGGGTAATGCCAAAGATCACGGAAGCGAAGGCCGAAAAGAGAATTACGGCGGTGAAGTGCGAGGGAGCCAAGGTCATGCCTTTTTCCCTACCGCGATGTTGTGCGCGTCTACGGCGGCGATCAGATTGAGCAGGCCTGCAACCACGACGAACTTCGCGCCATAATCAGCGGTGACTACCTGCACCGGAGCGCGCCCCAGCCCAAGGAGGTGGCCGATGAAATACAGCAACCCCGACCCGAGGTCACCGAGAAAGCCCAATGTATCCAACGGATCGGCCAGATTGGGAAGGTAGAGCTTGCCCTGCATCATCAGACCCAAGGCGAACATTGCGGTGATGCAGGCCAGGATCAGAAGGCCTCGTCCCCAGCGCTTGACTATCAGGTGACCGGCGCCCGGAACGAGCCAGCCGGCAATCAGCGCCAGATAGCCGATCGCGCTCGATTGCGACGCGGCATTCTTGTTCGCGGTCTGAGCCATCTCTCTTTCAAGA
>DATAWF010000009.1:0-4606 GCA_036267335.1 Acidobacteriaceae bacterium
CAAAGCTGACCGGCGGCAAGGCCATCACCGAAGATCTCGGCATCAAGCTCGAGAACGTGAAGGTGGAAGAGTTGGGCCGCGCCAAGCGCGTCACCATCGACAAGGACAACACCACCATCATCGAAGGCCGCGGCGAGTCCAAGGCCATCGAAGGGCGGGTCAAGGAGATTCGCAGCCAGATCGACAAGACCACTTCCGACTACGACCGCGAGAAGCTGCAGGAGCGGCTCGCCAAGCTGGTCGGCGGCGTGGCGGTCATCAAGGTGGGCGCGGCGACCGAAACCGAGATGAAGGAAAAGAAGGCTCGGGTTGAGGACGCCATGCACGCCACCCGCGCTGCGGTTGAGGAAGGCATCGTCCCCGGCGGCGGCGTCGCACTGGTTCGCTCGGCGAAGGACGTTGAAGAGCTCATCAAGACCCTGGAAGGCGATGAGAAGATCGGCGCACAGATCGTCCGCCGCTCGCTCGAAGAGCCTCTGCGCCAGATTGTCGGCAACGCCGGTGAAGAGGGCGCGGTCGTGGTCGGCAAGATCACCGATAACAAGAACCCGCACTTCGGCTACAACGCGGGCAGCAACAAGTACGAAGATCTGGTGGAAGCCGGCGTCATCGACCCCACCAAGGTCACCCGCACGGCGCTGCAGAATGCGGCCTCGATCGCCGGCCTCATGCTCACCACCGAAGCCATGGTCTCGGAGATTCCCGAGCCCAAGTCCGCGCCCGCACCGGGCGGCCACGGCGGCGGCATGGGCGACATGTACTAACCCAGCAGCTCAACGCAAGACCGGAAAGGCCATCCTCGCGGATGGCCTTTCTGCTTTTCTACCCGAAACCGCGGGTACTCCATCGTGCGCGCAACCTCGTCTTTGCGCGGAGGGTTGGGGGATGAGGGAGACTCGCGGATTGACATACCTCTACGTCTAGGTCTAGATTCCAATACCAAGAGGTCAAGGGGTTTCGATGACACGATACGACCTTCAAGGAAGCCTGGACCTGCTGGTGCTGAAGACTCTTTCGCAGCGGGGCAAGCTGCACGGTTACGGCATTGTTCTCCACATCCAGCGCGTCAGCGACGAGCTGCTGCGCGTGGAAGAGGGTTCCCTCTACCCTGCGCTGCACCGGATGGAACAGAGCGGATGGATCGCCTCCGAATGGGCACAGACCGAGACCGGACGGCGGGCGAGGTATTACCGCCTAACCGCGGCTGGACGGAAGCAGCTCCAACAGGCGGAAGCCAGCTTTGAGCAGATGGTCAAGGGCGTGCGTTCTATCCTGCGCTACGCGTGAGGAGAGTGATGGGCGTGTTGCGGCGGATGAAGAACCTCTGGCGGCGGCGCCAGGTCAGCTCCGAGATCGAGGCCGAGTTGCAGGCTCATCTGGAGATGGCGGCTGAGGACGCAGTGCTCGCCGGCATGAGCGCAGCGGAAGCACAACGCGCAACCCGGCTGCGCTTCGGCAATCCCGTTGCGCTGCGGGAGAGGACCTTGGGCGCCGACGCATGGCTCGCACTCGAAAGCATTGGCCGGGATGTGAAATTCGCTCTGCGGCAGCTCAAAAAATCGCCGGCTTTTGCAGCCACCGCAATCCTGACCCTCGCACTGGGCATTGGCGCGACCACCGCAATCTTCACCCTGATTCAGCAGGTGATGCTGCGGACGCTGCCGGTTGCGCGGCCCGGCCAGCTCTGGCGCATCGGCGATTCGGCCGACTGCTGCTATTCCGATGGATACGGCCAGAGAAGCGATACAGCACAGAATGATTGGAGCCTCTTCTCGTGGGAGGCATACCGGTTCCTCCGCGACAACACCCCGGCATTTCGAAACCTGGCGGCGTTTGAGCTGGGCGAAGGCAATGCGGAGCTGGCGGTGCGGCGTGCCGGTTCACCCGCGCCGGCCCAGCCGCGCAATGGCGAATATGTCTCCAGCAATTTCTTCCGAACCTTCGGCATCTCCGCCTGGCGCGGCCACCTCTTCACCGGCGCGGAGGACCGCGAAGGCGCGTCGCCGGTCGCAGTCCTCAGTTTCCACACCTGGCAAGAAGAGTACGGCTCCGATCCGTCGGTCGTGGGAGCAACGTACGAAATCAATGGCCATGCCGTCACGGTCATGGGCATCGCCCCGCCCGGCTTCTTTGGGGCCAAGATCGACGTGGGCACCATGCCCGACTTCTGGCTGCCGCTGACAACCGAGCCGATCCTCGCCGGGCCAACCTCGCGCCTCAAAAATCCACGCCTCGCATGGCTCGCTCTCATTGGCCGCACCCGCTCCGGCACGAATTCAAAGAGCTTGGAAGCACAGCTCCAGGGCGAGCTGCATCAGTGGCTAGCGAGCCACGTGGCCGATATGTCCCCGCAGGAAAGGTCAGCCTGGGAGAAGCAGACTCTGCATTTAACTTCGGGCGGCGCAGGCGTCTCCATGATGCGCAAAGACTATGCGGGAGCTCTGCGGCTCCTGTTGGCGGCCGCTCTGTGTGTGCTGCTGTTGGCCTGCGCGAATCTTGCGAATTTGTTGCTGGCGCGGGGGCTGAAGGATCGTTCCCAAGCTGCGGTGCGCGCGGCACTCGGCGCATCGCGCGCACGCCTGTTGCGCAAAGCGCTGACAGAGAGCCTGATCCTGAGTGTCTTCGGCGCCGCAGCGGGGATCGGCGTGGCGTATGCGGGAGCGCAGCTCATGCTGAATCTCGCTCGCGGAGCGAACACATGGCTCCCGATCGATGCGGCGCCGTCGATACCAGCGCTGCTCTTCGCACTGACCATCTCGGTGATCACCGGAGTCGTCTTCGGTCTGGCGTCCGCATGGATGACCTGTTATGCCCGGCCGATCGAAGCGCTGCATGGAGCGAACCGAACAGTCGGAGTGCGGCGCGGCATTTTTGCAGCAGCCGGGACACAGAACCTCTTGGTCATCTTGCAAACGGCTCTCTCGGTTGTGCTGCTGGCAGTAGCGGCAATGCTCAGCCAGAGCCTGCGGAACCTGGAGCACCAGGATTTCGGGTTCGACCCCAGGGGCCGGTATTTGATCTCCATCGATCCGAAGATTTCCAACTATAGGCCAGAGCAACTCGTGCCCCTCTTCGGCGAAATAGAAGAACGTTTGCGGGCTATTCCCGGGGTGCGCGGAGTGGGCAGCGTGCAGGAAGCTCCGCCGGGAGGCTGGATCACACATACGATCCGGATCGAAGGCCGGCGGGAATCTGAGCTGAATGCGGATTCCCTCTCCGGATGGACCCGCGTGACACCGGGATTCTTCGCGACTCTCGGGAACCGCATCGTGACAGGGCGATCCTTCACCGACGGAGACGACGCAAGTATGCGGCCAGTGGCGGTGGTCAACCATGCGTTCGCGAAAAAGTTCTTTGGGACGGGCAGCCCCATCGGACAGCATTTTGGGCTGGCTTCGGAGGAAAAAGCAGGCATGTTCGAGATCGTGGGTGTCTCCGCGAATCTGGAGTTCGAGAACGATATGGAGAAACCCATGTATTTCGTGCCGGAAGCCCAGAGCATGCAATTCGAGGATGCGGAGAAGGAGAGCCGCGAAATCTGGTCGCATTTCCTGTACGGCATCGTGGTCTGGGCGCCGGGAGATCCTCCGGGAGTCGAGGAGCAGATCAGGACAGCTCTGGGCGAGATTGCCCCGAACCTCGTCCTCTACAACATTCAGCCCTATTCCGACGTCCTTCGCGATTACCCTCAGCAGAACATGATCTCCACACTCTCCTCGCTCTTCGCAGTCGTCGGGCTTTTGCTAGCCGGGTTGGGCCTCTACGGCGTCATGGCCTATCGCGCACAAGAGCGGATGAGCGAGATCGGAGTGCGCATGGCGGTTGGAGCAGACCGGAGCTCGATCGTAGCGATGATGCTTCGCACGGCCTTCGGTCAGGTAGGGATCGGGCTGGCGCTCGGCATTCCCGCAGCGATCGCGGCGGGAAGAGCCATTGCCAGCCGGCTGGTCGGAGTCGATCCTTGGAGTCCCACTCTGCTGGGCTTCGCCACCCTGGTGCTCATGTTTGCAGCACTCGCAGCAGCGGCAATTCCGGCTCGCCGTGCGGCTGCAGTCGATCCCATGCGGGCGCTGCGCATGGAATAACGCAAGCGATCTCGACAAGACCGTCTTTGTCATCACTCCCATGGTTGAATCTCTCTCCCATGGAGTCGTTCCTTCGCCGGCCGCCCGGGCTCTCGCTCTCCGCCGCCAAGGAAGAAGCGATCCGCGCTATCCTGGCCTATCTTCACGCATAAGCCGCCGCCAAGCGCAGGTCGCGGTCGAGGATGCTCCGACCGCCTATGGTCAGCCGACTCCGCAGGCGAGTAAACTCCCATGAGGCTGCTGCACAGAAGGAGAGGCACGTGGATTACGCCGGCAAGTATCGGAGTTGGGAAGCAAGATCGAGGACGCGGCGATTCCGGCGCTGGGTGATCGTTGGCTGCCTTGTCGCGCCGATCGCCTATTTCGTAACCGCCGCGATCATGATTTATCCGGGGCACGATTCCAGCAGGCTCTCCGGGATCGCATCGTGCATCGATGCCCTAGTGGGCCTCTGGATCGGCCTTGTGCTTTTATGGATCGCTCGCCGCGGCTTCCTCCAGACCAGCTTGGACGATCGAGCG
>DATAWF010000010.1:0-35624 GCA_036267335.1 Acidobacteriaceae bacterium
GACCCGCATTCTGGGCCAGCGGCTCGAGCATGCGCGCGTGGCCAGCCCCTTTCTGTTGCGTACCGTGCAACCCCCGATCGAGGCCTTCGAAGGGCAGACCATACGCGAACTTCGCCGGATCGGGAAACGCATCGCCATTGGCTTTGAAGGCGATCTCTGGATGGTGCTGCATCTGATGATCGCCGGCCGTCTTCATTGGCGTCCAGCGGGCGCCAAGTTAGGTGGCCGCAACAATCTAGCGGCCCTGAACTTTGCTTCGGGCTCGCTGGTGCTGACCGAAGCCGGCTCCAAAAGGCGCGCCTCCCTGCACCTTTTTCGCGGCAAGCAGGATCTCGAATCCATCAACCCGGGAGGAGCCGACGTCTTCTCCATCGGTCTCGACGAATTCCGCGCCGCTCTGACCGCGGAGAACCGCACGCTCAAGCGGGCCTTGACCGACCCCCGCATTCTCAGCGGAATCGGCAATGCCTACTCCGACGAGATTCTGCATGCCGCGCGGCTCTCGCCCATCCAAATGACCCACAAGCTTTCCCCAGAGCAGATGGAAGCGCTCTTTACCGCAACCCGCGCAACCCTGCAGCTCTGGATCGACCGCCTGCGAGAAGAGGCCGGCGGCGGCTTTCCAGAAAAAGTCACGGCTTTTCGCAAAGACATGGCGGTTCATGGACGCTTTCAACAGCCGTGCCCGCGCTGCGGTCAGCCGGTGCAGCGCATTCGCTATGCCGATAACGAGACCAACTACTGCCCGCAATGCCAGACGGGAGGCCGTATCCTGGCCGACCGTGGATTGTCTCGCTTGCTGGGAGCCGATTGGCCGCGCACGCTGGACGAGCTCGAATCACTCAAGCGGCGGTGAAGCGAAAGCGCTTGCACGGCGTCCCGCGGAAGGAAAGGCAATAGCAGATTCCCTACGGCATTTTTCCTGACACGTGGACGTGGTCATGGTTGTTCTGTGCGGCCATTCTCCGATGGAATGGCCGCGTTCGGCTCTGTTCTCTTCTCCAGCACCATCAGGAAAAATGCTCTCGCGGGAATGACAGAAAGAAAAGCAAATGCAAATGCCCCACTCAGCCAAACCCGGACTTGATTGGGGCACCCGCGAGGCCTGGCGATATAGGAGAGGATGACGGCCGCGGAAACGAACAGCAGATCTCTCCGCTGCGGCGCCGTGTCCACGTCGCCTCCGGTCGAGATGACAGGGTTGACTGAGAGTGTGAGAAATTCAGGCTAGCCGATCTCACCAGTTCCCCGTAAAAGCGAAAATGAATCAATCGCCGGCCTTTGGCAGACCCGACTGGATGGCCGCGCGCACTGCCGCCATCAATTCTTCCCGCGTCGCGAACCGCCGGGGCTCGATCGCCGAATGAAAGATCACGTGTGCGGTTCCGGGCCGGATCCGCAAGCTGCCTTTGGGCATCATTTCCGCTGTGCCCCAGATGGAAACCGGAACCACGGCTGCTCCAGATTCCAGCGCCAGGTAAAACGGACCTTTCTTGAATGGCAGCAACTCGCCATTTCGCGAACGGGTTCCTTCGGGAAAGGTCATCACGCTCGTCCCCGAGGCCAATACTCCCTTGGCAAAGGCCACGCTCTCCTGTGCCGACTCCACCCTTCCATCGCGACGGACAGGGATAAAGCCCGCAAGGCGCATGCCATAGCCGAGAGCGGGAATCTTGAGCAGCGACTGCTTGAGAAAAAACGCGGTACGGACCGGCAGAAGCGGCGCGAGCACGGGAGGATCCAGATTCGAGACGTGATTCGACATGAAGATGCAGGCAGTCTGCGGGGGAATATGCTCGCGCCCGGAAACCGCAATGCGGATGCCGCCCAAGCGGAGGCCGGTGCGCACAACCCACATCGCCCAGCGGTAGAGAAAGCCGATATCGCGGGAGAGAAGCGTCCACGGCAGGCCGAACACTGCCGCCGGAAGGCCGAGCACGAGATAAGCGGCCAGGATGATGAGCGCGCGAGTCATGGGATTTGGAAACGCGAAGGAATTGTGCGATGGGCAGGCGGCACTGGCTTCCGGAACAACCTTGCGCCGGTCAAGCGGATTTCCCTGCCTCGCTCCCCATCTCGATTGCCGCCGGCAATTTCTCGTAGATTCCGTCGAAGCCGCCATTCGACAGAATGGCTACCACATCGCCGCTCGCGAGGCGCGGGCTCAACCCGGCCACGATTTCATCGGCAGTGGAGAACAAGACGGCATCGCGTCCGGCCTGCTGAAGCGCGCCAACGATACGCTCCGGGTGCATCCTCTCCTGCTCGGGAATGTTTTCGCTTTTGAAAACGCCGGCCAGCACGACCTTGTCGGCTTGCGACAAGCTGTCCACTAGCTCGCGCTCAAAGACATTCCGCCGCAGCGTATTTGAGCGCGGCTCAAGCACCGCCCATAGACGCTGGCCGGGATACGCGGCACGCAGCGCCTTCAGCGTTTCACGAATCGCCGTGGGGTGGTGCGCGAAATCGTCGATCACAGTCACGCCGCGCACGACGGCGCGGACTTCAAGCCGCCGCTTGACGCTGCGAAAGGTAGCGAGCGCTTCGACGATAGCGGCATCCTGCACTCCGTCACCGGAAGCGAGGCCCGCGGCGGCGGTCGCGTTCAACGCATTGTGCTCCCCGGGCAAACCCATGCTCACTTCAAGCCACGGCTGGCCACCGCGCTCGATTTTCCAGACCGAGCTGCGGCCGTTCTGCCGCAAGCTGCCGATCCGCCAATGCGAACTTTCCTTGAAGCCGTAACGCTCCACCGGACATAGAGCGCGAGCCACGCATGCATCCACATTCGCGCTGCCGTCAAAAGCCACCAGACGGCCGCGGCGCGGCACTAGATTCACCAGGCGTTCGAAAGCGGTTTTGACTTGATCGAGATCGCGATAGATATCGGCGTGATCGAACTCGACGTGCGTCAGAATGAGCCCGTCGGGAAAGTAATGCATGAACTTGGGCCCCTTGTCGAAGAAGGCGGTGTCGTACTCGTCGCCCTCGAGGATCAGCGGCCGCCCTTCGCGAACCGCGAAGCTGGTCCCAAAATTTTCCGCCACGCCGCCGATCAAGAACGACGGCGCGAGCTCCGCGCGCGTCCGCGAAGCAACTTCATAGATCCAGGCCAGCATGCTGGTGGTGGTTGTTTTGCCATGGGTGCCCGCGACCACCAGGGAATCCTTTCCCGGCAAAAACTCGTGTTGCACCGTCTCTGCCTGGGAGCGGAAAGGGATGCGCTGATCCAGCACATACTCAAGCTCGGGATTTCCGCGAGAGATGGCATTGCCCACAATCACGAGATCCGGATGTGGGGAAAGGTTCCGGGCAGCGTACGGCTCCGCGACCGGGATTCCTAGAGACTTCAGCACGCCCGACATCGGCGGATAGGCTTGAGCGTCGGAGCCCGTCACGCGGTACCCGCGCAACTGCAGCATTCCCGCAAGGGAGGCCATTGCCGTTCCGCAAATGCCGATCAGATGAATGTGTTTCTGCGCGTGCATGGATTCTCAGTTCTCCGTAGCCGGCTCCAAGAAGGCGAGCTTCGGCTCCCGCTCCAGATTGAGTTCCGCCTGCATGCCGAAGGCGAGCGTTACGTTCCCGTGCGAAACGTGGCCCGAGCGCAAGCCGATGCCAATAGGCCCTTCCACCCGCTCGAGCACGCGCAAAATCGTCTCATCCAGAATTCGGGGATCCTGCTCCGGAGTCAGACAGTCCATCATCTCGCCAAACACGATCCCCACCACACCGTCGAACTTGCCCGCCAAGATCATCTGCCGCAGCAGGCGGTCCACTTGATATGGCTTCACCGCCAGATCTTCGACGAAGAGCAGCTTGCCCTCGGATTGCGGCGCATAGGGAGTTCCGAGCGCAGCAGCAAGCAGCGTCAGGCATCCTCCGTAAAGCTCGCCCTGGGCCCGCCCCGGACGAAGTACCCGCAAGCCCGCTTCAGGCCCCAAAATCCAACGCTCTCCGCTCAATGCCGCACTCAGGCTGGCTCGATCCACTCCCTCCGGCGAACGGAAATCGGCGGCTACCATCGGTGCGGAAAAGGCCGGCAATCCTACCCGGTCAAGGAGCCAGGTCTGGATTCCGGTCAGGTCCGAATAGCCCAGCAACGGCTTAGGGTGGGCGCGGATCAGATCGAGATCCAGGCCCTCAAGCAAGTAGTTGGAACCGTATCCTCCGCGGCTACAAAAGATCGCTCTCACCTCAGGATCGAGAAAGGCGCCGTGCAGATCGCTGAGTCTTTCTGTGGCGCTCCCGGCAAAGTAGCGGTTCGCCTTGCTGAGCGCGTGTTTGCCCACGGAGGGCTCGAAGCCCAGGCTGCGCAAACCCTCCAGCCCTTGCGCCAGCCGCTCCGCTTGGGGATAGCTGCACGGCGAGACCACCGCGACGGTAGCGCCGCGCGCAACCGCGGGAAGCCGCAGTCTGGGTATCGTCTCGCGCCGGCCAGCCGCCATTGTCTAAAAAGCCTCGCCAAAACAGACCAGTTCCGCTGGGCCTGTCAGCAGCATCTCGGAACGCCCGCCGTCCCAGTGAAAGAACTGCGTGCCGCCAGGAGCGGTGACATGCAGCGCCTTTTCCGCGCCCCGCAGGGCGATCGAGGCGCTGGCGGCCGCGCAGGTTCCCGTGCCTGAAGATGTGGTTGGCCCGACCCCTCGCTCGTAGATGCGAATCTCGATCTCGCCCGAACTCAGGCGCCGCACAAATTCGACATTCGTCTGGTGGGGAAAGTCCGCATGCGTCGAAATCTCTTCCCCAATGCTCTGCCACGTGCGGCCACACACCTCGAAGTCAGGCGAGTCCACAAAGATGACGAAGTGCGGGTTGCCGGTAGAAACCACCGCGCCGTCCACCCGCTCCCCCCCGACGACCACCGCGCGGCGTTGAATTTCCGGCACGCCCATCGAGGAAGCGATCAGGAAGAAACCTCCCTCGCGCGAAACCACCCGGCAAGCGCGAGGCCCAGCATCGGTCTTCAGGTAGAGATCGTCTCCGGGGGCAGCCTTGGTCTCATACGCCATCCAGGCGGCAACACACCGGGTTCCGTTGCCCGAGATTTCCGCCATGGAGCCGTCGGCGTTGTACAGATGGATCGTTCCCTTCCTGGCTGCTTCCGCAGCGAAGAACTCTACCCCATCCGCGCCGACGCCCTGGTTACGATTGCACAGGCTGCGCGTCAGCTCATCATGAGCCCGGCCCCCCGCATACTGTTCCTTCACGATAAGAAAGTCGTTGCCGCATGCGTGAGCTTTTATAAAAGGAATCATTCATTTCCCGGGCCCCAATTCCCGGAGTAAGACGTGCTTCTCAACCCACGGCGAATCCTCTGCCTGTTCCTCACTCGCTCCGATAAAAACGGGACTTGAGCGTGATGCTACCATCGCCAACTGTCGCTGTTGAGCTTCTTCGTAGTTCCTACATAGGTCCGGGCAAAGCGAGAGGCGGGCGGCATCATAGCCGGGGTGTGTAAACCTTCGACCAGTAGATCCGGGCGCATGGCTCGCCGCTGGAACAAATCACCTTCACGAGGTCCATGTTTTCGGGATGGTCTTGGATCGCGCGTGCGACCGGATCTCCATCGAGCGCGATGGCGATGGGCGCGGCCATGGCGGGATCGGCAAGGGCTCGTCTCCATTCGAGATCGTCCCCTTCATTCAGAGTGCGCCGCAGGGGAAGACCGGCCTCTTCGATCGCGCCTGCATCCACTGAGGCATCCATCAAAATGACCGGCTCGGGCGGCAGCAACATCAAAGCATTGGCAACCGCATGGTCGAAGGCAACGCGGCTGCGCGAGTTGACCACGGCCTCCTCGTATACGAGCGGTCCTGTCCGCAGGAGCACCGCGGTATTGGCGGCGATGAGCGCCAGAAGAACCGCGGCCATCGTGCGCTCGACCACCGGCGCCGGCAGTTTTAGCCATTGCCTTCTGCGCGCAAACTCGGCAAGAAGGGCAAAAAAGAAAGCCCCCGAGAGCGCGAAGATGGGCAGCATTTCCATTCCATAGCGGATGTTGTACCAGGAGTGCGGAAACCACAGTGGAAAGAAGATGGGCACAGAACCGTAAGCGACGGAATAGGCATAAAAAGGTAGCGGGAGCCATAGCACCATCGCCGTCCAGATCGCTCGGCCGCGGAAATGCACAACCGCGGCTGCCGCCCCGGCAAGCGAGATACAAAACAGCACATCGGCGCAATGCTGCGGAGTCGCGCCCAGTTCCGCGACTTTCAAGAAATAGAGGGTCGCAACGCGCATGTTATGCCATCCGGGATGGTAATACCCTCCGGCGGGCTTGGTTCGGGCCTCGATCGCGCGTGCGGAATAGGGCCCGCGCATAAAGTCCAGCGGGTCGCCGAAATTCTTAGCGTTGTACGCAAGCCACAACAGGGGCGCCGAGGCCAGAATCACGGTGAACGCCACCCATGCGCCGCGAACCTTCCTCCATGCGCCCTCGATCGTGAAGACTCTGACGGTCGCGAAAACCCAAAGAACCGCGCCTAAAATCCAGCCGTCGTAGCGAGTGAAAACCGCTCCTACCAAGACGACGCCGGCCCAGAGCAATAGCCGCTGCGGCGATCTACGCACCAAAACACCGTAGCTGCCCCCGCGCAACGCAAGCTCAAAGAGCACGATCAACAGCACCGCCCAGATCATTTCCGCTAGAAAGAGCGGCTCGGTCATGGCCGTGGTCGCCATGTAGAGCAGGCCGGGGTTGAATGCAAAGAAGGCCAGGGCAACGATTGCCATTCCGGCCGGGAGCCATACCCGCGCGAGCCGGTAGAGCCCCGCGCAGCCCAGCGCATAGCTGGGAATCGAAACCCACGCCCCTGCCACGCCGTTCTGCCACCAGCTCATTCGGGCAACGAAAGGCGCAAGCAAGAGATGCGGCAGAGGCAGCCACACCGATCCGAGCTGGCGATAGCCTGGGTTGCGGGAGTCGAAAATCCGGCGCGCAATGTACATATGCGCAACCGCATCGCCGAAGAGAAGCAGCAGGCCATGGCGGAAGCAGTAAGCCAGAGAGATCATGGCCAGGGCGATGGCGCCCCAGGCCACAAAAAGGGTTTCCCCCGCAATTTTCTCCGCTTCGTCGTTCGGGTCAGTCAAGGTGAGACATCTCGCGGAAAAGGGCGAACCGCTGATCGATCTCAGCGCGCGTCAGCTTCTGCAGCCTCTCAGTGCCAAAGCGTTCCACGGCAAAGGAGCCCATCACGCCGCCGTAGAACATCCCCTCCCGAAAAGCCTTGAGTGTCACGGCGGGCTGCGAGGCCAGGTAGCCAAAAAACCCGCCGGCAAAAGAATCTCCCGCACCGGTGGGATCGACAACCTCCGCCAGTGGGAGCGCCGGAGCGCGAAAAGGCGTGATCTTGCTGCCGTTGCTCAGAGCGGATCGCTCGCCGAAGAAAGCCGTGGCTCCGTACTCGCCGTGTTTGACGATCAGGCTTCTCGGCCCCATCTCTAGAATCTTGTGCGCGGCCGTCAAAAGATTCGAATCCTTGGCCAGCAGCTTCGCCTCTCCGTCGTTGATCAGAAGCGTGTCCAGGGTTTTGAGAACATGCGCCAGATTGCTGCCGTGGCCGCTGATCCAATAATTCATGGTATCGCCGCAAACCATGCGCACCCCTGGCATCTGCTGGCGCACTTTTTCCTGCAGAGCGGGATCGATGTTGGCCAAAAAGAGAAACTCGCTGTCGCGGTAGGCTTCGGGAATCCGGGGCGTGAAACGCTCGAAAACATTCAACTCCGTCTTGAGCGTCTGCGCCTCGTTCAGATTCTCGACGTAAGAACCTGTCCAGTGGAAACTCTTGCCTGGCGCGTGCTCGATCCCTCGCGTGTCCACGCCGCGAGCAGTCAGCACGGCCTCCTGCTCCTGAGTAAAGTCTTCGCCGACCACCGCGATCACGCGAACCGGAGTGAAGTAACTGGCCGCCAGCGAAAAATAGGTTGCCGCGCCTCCCAGGCAGCGTTCCCGCTTGCCCAGGGGAGCCTCGATCGAATCGAATGCCACACTGCCCACTACCAAAATTGACATGATTGCCCTTGTCTCAGAGATATTTTCCGACGAGGAGTTGGAGCTTCTCCCGGGTCGCTTGAGGAATTTGGCTGCGATCCGTCAGAATCGCGAACTCAAGCGCCTTGGCGCAGGCACAGGATCGCTCCCTCGGCATGGCCGCCACCGCGGAGCGGATCGTCTTTGCGGCATTGGCGGCGTTTTGGTTGAGCACCGCCACGATTTGATCCACGGTCACCGATTCATGCCCCTCGTGCCAGCAGTCGTAGTCCGTCACCATCGCCAGAGTCGCATAGCAAACCTCGGCCTCGCGGGCGAGCTTCGCCTCCTGCAGATTGGTCATGCCGATCACGTCGGCGCCCCAGCTGCGATAAAGATTTGACTCCGCTCGCGTTGAAAATTGCGGGCCTTCCATGCAAACGTACACGCCGCCGCTCTTCGAATTCACGCCGGCGCTCTGCGCCCCGGCGAAGATTGCCTGCGCGACTGTCCCGCAGACCGGATCACCGAAGGCGACGTGCGCCACCAGGCCTTCCCCGAAAAATGTGGCATGCCGCAGGAAGGTGCGATCGATGAACTGATCGGGAATGACGAAATCTCCAGGCTTGTGCTCCTGCTTGAGCGATCCGACCGCCGAGGCCGAGACGATGCGCTCGACGCCGAGCTTTTTCATCGCAAAGATATTGGCGCGAAAATTCAGTTCCGACGGCAAGAGCCGATGGCCCCGCCCATGACGGGCCAGAAAAGCCACCTTGCGGCCCTCCAGATCGCCCAACACAAAGGCATCCGACGGCGGACCAAAAGGTGTCTCCACCTGCACTTCGTGGATATTAGTTAGCCCGGGCATGGAGTAAAGCCCGCTGCCGCCGATGATCCCGATTTCAGCTTGCTGCAATCCGTTCTCCGCTTGTTGTGAGGAAGAAATCTAAGACTCAAGTATAACGACTTGCGCCGCGGCGGCTGCGCCGTCGGCTTCGGGCCACGCCCAAATCAAACTGAAAACGTCATATTCTCGTCTCTCCATTCCGGTGGGGCTGTCCGGCAGCCATGCGTGCAGCTACAATTGCATGGTTAAGCCTTTTTCACGGTTCTCTCCGGCAGCAAGACCGGAAGTGGGAGCCCTCAATCGCCATGGAGGCGCTACGCGAGCGAGCCAGCGGCGCCGGAAGGATGACTGTGCAGTTAAGTGCAGGAGAGGTTCTGAGAGTTCAACACCCCAACATTCGACATCAAAGGCATCGGGCGCGAACGCGCAATGCTGTAGCGGCGGGCGTGGCCCATCGCATGGCCGGCTCAACCTGGTTTTTCCCATCGCTCCGGACCGCGGTATATCTCTCGCTGGCGCTCGGTTTGATCCTGTTGCCCGGACGAAGCATTTGGGCCCAGGCGGCGTCGGCCAACACGGCCTCCACCCAGACCGATCTGAAGATTTCCGCCGACAACTCGACCCCGCGCACCAAGCTCAACCTCACCGCTCACGTCGAATCGCGCGGCGGGCTCGATACCCCGACCGGCGTCGTGAACTTCCGCTCCGGCAGCCTCGATCTGGGTTCGGCTGTCCTCGACGGAGAGGATACCGCTTCTCTCACCACCAACAATCTTTCTTCCGGCACCCATCAGATCGTGGCCCTCTATCGCGGAGATGCAGCTCACCAAGCTTCACTCTCTCCGGCCGTCGCCGCCGATTCCAGCGACTCCACTGTGGCCGGCTTTACCGTGACCGCTAGTCCGACCACCATGAATCTGGTCGCCGGGGCCTTCGGCACCAGCATCGTAACCATGACGCCCGTCAATGGCTTTAGCGGCTATGTAAGCCTCTCTTGCAACGGTTTGCCGGTGGATACCACGTGCAACTTCACGCCCACGACGATTCAAGTAGCCTGCACCACCTCCGGCACGACCACGACCTGCCCTCCCGTTTACAGCACTTTGGAGATCCAGACCCAGGCTCAATCCACCCGTTTGAGCACGCCTCTCATGCCCGGCGGCAGAGTTCCGGTCTATGCGATTCTTTTGCCCGCGGTTTTCGGCATCGCTGGATGGAAAACGCGCCGAAAAAAAGCCGGATGGAATGCGCTCTTGATGCTAATTCTTTTTGCGGGAGCCATGGGTTTGACGGCCTGCAATGTGCGATACGACTATGAGCATCACGGGCCGCCGCCGAATCCAGGCACTCCGAGCGGCACCTCCACCGTCACGATCGACTCGGTCTCAACCCTGGGGTCGCTGATTACGACACCCCCGACGTCGCCGCAGATCACCGTTACCGTGACCAACAACAGCAACTAAAGTCTGTTCACTTTTGCTGTGAGCTGGTGAGCTCTGCTAAGAGCGTTTTCACTTTAAGTGTTTACAAAAACGATGCCTCGTACGTGGCCGTTTCTTCGAAAAACGGCCACTCCTAACCACTCTCTCCATGTCAGAGGAAAAGTGAAAACGCTCTAAGAGCCGCCGTACTTCCCACCCCGGCAAGCAAGCTGCCGGGGGACCCCGGTTTTTCGGTGGAACAGCCGCTCCCAGAGCAGCCTTTTTGTGTGGACCCGAAGTGAAAATGCTTTGGCGGCGCCAGCAACGGCGGCTTGTCAGACGGCCTCTGCAGAATCTCTCCTCCGCTTGCTGCCGCCCAATTTGGGGATCGCAAATGCCCACACCGTCTCTCCGCTCGGGCAAGCGGAGAGATCCGCATTTTAGGGAATGCTTGGGGCTGGCGGCGAAAGACTGCGTGAGGGCAAAGCAGCTAGTTAGGGTGCAGGATAGATGCGGCGGAGCAGCAGATTCCCTACGGGAATGACAGAAAGAAAAACAACTGCAAATGCCCCACTCAAGCCAACACCGGGCTTGAATGGGCCACCCGCGGAGTGGCTTCTAGCCACGGGAAAAATGCAGATCTCTCCGCCAACGCATTTCTCCTGACACCGTGGAGTGGTTACGCCCGCTACGAGCAGCCATTCTTCGATGGAATGGCTGCGTTAGGCTCTGTTCTCCGCTCCAGCACCATCAGGAGAAATGCTTCTGCGGCAGCGCATTCGCGCCGCCTCCGGTCGAGATGACAGAGCGGGAGCAGGCCCAAGATTCCCTCGGCGGCTAAAGCCGACCGAAATCTAGTGACTCTTGCGGCACAGCTAAAGCTGTGCCCTTCCAAACCAACAGCAGATTCCCTACGGGAATGACAGAAAGAAAAACAAAAGCGGATCTCTCCGCTTCGCATGAGGGCAAGCCCTCATGCTTCGGTCGAGATGACAAGGTTGACTGACAGTGTGAGAAATGCAGCTAGAGCGGTGAGTCTGAAGTTCATTGAACAATTTGGCGAAATGGAGTGGAGCCCTCAGGGGCTGAAGCCCATCTGTTTGGCGATCTTTACGGCACGACTGAAGCGGATACCGCAAGAGAGAAAGAATCCGCTGGGGTCGCGGTGACCGCAAAGTCGTGCCCTGATACAAAACCAAAGAACATTCCTCGAACGAACTTCTGACTCAGGACTCTAGTTCATTTCTCCTGCGGCTTTCACCTGGAAAAGCCGCACTTCTCAGACTTGGTGGAGCCTAGCAATAGGAGAAATGCTCTAGATGCCGACTCCATAGTCGGCGACGGGAGCGCGATCGCCGGCGTGGGCATAGAAATCGTATGGCGTACGCTGATTGAACTTGTAGCGGGAGCGGAGTTCGTGCCCAACGAAAAGCCCCAAAGCGGCAATCCCGAGTACCGCCGACGTCCAGCCGACGACGCGGAAAGCCTTGCTTCCTCTGCGATCGAAAATCTGTGTCACCGAGTTCCACCTCGAAGGCCCGCGGTTGACCGTCATCAACCGAGCCTCATGCCGACATGATAGCGCAGCTCTGTGGATCAGGTGCGATTACCGCTGTGGCATCCTGAAAACCTATTCCATGCTGTCGATCTGGCGCAAAAGACCGGCCTTGCGTTCCGGCGGCAAGAAGCTGGCCTCGATCGAATTGGTCGCGAGTTCGCGCAGATGTTCGTCGGTAAAGCCGAATTCGGCGCTGGCCAAGCGGTATTCGGCATCCAGATCGCTTTCAAAGAGGGCGGGATCGTCGGAATTCAGCGTCACCATCAATCCCGAGTCGAAGTATCGCCGCACGGGATGCTCAGCCAGCGATCGGCAGCAACCGGTGCGAAGGTTCGACGAGATGCACGCCTCAATCGGAATCTGGCGTTCGGCCAACACCTCCATCAATTCCGAATCCAGATAGGCGGAGAGGCAGTGTCCGATCCGTTCGGCGCCAATGTTCAACGCGCCCCAAATGCCTTCCGGGCCGACCGACTCGCCGGCGTGAGCTGTCAGACGCAGGCCGGCTGCGCTCGCTTTGCGGTAAAGCTCCTCAAAAGGCTCCGGGCCGGTCTGGCGCTCGTCCCCGCCGATGCCTATGCCCACCACACTGGGAAAGTCCGCTTTGAGCTCCGCCGCTTTGTCAAAGACCCGGGCGGCTTGCTCCGCTCCAAAATGACGGACCGCGTCGAAGATCCAAAAAAGGGTGATCCCCAGCTTTTGCTCCGCCCTGACGCGTGCACGCTCCATTGCCTCGAAGATAGGTTCGAAGGCAATGCGCTTCCAGTAATAAATGACGCCGACCGCAACGTAGACCTCGGCGTGCACGACTCCCTGCCTCGCCAGCCGTTCCAACATGCGATAGGTGATCAGCTCATAGTCCTCAGGAGCGCGGAGGCGTTCTGTCACCGCCTTGAAGGCCATGAGAAAGCCGGTGAAATCGCTATAGCGATAAAGAGATCGCGCTTCTTCGAGAGTTAGCCGAGGTTCCGTGCGGCGCTGGTCGAGTTCCACCAGAGTCTCGGGTAAAACCGTTCCTTCCAGATGCAGGTGCAGCTCTGCTTTCGGCAGAGCGCGCAGCCAACCCGGACTTTCAAGCAAGCGGCCCATTTAGAAATTCTCCTTGCGGATCGCAGGAGCGAACTCACTGTGCCTTCGGCTGTATAGAAAATAGACACAAAGCCCCAGCACGAGCCACACAAAGAAGCGCAGCCAGGTCATGATCGGCAGCCCGGCCATCAATAGGACGCAAAAAAGGACACTGAGCACCGGAACCAGAATTCCTCCCGGAGCGCGAAAGCTACGCCTCCGCTGCGGCTCGCGAACGCGCAGAATAATCACCCCCGCGGAGACGAGCACGAAGGCAAAAAGCGTCCCGATGTTCGACAAGTCGGCAAGCGTGCCAATGTCCAGCAGCCCGCTGGGGATGGCGACGACAATGCCCGCAATCCACGTCGCCGTCGAAGGCGTGCGAAAGCGCGGATGTATCCGTCCGAACCACGGCGGAAAGAGCCGGTCGCGCGACATCGCGAACCACACGCGCGCCTGCCCGAGCTGGAAGACAAGGATGGAAGAGATCATGCCCAGCATCGCGCCGACCACCACCGCGAGGCGGACCCAATGGAGGCTCTCCGAACCGGTCGCCTGCGCGAGCTTCCGCAGCGTGTTGACGACCGGCGCCGCATCGTCGAGAAAGGTTTGCCACGGCACCAGCCCGGTAAGCACGATCGCCACGCCGGCATACAGCACCGTACAGATTGCAAGCGTCGCCAGAATGCCGATAGGCAGGTCTCTCTGCGGCCTGTGGCACTCTTCCGCCGCGGTCGAGATGGAATCAAAACCGATGTAGGTGAAAAAGATAATGCTGCCGCCCGTGAGCACGCCTGACCAGCCGTTGGGCGCCCACGGCCGCCAGAGCCGGGGATGAACAAAGTGCGCTCCCGCGGCGATGAAAATAAGAATGGCTGCGATCTTGAGCGCCACCATCAGATTATTGGCATTGGCGGATTCGCGGATGCCGCGCACCAGCACCACGGTGATCAGCATGACGACGAGAAAGGCGGGAAGGTTGAAGCCCAGATGCCAGCCCGGCCGGTAGATCGCGTTTCCGGAGAAATCCTCCAGCCCCGAAGGCAGAAATGCCGGAGAGATCCAGCGCGCAGAGGGGTGAATGCCGAACCAGTCGAGAAAATCCACGAGATGAGCGGCGAACCCGACGCAGACCGCCATGTTGCTCACCGCATATTCCAGGATCAGATCCCAGCCGATAATCCAGGCGATCAGCTCCCCCATGGTCGCGTACGTATAGGTGTATGCGCTGCCGGCGATGGGAATCATCGAGGCCAGTTCCGCATAACAGAGGCCGGTGAGGGCGCAGACAATCGCCACCAGCAGAATGGAGAGCGCAAGCGCCGGGCCCGCGCCGGGGCGTCCCGCCAACGCGTGGTGCCGCACCAGGTAGTCCAGCAGAGGTGTGCTGAGAATCGAGGAGGTGTCGAATCGCTCTCCCGCCGCCGCCGTGCCGATTACGGTAAAAATCCCCGAGCCGATCACCGCGCCGATTCCCAGGCCTGTGAGCGACCATGGGCCCAGAGTCTTCTTCAAGCTGTGCTCCGGACGCTCGGAGTCGCCAATGAGCTTGTCGATCGACTTGGTGGCGAAGAGTTGTTTGCGCAGCGAATTACGCTCCTAAAGCACTTGCACTTTCACCGTGGCGGGGTGAGAGCCGGTCTCTGCGGACGTTCCTTGGCGGAACATCCACAAAGACCTCGGCTTCCCTTCCAGCAAAAGTGAAAAAACGCTTAACGTTTCGACTGGCCGCGCGATGCCTTTTTCACCTTGCGCTTGCGCGAACCTCTCGCCACAGTACGAGGCGCCTTGGGTGCGGCCTTCTTGCGTGCAGTCCGTTTGACCTTTTTCCGTTCCTGCTTGTCTTCAACTTTCTTCGTGTTGGCCATTGCTCTCCTAAATCAAAAATCAAACCCGCTCGAGATGCGCGAATTTCTCAATCAATTTCTTCACGCCGAATTCTCGAAATTGTACCGTAATCTTCGCATCGTCACCCTCTCCTTCACGGCGATGCACAATGCCTTCGCCATATTTCGGATGACGCACCCGCTGGCCATTCTGGAATCCGCGGGCTCCGCTAGGCGGAGGCAGATCGATCTTGGGCCGCCCGCTTCCCTGCCCTGGGCCTCCACTGATTTGGCCTGCGCCTTTGGGGCGCGAGGAGAAAAACTGCGCGATATTGTCGAGCGATCGCTCTCCCGAAGGGCGCGAGCCCCGCGCGGGGATGCTGCGGTTGCCGGAATAGCTCCCGCCGGAATGCACCCGCTGGTCTTCATCCTCGTAGCTATAGTGGCCCGAGGAGTCGAAGTCTTCCTCGCCTCTGCCGCTGGATCTGGAGGAGCCGGCACGCCGCCCCGGGCTCATGTCTTCGAGCAGCGCCGGAGGAACCTCTTCCAAAAAGCGCGAGGGTACGCTGGCCTCAGGCATGTCGTTTCCGTAGCGGCGGCGGTAGCGCGCCCGCGTCAGCACCAAGGCATCCATGGCTCGCGTCATTCCCACGTAGCAAAGGCGGCGCTCCTCCTCAAGTTCCGCGGGACTATTGAGGGTCCGGGAATGCGGAAAGAGCCCTTCTTCCATCCCGGTCAAAAGCACGAGAGGAAACTCCAGCCCTTTTGCCGCGTGCAGGCTCATCAGCGTCACCCGGGATTGAGGATCGTACTGGTCGACGTCGGAAACGAGCGCGGCGTGGTCCAGAAACTCCGCCAGCGTTTCGCCGCGCTGCTGCGCGTCCTGGGCCGCGTTCGCCAATTCTTTTAAGTTTTCTATGCGGGAGACGGCTTCGGGCGACCCTTCCTCTTCGAGAGCGCGGATGTAGCCGGTGCGGTCGATCAGAAAACGAATGAGCTCCGGCAGCGTCGCCGGCCCGCCAGGCCGGCGGAAGCCCGGCACCGCACCCAGATCGTTGTTGTCATTCGACTCCGCCTCTTCCGTCGCCTCGTCTCTCGTCGCGGAATCATCCCCACTCGTCATCGGCAGAGAAAACTGCGCGGGATCGAACTCCGTCTCATCTTCCGTCTCCTCCGCGGCCGTCGCCTCGATGGCGCCGAAGGCGAAATCGACGTTCCCGTTGGAGACGCCTTCCTCGCTATCTGCCGCTCCTGCCGCATCGCGCGCCAGTTCCTCGGCGAACTCCCCACCCAACATGGCGCGTGCATCGAGAATCACGCGGCGAAAGGAATCGAGCGCCATGCAGGCTCGTTGCGGCACTAACTGCTCTCGCACCGCGCGCTCGATCATGCTCCAGGTGCTCATGCCCGTTTCTAGGCCAAGCCGCTCCAGAACTTCGAGCGTCGTCTTGCCGATGCCACGCGCAGGCGTGTTGATCACCCGGGCCAGGGCGACCGAGTCATGGGGATTCTGCACAACTTTCAAATAGCTCAGAAGATCTTTGATCTCGGCCCGCTCATAGAACGAGAAGCCGCCCACCATCGTGTAAGGGATCGCATAGCGCCGCAGAGCCTCTTCCACCAGCCGCGATTGGGCATTCGTGCGGTAAAGCACCGCGATGCGCGGAGGAACCTCCGCGTCCGCATTCCCCCGCATGTACTTCTGGATGTAGTCGGCGGCAAAGAGCGCTTCGTTTTCGCCATCGGGCGCTTCGTAGTATCCGATTTTGGCGCCGCCGTGCCGCGAGGTCCACAACGTCTTGCCTTTGCGCTGCTGGTTGCGCGCCACAACCGCGGAAGCCGCCTCTAGAATCACTTGCGTTGAGCGGTAGTTTTGTTCCAGGCGGATGGTCTTGGCTTCGGGAAAGTCGCGCTCAAACTCCAGAATGTTGCGGATATCGGCGCCGCGCCAGGAATAGATGCTCTGGTCTTCGTCGCCCACGACGCAAACATTGTGCTCGGCTCCGGCCAGCAGCTTGATCAGCTCATACTGCGGCCGGTTCGTATCTTGATATTCGTCGATCAGAAGATAGCGGTAGCGGCGGCTGTAGCGTTCCCGCACCTCGGACGATGCACGCAGCAGGCGCACCGTCTCGAGCAACAGGTCGTCGAAGTCAAGTGCGTTGGCCTTGCGCAGCTCCTTGCGGTAAATCTCGTAGATGTGCGCGATGCGCTCGCTCACCGGGTCGGTCGACTCCAGGTACGCCTCTTGCGGGTCGAGCATGTGGTTCTTCGCCCATGAGATGCGCGAGAGCACAGCGCGCGGCGTGAGCTGCTTCTGGTCGAGCCCCAGCCGGCGCATCGCCTGTTTCACGATCGCCTGCTGAGCCGATTCGTCGTAGATGGCAAAGCTCCGCGTCAGCCCCTCGCCACCTACGCGCAGAGCCTCGATGTCACGACGCAACACGCGCACACAGAAGGAGTGAAATGTCGCGATCAGCGGCTTGGCCAGGCTGCGGTGATCGAGCAGACGATCGATGCGCTCAACCATCTCCGCCGCGGCCTTGTTGGTGAAGGTCACGGCAAGAATGGCATCCGGTGCGACATTCCTCACCTGAATCAGATAGGCGATGCGATGCGTAATCACGCGGGTCTTGCCCGAGCCGGCCCCAGCCAGGATCAGCAAAGGGCCGTCCACCGTCTCTACCGCCGCGCGCTGCGGCGGATTCAATTTATCAAGTAGATGCTGCACTGCACTCCGAATCCCTGGTCGTGGGTGGCTTTGAACCAGCCTGAAGACAGGTCTGGCCGCGCCGCTCAACAATGCCTTTCTTCTCAGTGTATCGCCGTATTCCAAGGCGTATTCGGGAGTGTGGTGGAATCATGGAGGTATGAACAACGAGGGCAATCGAACAAAGCGCAGGGTCTGTGTCTTCTGCGCATCGGCGGACGGCGTGGGCGGCGAGTTCCGCCAGGCTGCCGCAGCCGTGGGCCGCGCCTTGGCTGGGAATGGATGGGGTTTGGTCTATGGCGGTGGGCATGTCGGACTGATGGGCGCTCTGGCCGATGCCGTAATTGCTGCGGGCGGCGAGACCATCGGCGTGATCCCCCGGGCGCTCGAAGAGAGGGAGGTCGCTCACCGCCATCTCACCGAACTCTACGTCGTCGAGACCATGCACGAGCGCAAACAGAAAATGGCCGATTACGCCGACGCCTTCGTCGCACTCCCGGGCGGCTACGGCACCCTCGACGAGTTCTTCGAAGTGTTGACCTGGTCACAGCTCGGGATCCACGCAAAACCCTGCGTCCTCGTTGATTTCCATGGCTACTTCCGCCAGTTGCTCGCCTTCCTCGATACCGCGGTGAAACATGGCTTCCTGAAGCAAGAGAATCGCCATCTCATCCGGTTGGCGAACATGCCCGAGGAGGTTGTGCCGCTGCTTGAAAAGCTGTGGGCAGAACCGCCGCGCGTGCCCGGCCGGCCGGACCGCGGAGAGAGCCCGGAGCCCTGAGGGAGGCGGTAGAGTATTTCTCCTGATGGTGTTGAGAAGAGAGCGGAGCCCAACGCAGCGTTCCATCCCAACGCAGCATTCCATCGAAGAATGGCTGCACATAGCAGCCATTCCCACTCCATAGCTTCAGGAGAAATACTCTATCCTGAAGACATGAGCCACGAAGGCATCCGATTTCTTCGCGAGCAAGACGCGCGCCGGGAAGAAGCGGCGTATCGCGAACTGCCACGCGAGGCGAGAGAGCCCGCGCATGTCCGGGTGAACAAAACCACGGGCCTAGGGCTAGAGATCGATTGGAAAGACGGGCACAAGAGCAGTTGGAGCTTTGCCTGGCTGCGCGAAGCCTGTCCCTGTGCCACTTGCCACGAAGAGCGTGGGGCCGAAGGGCGCGAGCCGGGCGTGCCCCGGACCAAGCCTGCAGCGGTGCTCCCCATCTATCATGCTCCTCCGCGTCCCGACGCGGTTGCGCCCGTAGGCCGCTATGCTGTCAGCTTTGAATGGAATGATGGCCACAAGAGCGGAATCTATTCCTGGGATTATCTCCGGCGGCACTGTCAGTGCGAGGAATGCCGCCAAGTACGGAAGTAGCTAGGGCCAATCCGCGCTGCCCTTTTATAGCAAAGGCACAGATACTGTGATGGGTAAGAGCGGCTCCGTGCAGCCATTCCTTGATCGAATGGCTGCACGGACCGGTTCGTCACCTTACACTCTAGCGGCGCGTCCGGTGGAGTCTCCGAAGACCAGCGGAGCCTTCGCACTCAGATTTTTCAACTGCGTTCGAAGTCGATAAAGGCGTGCTTTGGATCGGTATGCAGTAGCGTCACGTCGACAATATCGCCTACGTCCAGCCCGGCTTCGCCGCGCATGATCCTGCCTTCGACCGGCGGATCAAAAACCCGCACATAAACTCCCTTTGGAGATGCGCCGGTAACTACGCCGTGGAAACGCTTTCCCACGCTGGCTGCGAGGGCAACCGCCGCCACCCGCTTTTCCATCGTGCGTTCTACTTTGCGCGCGTCTTTCTCGCGTTCGGTGCAATGGGTCGCGATCATTTCCAGTTCAGCATCGGAATACGGAGGCGGAGCTTTTACCAGCATGGCCTTCACCATCCGCTGCGTGACCAGATCGGCGAAACGGCGGTTAGGCGCAGTGGAGTGAGTGTAATCGAGGGCGGCTAGCCCAAAGTGACCAGGAGCATTGGGGTCGCCACCCGGCGCCAGCACGTACTCTCCCGGGCCCATCAACTTGATGATCGCGAGCGACAGGTCGGGATAGTGGTCCGGGTCGCTTGCCCGCTGCCCCTGCAGAAAGGCATTGAGCGCCCCGGAATCGGGCGAGGGCGGAAGCGTCGTTCCATGCTGCGCCACCAGATCGACGATGCGCCCCCATCGCTCAGGAGACTTGACCACCCGGCGGATGGAGGACCTTCCGGCAGTCTTCAGCGCAACCGCCATGGTTTCATTCGCCGCGATCATGAAGTCTTCGATCAAATCCATCGCGCGGTTGCGGTGCGCGGAGCGGATCGCCTGGACCTTCCCGTCGATCACGATCGGGTCCGCCTCCACCCGATGGAAATCCAGCGCCCCCAGACGCCAGCGTTGTCCACGGAGCGCTTGCGCTGCTTCGTCCTGCATGGTTAGCTGTTCCTGCAGCGCCGCGGAGGCCGCAACTTTGGCATCCGGACCTGCGGTCTTTTCCAGCCACGGCCCAACCTTGCTGTAGGCAAGCTGCGCGTGGTTCCGCACGCGCGCGCGGTAAATTCGAGGCTCCGCCATAGTGCCGTCGGCGTGCACCAGAAACTCAGCCACGACTGCGGTTCTCTGCTGATTCTCATTGAGCGAGGTGAGATCGGTCGAGAGATCAAAGGGCAGCATGGGAAAGTTCCGGACCGCGGTGTAGATAGTCTGCGTCTGATCATTCGCGTGGGCATCGATCGCAGTGCCCTTGGGCACCGAGAACGACACCTCGGCAATTCCCACACGCACGCGAATGCCACCGGTAGTGCGCTCGGCGACTTCAACCTGATCGAGATCGCGCGATGTATCGTTGTCGATCGAGGACCAGGGGAGCCCGCACAAGTCCGGCAGGTTCGGATCGGGAGATTCACCCAAATGCTCACGGATGTCGGCAAGCTGCTGCGTGGTTCCTGGGGGGAAATCCGGATGAAAACCGCGGCGAAGCATCTCCGCGTACGCGGCTGAGGATAGGTCGAAATGGTTGCCGGACATGCCAGCAAAGACTATCACGCGGTTCGGTCGTCCGTTCTCCAGCGACAGCAAACGTTAAAACCGGTTAGGGCGATCCTGTTCGGTCTCGACCGCTGTCGCCTCGGCCGCATGCAAAAAAGGCAGGCGATGGCTCGCTCCCCTTTCTTAAGATGGAGGCATGGAAGGGAAGTTTGACGTGCTGGTGCAGGGGGCGGGCATTGGTGGCCTGACCCTGGCGATTGCCCTGGAGCAGCGCGGGTATTCCGTACAAGTTGTCGAGCGCTCCCCCGCCCTCTCGGAAATCGGCGCTGGTATCTGGATGGCGCCGAATCCGATGCAGATCTTCGATCGATTGGGGATTGCCGGTAATGTCGCGAATGCCGTACAGGCTCTGAGGGTTTTGAGTTGTCCGCAAAGCTGGCAATCACCAGGTGCAGGCCGGCTTGCCGACTTGCTAATTCGCCAACTCGCCGCTTTTAAATATCCAGGTTCTTTACGTCGAGAGCGTTCGCTTCGATGAACTTTCTGCGCTCCTCCACGTTTTCGCCCATCAGAGTGCTAAAAATCTCGTCGGTGGCGGCAAGATCTTCGAGCTTGACGGAGAGCAGAGTGCGCCGCTCGGGGTCCATGGTGGTCTCCCATAGCTGTGATGCAGTCATCTCACCCAGCCCCTTGTAGCGCTGTACTTCGTACTCGCGCCGGCCCTGCTCGATGACGTACTCGAAGAGCTCGCGCGCGCTGTGCTTGGTGACCGGGTCGGTCCCTGCCTTCCCTATTTTCTTAGGCTTCGCGGTAGATTCCACCGCTGTCTCCGCTTCGCCGTCGGTCTCCTCGGGCTCGGCTACCTTGCCCGCATATTGCACGATAAAGGGAGGATCGAGCTCTTCGCGGATCTGCGCGTACTTCGACATCATCTGCCGGAATTCAGGAGACGAGGCCAGCGTCCAATCGATATGCCGCTCCGCTCCTTGCGCGTCGATAAAGCTGAGGGACCAGGTGCGGTGTTCCTCGTCGTAAACCGGTTGGGCGACAGATTTGAACTGGCGGGGCTTAGCCAGCATTTCGAGTTCGGCGTGAAGCTTCTTGATCTTGGCCGGCGGGGCGCCTTCCCCTTCGAAATCCGCACGGCGCATCAGATCCAGGCGCGGCAGCAGCTCGGTAATGCTCTCGTCGCGGAAACGCTTGTTCGCCTTGTCCAGAAAGCCCAGATAGTCGTTGAGCTGGCCCATGAACTTGGTGAGAGCCGCGCCCTCGAGCTTTTTGGCGTTCGCGCCATAACGTAGATCCATCCCGTCGGAAGCGCGCTTGACCATCACACGGACAAACTCGCGATCGTCTTTGATGTATTGCTCGAACCTGCGCTTCTTGATGCGGTAGAGGGGCGGCTGTGCAATGTAGATGTGTCCGCGGTGAATCAGCTCCTGCATATGGCGGAAGAAGAAAGTAAGCAGCAGGGTCCGGATGTGCGAGCCGTCCACGTCGGCATCGGTCATCAGGATGATCTTGCCGTAGCGCAGCTTGGAAGCGTCGAAGTCATCTTTGCCGATGCCACACCCGAGGGCGGTGATCATCGCCCGGATTTCCTCGTGGCCGAGCATCTTGTCGTAGCGGGCCTTTTCGACGTTTAGAATTTTGCCCTTGAGCGGTAGAACGGCCTGAAACTTACGGTCGCGGCCCTGCTTGGCGGTGCCGCCTGCCGATTCGCCCTCGACCAGATAGAGTTCGCAGCGCTCGGGATCGCGCTCGCTGCAATCGGCGAGCTTGCCGGGCAGTCCGCCTCCGTCGAGCGCGCCTTTGCGGCGGGTGAGATCGCGGGCTTTGCGGGCGGCCTCGCGTGCGCGCGCCGCTTCGATGGCTTTGTTGATGATCCGTTTCGCAATCGGAGGATTCTGCTCCAGGAACATTCCCAGGCGCTCGTTGACGAAGGCCTGGACGATGCCCGCAATGTCGGAGTTGAGCTTGCCCTTGGTCTGCCCCTCGAACTGCGGCTGCGGCAGCTTCACGCTGATCACCGCAACCAGCCCCTCGCGCACGTCGTCGCCGGAGAGGTTTTCCTTTACATCCTTGAAGAGGCCCATCTGCTGTCCCGCGCTGTTGATGGTGCGGGTCAGCGAGGTGCGGAACCCCGAAAGGTGCGTGCCGCCGTCGACGGTGTTGATGTTGTTGGCAAAGCTGAAAACCGTCTCCGAGTAACTGTCGTTGTACTGTAGCGCAATGTCCAGCTCGACGCCGTCGCGCGAAGCTTCCATGTGGATAGGCTTGTCGTGCAACACCTGTTTGCCGCGGTTGAGGTGCTTGATGAACTCCGCAATGCCGCCGGCGTATTTGAAATCGGCGCGCTTGGCCTCGCCCGTCTTCGCATCGGTGGCCCGCTCGTCGATCAATACGATTTCCAGCCCCTTGTTGAGAAAGGCCATCTCGCGCAGCCGCTGCGCCAGCGTGTCGTAGTTGTACTCCGTCGCCGAAAAGATCGTGCGATCGGGAAGAAAATGAATCTTGGTGCCGCGCTTTTTCGTCGTGCCCGACTGCCGGAGCTTCGTGATCGGAGCCCCGCGGGAATACTCCTGCTCGTAGGTGTGCTGATCTCTCCAGATCTCGACACCGAACTCTTCGCTGAGCGCGTTGACGCAGGAAACACCGACGCCGTGGAGTCCGCCTGAAACCTTGTAGGTGGAAGAATCGAATTTGCCGCCGGCATGCAGCTTGGTCAGCACCACCTGCACCGCCGGCATTCTTCCGCCGCCGGGAACATCCATGTCGTCGACCGGAATGCCGCGGCCGTCGTCGACGACCGTGATCGAGTTGTCGACGTGAATCGTGACTTCAATGTGGGAAGCGTATCCCGCCAGCGCCTCATCGACGGAATTGTCGACCACCTCGTAAACCAGGTGATGCAGGCCCATTTCACCGGTGGAACCGATATACATCGCCGGCCGGAGGCGTACTGCTTCCAGGCCCTCCAGCACCTTGATGCTTTCTCCGGTGTAACTGCTTTCTGTTCCGGGAGGGGCGGATGGAGCGGGGGCGGGAACAACAATTTCCTTGATCGACATGGAACTCCGTTTTTGCTTCGAGCGCTCTGCCAAAAGCTTCGCGCGGGGGTGATTACGATAGATTCTTCAGCCTGACTCGAAGATCGCCGGAGGCGAGCGAAGGCCAATCCATCCCGCTCGCAAATAAAGGATTGAAAAACAAGGCTTTGCCGGCTATTTCGACTGCTCTATTTTAGCACGGCGAGCCCCCTTCGCGGGGGAAAATTGGACCGTCAGCCGAGCCTTCTTTTACCCCCGGAGGCATCTTATCCAAGGGGATCCTGCTCTTACTCGCGTAACCATAAAAGCAGCACCTTCAGTTACGAAATCGCCAACAAAGCCGGGGTACTTTGCTAAGGTTACTTTTGTAGTACCTGCGTAACACCTTCGTTTAATACCTGATAATCTCCCTGAAAACATTGGACTTATAAAACAACACAAATATACTCGTCACAGTTACGGTTCGCTTCAACGACCCGAGAAAAATCTACCCGGAGGTAACCTAGTCATGAAAACCATCGTCCGCCTTTCTGTCTTCGCTTTGGTCTTTGCCGGCTTCGCCGCCAGCTCCCTTACGCCGAAATCGGCTGCCAACACTGCAACCGCCGCGAGCATCGTCGCCGCCTCTAACCTAGTTGTTTCGAGCGCGCTTCCGGTTCCTAACTGCAACCCCGGCGAGACCTGCGGCATTTACAAGTAGCCTTCGGTACCCTCAGGAGTACCGGGAGTACCGTGTCGGACGCTTCCTAGCACCTTCGTGCTATGTTCCTGCAAATTCTCGGGTTGAGCCTCACCCCTTTTCGAGCTATGCTCAAAACTCGTAAGGGGTGAGGTATATGTCTAGCGTCCTGAGTGTGCTTGCCTGGGCCGAACCATTCTTCATACTTTTTGCCCTGTTTGCCCTTTGGCGATCCAGGGACCATAAGAAGTTTCGTGTGCTCCTCATCTACTTCGCGCTGCGTTCGGCAACAGAGATCTTTCTCACTGGCATGCTACGCATCGGACCTCTACTTCATATCCCCGCGAAGACTGGTTATAACTTTTACTTTGTCGTTTACTGGTCCACCTGTGCAATTGGCACAGTTCTTATCTTCTTTGTGATCCAAGATCTTTTCCGCTCGGCAATGGAACCCCTGCCCGGTTTGAAACGTCTGGGATCCATTGTGTTTCGCTGGGTCGCCTGCGTCTCCTTGATTGCGGCGTTGGCGCAGATGTTCACGCCACGTGTGAGCGGCTATGGACTGCTTGTGCGTGGATGCGATGAGATGCTGCGCTGCGAAAGCATCTTCATTCTTTGCCTGCTTTTCTTCCTCATGGTGATGGCGGGCAAGCTGGGCCTCTCTTATCGCAGCCGGATCTTCAGCGTCTGCTTCGGCTTCGGCATTCTGGCGGCTGGAAATCTGATCACCGCTTCGTTTCTGATGAACTCTTCCCATGCGATGTGGAATTCAGGCTTGAGCCTCATCGACAGCGGAGCCAATATTCTGAGCATGGTGATCTGGACCGCCGTCTTCTTGATGCGGGAACCGATACGCACAACGATCCAGTTGCCCGTCACGTCCTCGCTGGCACGCTGGAACGAGATCGCGACAGCGCTCTCGGTTGGCCATGCCGCTCCCCGGGTCGCGGTTCCTGCTCCGGCCAGCGACTTCTTCCTGCAAGATGTCGAGAAGGTGGTCGACCGGATTCTCAGCAAGAACTCGCTCAACATCGCAAGCTGATCTCATCCACCACGTCCAAAGCAAAAGGCCCCGATGCCCGGGGCCTTTTGCTTTGGCTCCTCTCCTCTTGGCCTACGGCTGGAGCATTTCTCCTGCTGGAGCATTTCTCCTGCTGGCGTAGAGCAGGGTGCAGATCTCAACTCAGCCATTCCATCGAACGGGGGACGCCGGCAAGCTGGCTTAGCTTGCTGGGATGGAAAGAATGGCCGCACCTCGGGCCTGATCACACTCTCAGGGCGAGCAGCGCCCGGAGGCAATTTTTTCGAGTTCGAGGAAAGAGGAGTGACGAATACCGGGTGTGTTCGAACGACGAGAGACAAGGAAATCGGGAAAATTGACCCCGGCCCGGAGGGTTGGGAGAAATGCTCTGCTAGCCGGTAGCGGCAGCCTTTCCCGCGCGGCAGGAATGACGTCACCCGGCTGGAGACCAAGAAAAATCGACGAGCCATGCCTGCAAAGGCACCGGCCCGCCGATTGATTTTTGGGATGCGGAATTAGTTGTTTTCGAGAGCTTCGACGGCCACGAACCGGCCAGTGCGGCCGCGGTCGATAAACTTCACCCGCCCGTCGATCTTGGCAAAGAGCGTGTCATCGCTTCCCCGCCCGACGTTCAAACCGGGCTTGAGCGGGGTGCCGCGCTGGCGGACGATGATCGAGCCGCCGGTCACGAGCTGACCGCCAAATGCTTTGACCCCAAGCCGCTGCGCGTTGGAATCGCGCCCATTTTTGGAACTGCCTAGTCCTTTTTTATGCGCCATCTCAAATCTCCGATTTGCACTTCGCGGCGTGCTCTAAGGAACCCGCGAAGGATTTCCTTCTGGGTTAAGCCTCTTTGCCATAGCGGTTGCCATCGACTTCGATCGAGTCGATGCGCACTTCGGTGAATGCCTGGCGATGTCCCTGAAGCTTCTTGTATTGCTTCTTGCGCTTGAAGTGAAAGACCAGGATCTTATTCCCGCGCCCTTCCCCGAGCACGGTGCCGATGACCTTAGCAGAAGCGGGATTCGCCGCCGTATGTCCATCGCCCGAGACCGCGAGAACTTCGCTGAACTCGATTGCCGAATCGGCATCGGCTTTGGTCTTCTCGATCTTCACAACATCTCCGGGAGAAACACGGTACTGCTTCCCTCCGGTACGAATCACTGCGTACATAAATCCTCCGCGCGCGCGGCGCAGCCGGCCGGCGCAAAAACTTTGGGACGAATGTCTGCATGCTTGATCCGAAGAATCTCTTCGGGGTGCGCTCGAACCCGCGGACGCCGGGTGAGCGAAACGATGCCGACCTTGCTCGATCCCCGCTCACGCGCGGACAGAACAGCGCGCAAGCGCAGGAACCGCCAAGCTATTCAAGTCTACTTTTCTGCCGGTATTTGGTCAATGCCGCGCAACGAGCGCGCTGCGGCGCCATCTTCGGGCGCGATTCCCCGCCGCGGCTCCGCCGCTTGAAAGAGCGCGACCCCCAGCACCGCGATCAGTGGTTCAAGCGGATGGCGAAAACGAGCATGCACCGTCACAAAATAGTAGACCAGGGGAAGCAGCAGGAAGGCCCAGGCAAAGAGCCCCGCCGCAGGCACGCGCCGCTGAAGGGCCATCGCCAGTCCCAGCAAGCCGCAAACGCTGGTAAAGACAAAATTCAGGTTGCGGCCCTCCTCAATCCACGCCGCATCGTCGGCGGAATGCGGTACCGATCCCCAGAAAAAGAAAATCCGCTTCAGCGTATCCGCCGCGAAGTGACCTGGAGCGGCGCGAATCACCTTCATCGTCTCCCGACCGCGCATTTTGGCGTAGGCGATCTCACCCATCTGCGCATAAAGCCTGAGCTGCTCAGCCGATTGCATCGGCTGGTTGTATTCCATCAACAGCCCTGTCGCTCCCGGCCCGTTGCCCAGGTACATCTCTGCACCGAAGTTGCCGCGCATCGGCACAAACTGGCCAAATGCTCGCCAATTCCGAACCATCCATGGCGCAAGGCATGCCAGAAAGACCAGCGCCGCGACCGCAGCGCCGCCCAGTGGACGGCGCCAATCCCGGGCCCCCATCAACAGCCAGATTCCGGAAACCGGAAGGAAGATCAAGAGTGTCGGATTGCTGAGCCCGATCAACCCCCAGAGCAATCCAAAATAGCCCCAGCGCCGCAACGTCATCGCGCCAGCTTCTCCCACCGGCTCGCTGGGAGCTTCCCCTACATTGCGCATGCGGAGCGCCACCACCAGCACCATGGCAAAAAGCCAGGTGGTCAGGGACATCTCCCACACCCATCGCACCGCATACTGCATCGCCGCCGGGTAGAGCGCCCAGATCCATGCCGACCATTGCGCCACGCGCCGATCGAAGCAGCGGGCTCCGATCTCCCATACCGCGCGCGCCGTCAAGGCAGAGAAGAAGCTGTTGATGGTCAGAATGACCCAGGCCGATTTGGCCGTGAAGATACCGAAAACTTTAAAAACGGCGGCCAGGAGCAACGGATAGAGCGGCGCTACCCATGCCGTCGGCCCCGTATGGCCGCGAAAGGGATCGGAATACCCGTAGCCCGTAACCAGCGCGCGGGCGATACGCCCCATCTCCCACCCAAACGAAAAATTGCCGTCGTAAGGACGGATACGGTAGGTATGAGCCAGAGTGAGATAGGCGACGCGCACCGCAAAGGCTACCCAGAAGACCAGCCAAGGCGCGCGGAATATGAGACTCGCCGGCAAAGCCGCCGGCCGCGTGGCGTCTACGGTCTGTCTCCGGGTAGAAACTGCTTGATCCTCTTCACTCCAGTAGATGGCCGGGAACGTTGCTTTCCGGGGCAAAGTGGATTACCCAGCCGTTCCCACTGCCTCACGCAATTTTATCCCGGCCGAAGATTCGAGGACGAAAGAGACGGAATGCAAGAGAGATAGCGGGCCGCTGTTATATACTGGGTCTTCGCCCAGCACGGCGGGCGGCGCTTTTTTCTGCCGCTGGCCGGTCATCGCAAACAATGCGATTCAGGCTTTCCGGCGGTCTCCCGCCGAAGTCCACGCTTGCGCGAAAAGATTCGAATCGGAGTTTCGTCATGGCTCAGGTCTGCGAAATCTGCGGAAAAGCTCCGCAGTTTGGCAACAAAGTATCCCACGCGCACAACGTCAGCCGCCGCCGCTGGAATGTCAATCTGCGGCCGGTGAAAGCATCGGTCGACGGATCGCAGCGCCGTATCCGTGTCTGCGCCAGCTGCATCAAGGCCGGCAAGGTCACCAAGCCCAAGGCAAGAATCATCGCCAAGGCTTAAAAAAGCGCTTTGTATTTTGAAAAAAGAGCGGTGGCACGGGACATGGACCGTACCAATCATCAACAGTTGAATTGGCGATTGTTCGCAGCGCTCAGCTTGGCGGTCTGCCTGCTTTTGCTGGCGTTCCACCCGGCACCCGCGCATAGCGCTTCGCTGGCCGCCTTCGTTCTCCTCCCGGTCCTTCTCTTCGGCTTGGTGCTGGTGCCAATCTCGCTCTGGCCGGCGTTCGACCTTGATCAGCACTTCGTCGCTCTTCCTGTCTGCCGTGCAAATCTTTTTGAGCGCCCTCCTCCTTCCGGCAAGAACTAGAGCATTTCTCCTGACACTGTGAAGCGGTGACGGCTGCAAGACGCTGCCACTCTTCGGAGGAATGGCTGCGTTGAGCTCCGTTCTCTGCGCTGCCCCATCAGGAGAATTGCTCGAACCTCCCGAGAATTTTCTGACACATTGCGGCCCATTGGGCTGCGTGTGCCCTTTCTCTTCCCACCCATCGCCTGGAGGGAAAGATGGTTCTTGCCTGTTTCGTCAATGGATTCTTTGTCCTGTTCCTAGCGTGCGCAACAATCTATTGGGTTGGCCAGCGGCGCCGAGACCGAAAGTCGCAGCAGCCCGCGGGCGACTTGATCGTCTCTCGAATATCGGGGTTGGTCATAGGCGCAGCGTTGCTCGGCTTTCAAGCCATTGTGCAGCCCGAGGTACGCCACAGGATCGTCGAGGAGCAGAAGGAAGAGTGTACCGATGACCTGGGCGGCGATGGACCGCCCGGCGGCCGGCTACTCCATCAGCAACTGCGGCAGATCCGCAACGGAGAAGAACCGGAGGAGCTCACCGTGCGAATCAACCCCTAGCCTAGGCTAGCTGAGATCGCCTGGTCTGAAAAAACTCTCGCTGGAGCATTTCTCCTGACGCTGTCGAGCGGTGATCGCGGTTTTGCGCAACCCTTTCTTCAGTGGAACGGCTGCATTGGGTTGCGCTCTTCGCTCTACATCCTCAAGAGCAATGCTCCATCGATCAGAGCGATGCTCTATCGATCAGGCGCACCTCAAGAAGCCGCTACCGGAGTGGAGCGGACAAAGAGCCGAAGAGACAACGGCTGAAGAGACAAGGGGCTGAAGAAATGTCTCCGGCCTATTTCTTGGCTTTCTCCTGCGGATCGAAGTCCAGCGACACCGAGTTGATGCAGTAGCGTAGCCCGGTCGGATTGGGACCATCGGGAAAGACGTGTCCGAGATGCGCACCGCACTGCGCGCAGGTGACCTCGACACGCCGCATTCCATGGTCGCGGTCCTCCTGCGTCCGAACCGCGCTGTTGTTCACTGGCAGCCAGAAGCTCGGCCAGCCAGAGCCGGAATCGAATTTCTTATCCGAAGTAAACAGCTCGGCCCCGCACGCCGCGCAGCGGTAACTTCCATCCGCGTGATTGTGGTAGAGCGCGCCGGAGAAAGCGGGCTCCGTTCCCTTCTGGCGCATCACGTGATACTGCTCTGGCGTCAGCCGTGCTCGCCATTCGGCATCTGTCTTCTCGACCTTTTCGATCGCTGGAGAGTTCTCTTGTTCGGTCATCGCTCACTCCTTCGATTCAGCACTATTCTTGGATTCCGATGCGCCCGGCAAGGACTTCGGCCAGATGAAGCGCCCGGCGCGCCGTATTTTGCCCGATCTGTTCCCGGCAGCTAAAGCCACCTGTGACAACGATGGTTTCGGGCGAGGCCTCGCGCACGGCGGGAAGAAGGACTAACTCTCCAATCGCTTGTGAGACCGCGTATTTCTCCTTTTCGAAGCCGAAGGGACCGGCCATCCCGCAGCAGCCGGAATCGAGCAGCCGAACCCCGGCTCCCGTCGATTCCAGCAGAGCCACTTCGTCCTTCATGCCGAAAAGAGCCTTCTGATGGCAGTGCCCATGAACCATGATCTCGCGTCCCGCCAGATTGGGCGCCCGGTAATCGGGCGCGTGGAGCGCGAGGAATTCGCCCAGCAGGAACGTCTGCTTGCTCAGGCGCCGGGCGCGTTCGTCTTTGGGGAAAAAGTTGACGAGCTCATCCCGAAAGGTGCTGGCGCAGCTTGGCTCCAAAACAACCACGGGCACGCCGGCATCGATCTCCGCTTCGAGCCGCTTGAGGACTGCAAGCAAGTACTCGCGTGCCTGCTTGAGAAAGCCGAAGTCATAAAGCGGCCTTCCACAACAGATATGCCCGCGCGGCGTTCGCACCGCAAAGCCTGCCGAGGAAAGCACCTCACTGGCAGCCTCTAGGGCTTCGGGGTGGAAATAGTTATTCCAGGTATCAGGCCACAGCAGCACCTCTGCCGTCGCGGCCTTTGCCGGATTCTTGGCTGAGCCACGCGAGGACTGGAAACTGCGGCGAGCAAACGCAGGCAATTCCCGTTGGGGAGCGATGCCGGCCACGGATTTCATCAGCGAACGAAGGCCGGGGAGACGCAGCGGCAGGTTCGCCACCGCGGGCGCATGAGATGCCAGGCTCGCCCAACGGTCCATGAAACCGAAAGCATAGTGTTGCAGCGGCCGTCTCTGCCCCTCGAAATGGTGGGAGAGAAACTCCGCTTTCCACGTCGCCATATCGACATTGACCGGACACTCCGTCTTGCAGGCCTTGCAGGAGAGGCAGAGATCGAGCGATTCCTTGACCGCTTCGCTGTGCCAGCCGCCGGACGCCACATCGCCGTGCAGCATTTCCCACAGCAAGCGTGCTCGTCCGCGCGTCGAGTGCTGCTCTTCGAGCGTTGCCCGGTAACTCGGGCACATCGTGCCATGGCTATGCTGACGGCAAGCGCCGACGCCGACACAACGCATCGTCGCCGCGCCAAAGGAGCCCTGATCGTTGGGAAACTCAAACCATGTCTTCGGCTTCTTGACCTCGAAGCCCGCGCCCAGCCGGAGATTCTCGACCGGATCGTAGACGGCTACGGGATCGATCATCTTTCCCGGATTCATCCGGTTCTCCGGATCCCAGAGGGCCTGAAACTCGCAGAAGGCCTGCATGAGATCGGGTCCAAACATTTTGGGCAGCAATGCGCCCCGCGCCTGGCCGTCGCCATGCTCACCGGAGAGCGATCCTCCGAACTCGAGCACCGTATCGGCCGCACGGTCGAGGAATCGACGAAAATCGCGAATCCCCTTTTCCGACTCCAGATCGAAGGTGATGCGCAAGTGCACACAGCCCTGACCGAAATGCCCGTACATTGCGGCCGAGTATCCGAACTCCTTCATCAGGGCCTCAATCTTCCGGAGATACCCGCCCAGCTTTTCCGGCGGCACGGCAGAATCCTCCCAGCCCTCCCATCCATCGGGCTGTCCTGGGACGAAGACATTCGCCGCTAATGCGGCTTCGCGCACGCGCCATACCCGGGCCGCATCCGCACCGGAGTAATTGCGGACCGAGGGCTTGCCGGGAAAACCCGTCGCGGCATTGGCAAACTCTTCGATCTGACGCTCGACCTCCTCCGGAGAATCGGCGCCGAATTCACAGAGCAGGAAACCGCGGCCGGGCGGCAGGAGCTTCACATCCTCAACATGCATCCTCTTCTTGAGCATGGCGTCGACCATCCTGCCGTCGAAGCCCTCCAAGCCAATAGGCCCGAAGCCTAGGACCTGGGGAACATCGTCGGCGGCAATAAACGGATCGGCGAAGGAGAGGACAACCAGCCGCCGATGCTGCGGGCTGCGCGTAAGCTTGCATTTGGCTTCGAGAACCGTGACGCAAGTGCCCTCGGCGCCCACCAGCGCGCGGGCCACATGGAAGCCATTCTCCGGCAGCAGCTCGTCCAGGTTGTATCCGGAAACGCGGCGCGGGATTCTGGGAAATCCACGGCGAATTGCATCGGCATACGTGTCGCGAATCCGGGCCAATCCGGCGTAGATCTCCCCTTTTCTGCCGCCGGCGGCAACGATTTTTTGGAGTTCGGTCTCTGAGGTCGCGCCGACGGTCATGCGCGTGCCGTCGTACAGAAGAATCTCGAGCGACTCGATATTGTCGACGGTCTTGCCTCCCATCAGCGCATGTACGCCGCAGGAGTTGTTGCCAATCATGCCTCCCAGCGTGCAGCGGCTGTGGGTGGCGGGATCAGGAGCGAAAGTGAGCCTGTGCCGTTCTGCTGCATCGCGCAGCGTATCGAGCACGACGCCCGGCTGGACGCGCGCAAATTGTTTTTCCGCGTCCATCTCCACGATCGCGTTCATGTATTTCGAAAAGTCGAGAATCACCGCAACGTTGCAGCACTGACCCGCCAGGCTGGTTCCACCGCCCCTCGGCAGTACCGGCGCGCCGATCTCGCGGCAAGCGGCAACGGCCGCCTCCACGTCCGACGCATCGCGGGGCAAGACGACGCCGATCGGCACCTGCCGGTAATTGGACGAATCGGTCGCGTAGAGCGCCCGTGACCCAGAGTCGAACCGGACCTCGCCTCGCACGGTCGAACGCAGCTTCGCTTCGAGCACACGCGCGGCGGAAAAATTTTCATGACTATGGCGCGAAACCGCCGCGGAATCCGAAGTCAAGATGGGAAGGGCTTTGGCGTCGGACATGATGTTTTCACTTTTACTCTTGCTTCAGGATAGCGTCCAGGTGGGGCGGCGGAAGAGATGCCAGTCCCGGATTTCGACGTCGAGACGACAGCCTGTTCGCCGGTAAGCCGGCCGGTGCTGAGAACCGGCAGCCGCCTAGTGGACCAGGGCGTCGTTCGAGCCCGACCACTCGTCCACCACAACTCCGAGGTCATTCAGCGTGCGGATCGCCGCTTCCTCATTGCGGCGAATGTCGACCCGCTCTTGCCGCGGAGCCGGCTGCTCTTCGACGGCCGCCACGCGGCCATAGGGCCAGACATCCTCAGGCAGCGAAGCAAGCGCATCCGCCAATTCCCCAGGACGGAGTTCGAATTGTCTGCGGCGGGCGGCGGCCGGCCGCAGCATTCCGTTGGTTCCGAAAGCCTGCGGATCGAGATCAGGAAGGATCACAGTCAACGTGATTGTCTGCGAATGCACGACGAGAAAAGGATTGGCGTAGGCGTCCTTGGTACGCACCAGGAGATACCGGTTCTTCGAGGGCGGCGGTATCTGCTCCAACGCCTCGCGCGCCTCGTCTTCTTTGGTTTGGGCCTCAGTTTTGGCCTGTTTGGCGGCTTGGGCGGCAGCAGACTTCGCCGCGGCGTTCGAAGACGTTTGCCGAGAACAGCCGTCCACTGCCACCAGCAATACACCGAGCGCAGTCAACGCAATGAGAGAAAGGGATTGCCGAGGCCGACGGAGGGAGAGCGAGAGGATCACGGGGTGCGGACCAGCCACATCAGCAGCATACCAAGGGACCCGTCCCCTTGGAATGGTAGAGTCAAAGAGATGATCAAGGGCATTTCCATGGTAAAGCCGGCCCTGAGTCAGGAGGCTTTCAGCAAGCTGCCGGGCTTCTTTTCCGCACTCGGATTTGAGCCGGGCCAGGGATGGGATGACCGCGAGAGCCGCGGATTCGTCTTTTTTGCGCCGCTCGCTGCCTTGGAGTTTGCCGACAGCACGGCTTCTTCCCCTGCCGACATTCTCGTCGAAGTCACCAGCCTGGACTCGATTGAGGCCGCCGCTCGCGCATGGCTCACTGAAAGCTGGGGCCAGGAGGAGGCGGCGCGCCGTCTCAGTCCTATCACGAACACACATTGGCGCAGCCGCGCTTTCACGGTCGAGCCAGTTGCAGGACACAGGTTTGCCTTTTGGGAATGGCTTGACCCGCTCCGGGGCAAGCCGGTTGCTCTCGAAGGAGATCTCAGCGCCGAGGGCATGCGCTTCGCTTGTGTTGTCTCTCGTTGGAACGCCGTCATCACTGACCGCCTGCTCCAGGGCGCGCTCGACGCCCTTCTGCGCTCCGGCGCGGCCCGGCGGCATATTGAGGTAATCCGCGTGCCCGGCGCATGGGAAATACCGGCAGCCGCCCGCGAGATCGCAACCCAAGGCAAGGTGGACGCGGTCATCACCCTGGGAGTGCTGCTGCGCGGTGAAACAGCGCACTATGAGGCGATCTACAACGAGGTCGCGCGCGGCATCGGGCAAGCTCAGCAGGAGACAGGCGTTCCGCATGCCTTTGGCGTCCTGACTTGCGAGACGCTGGAGCAGGCATTGAACCGCGCAGGACTCAAATCGGGGAACAAGGGTTTCGAATCCGCGGTGGCGGCCATCGAAATGGTTTCGCTCAAGCGCAAGATGCATGCAGGGGAAGGCCGCCCATGAGCGCTCCCGGCAAACGGCGCAAATCCCGCGAGCTTGCGATGCAGATGCTCTTTCAGGCGGACGTCGGCAAACAGACCCCCGAGCAGGTACGCAACACCTTTTGGGGGGCGCGCGAGGAGGAAGATTCCGAAACGAGGGGCTTTTGCGAAGACATCTTCCGCGTGGCCAGCGCCCGGGAAGATGAGATTGACCGCCTGATCGAGTCGCACTCCGCGCACTGGCGGCTGCAACGTATGCCGGCCGTCGATCGTAATGTGCTCCGGGCGGCGGTGGCGGAGCTGCTGGGCTTTCCGGAAACCCCAGCAGCCGTGGTTATCAACGAATCCTTGGAAGTCGCGCGGCGCTACTCGGCTCCGGAGTCGCTCAATTTCTTAAACGGCGTATTGGACGCCATTGCCCGGGAACAACGCCCCGCAACCGCTCCACGGCTGTAGTTTTCCTTCCGCGCTTAGAGCAGAATCAGCATAGGTATACCCGGCCGAATATCTGGCAAGTTGGACTTTTCTTGATAAAAATCCAGTCTGGCATCTACCCCGCTGGGTACAGTTGTGCTGATTCTGCTCTGGGAAAATTGCAGCCACCGGGATCAAGCATTTCTCCTGATGGTGTGGACCAGAAAACGGAGCCCAACGCAGCATTCCACCGAGGAATGGCCGCTCATAGCAGCCGTAACCACCGCATCTTGTCAGGAGAAATGCTTTAAACTCAAACAACCACCCGGGAGCGCCCGGCAAGAGGACCTGCCCTCTCAATGACTTTCAAGCGGTTTCGATCGTTCCCGGTGCATGCATTGTGCCTCGTGATTGGCTGCATTGCCGGCCAGGCAGGGGCCCAAACTCCAGTTCCTGCTCCGTCCAGCAGCTCCACCGGCAATGACGCACCGGCAAGCTCACCCGCCTCTTCTCCAGCTCAAAGCAACTCGCAACCGTCGCCAGCGGCGGTGCCCAATGCCCCGGTTCCGCAGACCCAACAAAACGGAAAACGGACCTCTGAGCAGCA
>DATAWF010000011.1:0-6819 GCA_036267335.1 Acidobacteriaceae bacterium
ACCGCGAACCAAGCGGCTCGCTTCCGCCGCTTAGCCGAGACTACGAGTGACTCTCCAACTCGCTCACCGGATACCACTACTTTGCCTTCGCATAGCTCATGCTCGCTCAACTCTGCAAGCCGCTCCACCAAATTTAACAACAGACTCTAGCCTTGTCTTCTATGGTTTGTTGTACATAAAGGGAGACAATCGGTTGTTCACTAAGCTATGGGACGTCGAGGAAACAACGCTTCAGTGTGTTGATCGATTGGATAAGCAGATTGCATCACAATACGATGTGTATGTTCGATCTTGCTATGATTTGGTTCCGATCAGGCAAGTCGTGATACGAACTGCTCGCGAGCCGATGAGCGACTTTTCTGAACTTATTTTCCGGACTTTCGTTTTATCCTCATCTGCCGGTCACCCAATACCAAAGAGCAGAACTGAGAAAACTGCGACTTTGAAACCGACAGACGAAGCGGCAGGTGCTCTAGCGCAGCGGAGCGTGACATAAACCCATCACGCTGTCGCTGCGAACACGTGTGTAAGAGTCCATCTACATATCGAGGCCTCTTGCCGATCACCTACAACTACAACCCTGATATCAGAGAGGAACATCATCGTGAAAAAGATCAGTATGTCAATCGCCGTACTTTTCCTCGGAGCCATGGCCCAATCGGCCCTGGCCCAGAACTTGGTCGCGTTCAATGGAGGGATCGGCGATATTACCACTGGTTCAGCAGATACCAGCGTGTTTGGCGTCGCAGCCGCTGGCCAGATCTGGGTGATCCGGAACCTTCAAGCCCAAGTGAAAGTGGACGGCCGCATCCAGGTCGACGGCCAGGGTCTCCTTCTGGGCGCAGGCAATGCCATCGGAAGCAACGCCGGCGCGAGCGTATTTGCGACACTGTTCTGCGCAAATGACGGGAATGCCCAGCACAGCACAAGTGCTGCAGGCGTCCCGCTTAAGGTAAATGGCGATTTTCGCATTCAGGACTCGCTTTCGCCTGCGCCGCCGGATACTTGCACTAGTCCGGTGCTCCTCATCCGGGTCACTAACGGCGGGTCGTGGTTCGCCGCGGGGATTCCCTTCCTCATGCCCTCCTTCCCTCTCCCCCCCATGCCCCCACCCGATCACGCGAGATAGCCAAGCGGCTTTAGCTCATCCAGAACGCAGCCGGCGCCATTTTCTCTCCGTTTGATTCCTGGCATGGGATGCGCGGAATCAAGACGCGGTCTGGCGCCCCAGGTCTAATCCTTTCCGTAAAAGCGGGTATGGGTGGCGCATATAGAAAGACCACTCATACCGGGGGCCGCGACAAGCGCGAACAGTCTTCTCTCCCTCAACAAATCAGCAAGCCGACCCGCCTGAAATGAGAGTTCGACGACAAGGTGAACTTCAACTTTTCGAACGAAGCGAATTCGAAAAGGCGCCCTGGGACTCCCGGCTTGCCTGTGGACTAGCCAGGGGACGGGCAGCGCTCAAGCGCTCAAGCCCAAATCCAAACTGAGCCGCTACCGGCTTGTTGGCAGATTTGCTTTCTGCGCCTGTCTTCTGCATACTTGGAAATGCGCCTTGTTGCGGGTGGGGTGTATTACGCCTGCTGCGGGCAAAATGCAAACGATACCACGGCCGGCAGGCAGCAACGTCCGCGCGGTGGGAGACAGGAAGCATGTCGAAGAAGCTTAGCAAGAACACCGCGAAAGCGCGTGCGCAAGTGGAAGACCGTCCTTATTCCCTTGCCGACGCCGTTCCCCTCCTCAAGAAAGTGGGCTTTGCCAAGTTCGACGAAACCGTCGATCTGACCCTCCGTCTGGGCGTAGACCCCAAGCACGCCGATCAGATGGTGCGCGGCACCGTGGTTCTTCCCCATGGCCTGGGCAAGACCAAGCGGGTTGCGGTCATCGCATCCGGCGAGCGGCTGCGCGAGGCCGAAAGCGCAGGAGCGGACTTTGTCGGCGGCGAGGAAATGGTCGAAAAGATTCAGAAAGAGGGCTGGACGGATTTTGACGCCCTGATCTCCACCCCCGACATGATGAAGTCGGTGGGCCGTCTGGGTAAGGTGCTCGGCCCCCGCGGCCTGATGCCCAACCCGAAGACGGGTACCGTTACCAACGATGTGGCGGCGGCAATCCGGGAGATTAAGGCCGGCAAAGTCGAGTTCCGGACGGACAAGACGGCTCTGGTGCACGTGCCTGTGGGCAAGCTCTCGTTCACGCCCGAAAAGCTGATCGAGAATGCGGCAACCGTGATCACGAGTGTGGTTCGGGCCAAGCCTTCGGCGGCGAAGGGCAAGTACATCCGCGGCATCACTCTCAGCTCCACGATGGGGCCAGGAATTGCGCTGAATCACGATGTGGCGGAGAGCGCGGCCAAGGCGTAAACGTTCCCCTTTCCGGCCCATCGGCTGGGAGGCTCTGGAACGAGGCTGCGCGCCGTGGGATTCGACCGGCGGGGAGCCACACAACATTTCGGTAGGTAGCGGAAGGCTGATTTTATGGCATTGACCAAGGCACAAAAGGCGGAGCGCGTCGAGCGGTTGGCAGGCGAGCTCGAGAACTCGACCAGCGCAATCGTAGGCACCTTTGAGAAGTTGACCGTGTCGCAGGATTTCGAGCTGCGCAAGCTGGTGCGGAACGCGGGCGGCAAATACTGCGTGCTCAAGAACAAGCTGGCAGCGCGGGCCTCGAAGGGCACGCGCGTGGAGCAGGCGCTGCAGGGGCTGAAGGGCGTTTCGTCCGTCGCCTACACCAGTGGCGACCCCGTGGCTCTGGCCAAGGCGCTCTCCAAATGGGTTGAAGAGAACTCCCAATTCACCTTCAAGCTGGGAATCGTCGACGGCAACTTGATTACCGTGGACGAAGTGAAGCGATTGGCGACCATGCCGGGCAAGGAAGAGATCTTCTCGAAGCTGCTCTTCCTGATCAATGCGCCGGCGCAGCGGCTGGTTACGGTGCTGAACGCGGCCGGACGCGACCTGGCGGTGGTAATCAACCAGGGGGTCAAGGAGAACAAGTTCTCCGCACCCGCGGCGGAAGCGGCGGCCAGCTAGAGCGGTTCTAGAGCGGTCCCAATAGGAGAACCGCTCTAAGAGATAGGGTTTCGCCAGCGAATCTCTGGAAGGGGCGCCGGTCTGGGCGCATCGGAAACCTGCCGGGGAGGAAGATGGCAATCGGGGCGGCCCAGTCCGTTCCGGCGGCAAGCGGCAAATTTTTGAACAAGTCTAGTTTTACGTGGAGAGAGAAATGGCGGATTTACAGCAGTTGGAAGATCAGATTGTGAGCCTGAGCCTGCTCGATGCGGCAGCCCTGGTGAAGAAGCTCGAAGAGCGCCTCGGCGTTTCGGCGGCGGCAGCAGCCCCGGTGGTTGTGGCCGGCGGCGGCGCGGCAGCAGCGGCGGCTCCGGTCGAAGAGAAGACCGAGTTCACCGTGATCCTGAAGGAAGCGGGCGCCAATAAGATCAACACCATCAAGGCCGTACGCGAAGTCACCGCCCTTGGCTTGAAGGAAGCCAAGGACCTGGTCGATGGCGCTCCCAAGGCGCTCAAGGAGAACGTGAGCAAGGAAGAGGCCGAGACCATCAAGAAGAAGTTCGACGGTGTTGCGGCGGTCGAAATCAAGTAGCAGGCCAATTTGGCTAGCAAGTTGCATGCCAAAGCGGAAAGCGCTAGAATGATCTTTAGCGTTTCTAGCGTTTTCCGCGACCATGCGCTCTCTCGACGATTTGACTTTCGTCAGGTCTTTGAGAAGAGAAGCATCGTATTGTGACTAACTTTCCGGCGTTTCGCGGCGCCGGCACATTTGGGAAGCGGCGGCGGGTTTCCAGATGTGGTGAACGATCTGCTGTAGGGCGGCGCACACGCGGCTTACGGGAATCGGCAGGAATCGGACAGTTTCATCCTATTGTCAAGTGCACAACTCGGTTGTGGCGCTCGTAAGGCAGTTCGCCCTTACGGGCCTTTCCCCTTTTTATGGTTCCGTTCCGCGAATTTCCGTCCGCAGGGCTCCCGCCCACCTTCCGCGTTTCCGGTTCTGCCTTTGAGCCGGGATGCGGTGTTTCCCGCAGGCCTCCGCATGCCAGCGCGGATTCCGTAGTGAAGCGACATATCCGCTGAAGCGAGGCGGCGGATATAGCGTACGGCCTCAAGAAGACCCAACAAACCACCGCTGACTCGGGCGGGACGTTTGTCTCAAACTTCGCGTAAACGAGCCCCAGGAGTGAAGCATGCCGAACGAGAACCGCGCCCTTCGTAGCCGTCTCGACTTTTCCAAGATCCCAACATCCATCCAGATCCCGAACTTGATCGAAGTCCAGCGCCGCTCCTACGAGCGCTTTCTGCAGATGGACAAGCTGCCCGCAGAGCGTGAAGACAACGGGCTGCAATCGGTGTTCGTCTCCGTTTTCCCGATCACCGATTTTCGCAACATCTCTCAGTTGGACTTTGTCGATTACGCAATCGGCAACTGGGAATGCAAGTGCGGACACCTGAAGGGACTGCATCACCTGCGTACTGCCTGCGTGAACTGCGGCAACATGGTGATTACCGACCCCTTTCACCCCGGCGATGTGCTTTGCCACAAGTGCGGAACCTACAACAAGAACACTCCCGACTTCTGCAACAAGTGCGGCGACCCGGTCGGGCTGCAGCTCAAGTATGACCAGGCGGAGTGCGAAGAGCGGGGCATGACCTACTCCGCGCCGCTCAAGGTGACGGTGCGCCTCACGATCTACGACAAGGATCCGGAGACCGGCGCGAAGTCGGTGCGCGACATCAAGGAGCAGGAGGTCTTCTTCGGCGACATCCCCTTGATGACGCAGAACGGCACCTTCATCGTGAACGGAACCGAGCGGGTCATCGTCAGCCAGTTGCACCGCTCGCCCGGCGTCTTCTTTGAGACCGCGAACAACCGGACCTATTTCCTGGGCAAAATTATTCCCTATCGCGGCTCCTGGGTGGAGTTCGAATTCGATCAGAAAAACACGCTCTACGTCCGCATCGACCGCAAGCGCAAGTTCCTCGGCACCATCTTTCTACGCGCGCTCGGCCTCCGCTCGGACGAGGAAATCCTGAAGACCTTCTATCTGGTCGACACCATTACGGTAAAGGAAGGCAAGCTCTTCTGGAACGTGCGGGAGGATGCGGAGAAAGGCACCCACCTGCTCGGCGCGAAGCCCGCTCACGCGGTCGTGGCGAAGGGCGAGGAGATTGCCCACTCCGGCCGCAAGATCACGGCCAGCATCCTGAAGTCGCTGCGCAGCCACAAGGTCGGCCAGGTCGAAATCGAGCAGGCGGAGCTGGAAGGCGCGATGACGGCCGCCGATGTGATCGACACGTCGACCGGCGAGGTGCTGCTTGAAGCCAATCACGAGCTGACGTCCGACAAGCTGCACAAGATTGCGGAGAGCGGAGTGACCTCGATCGAGGTCTTCTTCCCCGAGCGCGATGACGTCGGCAACATCATCACCAATACGCTGCGGCGCGATTCGGTGCGCAAGCCGGAAGAGGCTCTGATCGAGATCTACCGCAAGCTGCGCCCGGGCGATCCGCCGACCCTGGACACGGCGACGGCCCTTTTCGAGGGCATGTTCTTTGATTCCCGCAAGTACGACTTCTCGCGCGTGGGCCGGCTGAAGTTCAACATCAAGCTTTATGAGAAGGCCGACGAGGTCGATCTGGACCGCCGCACGCTTACTCCGGAAGACTTCTACGGAACAATCCGCTATCTGCTGAAGCTGCGCAAGAACATCGGCGTGGTGGACGATATCGATCACCTGGGCAACCGCCGCGTGCGCGCGGTGGGCGAGCTGATGGAGAACCAGTTCCGCATCGGGCTGGTGCGCATGGAACGTGCCATCAAAGAAAAGATGAGCGTGTATCAGGAAATGTCGACGGCGATGCCGCACGACCTGATCAACGCCAAGCCGGTGATGGCGGCGATCCGCGAATTCTTTGGCTCCTCGCAGCTCTCGCAGTTCATGGACCAGACCAATCCCCTGTCGGAGATCACGCACAAGCGTCGTCTCTCCGCTCTGGGGCCGGGCGGTTTGAGCCGCGAGCGAGCGGGCTTCGAAGTGCGCGACGTGCACCCGACACACTATGGCCGCATCTGCCCGATCGAGACCCCGGAAGGTCCGAACATCGGCCTGATCAGCTCGCTCTCGTGCTTTGCGCGCATCAACGAGTACGGATTTATCGAATCGCCCTACCGGCGGGTCCGCAACGGCCACATTCTCGACTTCATCCAAGTCACGAATGCCGGCGAAAGCGGCCTGCGCGTCGGCGATCCGCTGGAGAAGCAGGAGGTCATCCGGCTCAACAACCAGTTGCGCAAAGAAAAGAAGCGGCTGATCGAATACGAGCCCTTCTCCTTTTACCTCTCCGCATGGGAGGAGGACCGCCACACCATCGCCCAGGCCAACATCGAGCTCGATAGCGAGGGGCGCATCGTCGACGACCTGGTCAACGCGCGCCGGCAGGGCAACTTCGTGCTCGTCAACCGCGATGAAGTCGATTACATCGACGTCAGCCCAAAGCAGCTCGTCTCGGTCGCCGCTTCGCTGGTTCCCTTCCTCGAGCACGACGACGCCAACCGCGCGCTGATGGGCGCAAACATGCAGCGCCAGTCCGTGCCCCTGCTGGTGGCCGAAGCTCCGCTGGTCGGCACCGGGATGGAGGGCGTGACGGCGCGCGACTCCGGCGCCGTGATTCTCGCCAAGCGCAACGGCCTGGTGGATTCGGTCGACTCCGAGCGGATCATCGTCCGCGTCGAGGGCGAGCATCACCCCACGCAGCTCTCGCGCGAGGTGGGTTCCGACATCTACCAGTTGATCAAGTT
>DATAWF010000012.1:0-3591 GCA_036267335.1 Acidobacteriaceae bacterium
AGCGGTCATCCGCGCGACTTCGCGGACCGAGAGGCCTTTGCGGAAGGCATAGCGGATGTAGCTCATGCGCTCCGGCTCCGGGGTCACCAGCCGCTGCGTAAGGCGGCGAGGCTCGATCGTTTCCGAGCCAACGCGCTTGCCGGTCTCGAGCGAGCGCAGAGCCTTGAGAAACGCCTCCTTGAAGGTGCGCCCAATGGCCATCACTTCGCCCACCGATTTCATCTGCGGCCCAAGTCCGGCATCGGCGCCGGGAAACTTCTCAAACTGCCACTTGGGAATCTTGACCACGACGTAATCGATCGTCGGCTCGAAGCAGGCCGGGGTCTTGCGCGTGATGTCGTTCGGAATCTCATCGAGCGTGTAACCGACGGCCAGCTTGGCCGCGATCTTGGCGATGGGAAAACCTGTCGCCTTCGAGGCCAGCGCCGAGGAGCGCGAGACCCTGGGATTCATCTCGATGACGACCATGCGGCCGTTCGCGGGGTTGACGCCGAACTGCACGTTGGAGCCGCCGGTCTCGACGCCGATCTCGCGCATCACGCGGATTGCGGCATCGCGCATCTCCTGATACTCGCGGTCGGTCAGAGTCTGCGCGGGCGCTACCGTGATCGAGTCGCCGGTGTGGACCCCCATCGGATCCACGTTCTCGATCGAGCAGATGATGATGACGTTGTCGGCGAGATCGCGCATCACCTCCAGCTCAAACTCTTTCCAGCCGAGGACCGATTCTTCGATCAGGCATTCATGCACGGGAGAAAGGTTGAGACCGCGGGCAAGAATCTCCATCAGTTCCTCGCGGTTGTAAGCGATGCCTCCGCCCGACCCGCCGAGGGTGAATGAGGGACGGATGATCACCGGGAAACCGATCTTGCCCACAAAATCGAGACCGTCACGGATATTGTTGACCAAAGCCGAGCGAGGCACATCGAGTCCGATGCGGGTCATCGCATCTTTGAAGAGCAGGCGGTCTTCGGCCTTCTTGATCGCTTCGAGCTTCGCGCCGATCAATTCGACGCCATATTTCTCGAGAATGCCGGCATCGGCAAGATCGACCGCAAGATTGAGAGCGGTCTGGCCGCCGACGGTCGGCAGCAGGGCGAAGATTCCGCTTCGGGTGCCGCCTGTGGTCATGTGGGCGGCCTCGAGCCGGATGATCTCTTCCAGATATTCCCGGGTCAGCGGCTCGATGTACGTGCGGTCGGCAAGCTCGGGATCGGTCATGATCGTCGCCGGGTTGGAATTCACCAGCACTACCTCGTATCCCTCGGCTTTGAGCGCCTTGCAAGCCTGCGTGCCCGAGTAGTCGAACTCTGCCGATTGCCCAATCACGATGGGGCCGGAGCCGATCACCAGAATTTTGCTTATGTCATTCCTGCGTGGCATCTCGTCTATCTTCCAATCGGGTTAGAAAGCTTGTCGGTTGAATCCATTTCTAGCCGCTGAGGGGCTGGATCGAGGTCGCCTCTTTTGCTGCTGCCCGGTGATTCGCCTGGACCCTGACTGCCTGGACCCTGGTTTGCCTGGACTTTTGTGAAGGGGCGAGACTTCAGCCCCGCCGCAAACCCTTGCCAATTTCCTTCGGCTTCAACCCCTGAGGAGATCTCTCTACTTCTTCCACTCCTCCATCAACTTGCGGAAGTCATGAAAGAGGTAATGCGAGTCATGCGGTCCGGGGCTCGCCTCCGGGTGGTACTGCACGCTGAAGAGCGGCAGGGAGCGGTGCCTCAATCCCTCAAGGGTTCCATCGTTCAAATCGATGTGCGTCAGATCCACTTCGCTTTGCTTGATCGAGCCGGGATCGACCGCATAGTTGTGGTTGTGAGCGGTGATCTCCACCTTGCCGCTCTGCAACTGCTTCACCGGATGATTGCCCCCGTGGTGGCCGAATTTCAGCTTGTAGGTTTTGCCGCCGAGGGCGAGCCCGATCAACTGATGCCCAAGGCAAATCCCGAAGATCGGCTTGCGTCCGGCGAGCCTGCGGATATTTTCCTGGGCATACGTTACGGGCTCGGGATCGCCGGGGCCATTCGAAAGAAAGATGCCGTCGGGATTGAGCTCGAGGACATCCTCGGCCGAGGTCTGGGCAGGCACGACGGTCACCCGGCAGCCTTCGTTCTCAAGCATGCGCAGAATATTGCGCTTGATGCCGAAATCGTAAGCGACCACATGGAGATCGCTCTCCCGCGCTGCGGCCAATGCCTCTTGCGCAGAGGTTTTTTCCCGATTGTTCCCGCCCGAAGCCGCCGGGTTTGCGCCCCCCGGGTTTGCGCCCCCTGGGTTTGCGCCCCAGAGATAGCTGGACTTGGTGGTGACATCTTTTGCCAGATCGCGTCCATCGATCTTGGGGATGGTGCGGGCCTTGGCGACCAGCTTGTCGGCGTCCGTCTCGATCGTCGAGATCACGCCGCGCATGACGCCGCGGTTGCGCAGATGGCGAACCAGAGCGCGGGTGTCGATCTCTCCGATCGCTGGAATGTGAAAGCGTTCCAGATACTCGTCGGTTGCCTGCTGCGAGCGCCAGTTCGAGCTGATGGGAGAAAACTCCCGAACCGCCAAACCCTCGATGTACGGACGTCCCGCTTCGTCATCCGCGGCGTTCGTGCCGTAGTTCCCAATCTGGGGGTTGGTCAGGACGACAATTTGTCCCGCATAGGAAGGATCGGTGAAGATTTCCTGGTAGCCGGTTAGCGAGGTATTGAAAACGACTTCGCCAAAACATTCTCCTTTGGCGCCATAGCCCTCACCGCGGAAGATGCGCCCGTCTTCGAGCGCGAGAATTGCCGGCATTGCTGCTCCGTAGCGTGGTTTTTCCGATTCTATAACGTTTCCGTGATCCGCGCCGCGTCTTCAGCGGACGACTCCGATATCCGCGGCGGGCCAGTAGACGAACGATGCCTTCCCATAAATCAGCCGCCGTGGGACCGGTCCGAAGTCCCGGCTGTCGCTCGAAATCGACCGGTGATCGCCCATCACGAAATACTCGTCCTCAGGAATCACGGTCTCTTCATACGAGCGGTCATCACGGTAGCGGGCCGGAACGTAGGGCTCTGAGAGTTGCACCCCGTTCACAAAAACCTGGCCGTCGTCGATCCGGAGGTGATCGCCCGGACCGGCAATCACGCGCTTGATGTAGCTCTTGTGGGTATCGCGCGGATAGTAGAAGACCACAACGTCGCCGCGCTCGATCTTCTCGATATGGTAGGCGAACTTGTTGATGAACAGCCGGTCCTGGTCGACCAGCCGGGGAAGCATGCTCGTGCCCTCGACCTTCACCGGCTGGTAGACGAAGGTAATGATGAAAATGGAGACCAGGAGCGAAAACACCACGTCCCGAAGCCAAACCGAGAGGTTGCGGGGAGGATCGGAATTGCGGGCCGCCGCGGCAACCGGAGATGCGCCCCCGGGCTCCCCTCCAGATTTCTGCTCCTCCTGATTCATCTCGATGAGTGAATTCCTTCCCTGGCCCGAGGCCGAAACGCATGAAAACTAATTTGGCTTGGTCAAAGGCGGTCGTTGCGGAAGCGGATTGTACTGCTGCTGTTCTTGCGGCGGAGCATCGTTCACGACCGCGAACTGTTGCGCTTCCAGGCT
>DATAWF010000013.1:0-8964 GCA_036267335.1 Acidobacteriaceae bacterium
GAAGGGGAGCCGATCGAAGGGACGGCCGGGGAAACAAACAGCAGATCCCTCGACTCCGCATGACAAAAATCGTCATGCTGCGCTCGGAATGACAGTTTTGGCTACGCGCTGTGAGAAATCCGCCCTTGGAAAATGGTTAGAAACCGCTCTAACGAGCGGCCCGCTCATCCAACGGCGGCAGAGAGACGTGCTGAACGTCGACCACACTTCCCGCTTTCAGATATACGAGAATTCGCCCGCCGTCATAAATTTCTTTGATTTCTTTGGTTTCTTGAGCATCTTTGGACTGCGCGACATCGGAACCTACGGAATTCACCCCTTCCGGCGATCCCAGAGCGCATTCCACCTCCTGCTCCGACATGCCGGGATGCACTTCGCCGGCCTCGACCGCGCCAAGGTCGGTGAAGTGAATTCCGCTGGCTTCGGCCGAAGTAAACAGATGCGCTTTGTCCGCCAGCGTCTGCAGCAGATTGGAAGACTGCTCAAGCTCCACCGGGCTTACCGCAATTCCATTCACCACCATCGTCACGCCGTTCACGGAGACGCGAAGCCCGAAGAAAGCCCATCCCGCCTGGTCGCCCAGCTCATCGATGGCCAAAACCTTCCACGGAGCCATGTAGCGCAGCAGCGCGGGATTGGCCGGAGCCCCGTAGTAGAGAGTGGTGTGGCCCGCCTGCTCCTGGGCATCGACCAGCAGAACACCGGATCTGTAACAGGAATAGACCGATTTACCGACGGCCTGGTCGAGCATCGGTTGAAGGGGGGCAGGAACCGCTTCCGGCCGGTACGGAACCTCGGAGGCCAGACGGCTGCTCCCGGCCTCTTCGCTCCCTCGTTCGCTCCCTGGAGCGCTCTGGCCGGCAGCATTTCGGCTCCATGAGAGGGAAAGGAACAGGAGAATTGCGGCAGTAACAACAGACAAAGAACGTAAAGACAAAGAACGCACAGAAAAGGAATGCATAGACAAAGAACGCATCACGATCGCTCCTCCCGGGCATAGCAAAGCACGCAAGCGTGCGGCAACGGCCCGGCGCACGGAGAGGCGCCGTTCAGAGCAAAGGCATAGAGAGCGCTTTGCTCCAGGTCGATGAGATTTAGGGGCCTCTCTCTGTCTCATCGACGGATCGAGGAAGACGCATCATGGGTGCCGATCGCGGAAGAAGCGAGACTTCCCGTTTTGGGAGAATACAACCGGCTTGCTCTACCGGGTTTTGGCTGCGTCTCCCGGCTGGTAGCGCAGCACCGGCTTGCGCGCGGCCGTGACCTCGTCCAACCGCGAAACGCGCGTACTGTGCGGCGCGTTGAGAATAATCTCGGGATTCTCATCGGCCTCCCGGGCAATCTGCCGCATGGCATCCACAAAGAGATCGAGCTCCTCGCGCGATTCGCTCTCGGTGGGCTCAATCATCAGCGCTCCGGGGACGATCAGCGGGAACGCCGTCGTGTAGGGATGGAAACCATAGTCGATCAGACGCTTGGCGATGTCGCCCGTCCTCACGCCCTTCTGCGCCTGCCGGCGGTCGCTGAAGACCACTTCATGCAAAGTTGGCGTCTTGTAGGGAAGCTCGTAGAGATCCTCGAGCTTTTTGCGCAGGTAGTTGGCATTGAGAACCGCATCTTCCGTCGTCTGGCGCAAGCCATCGGGACCGTTCGCCAGAATGTATGCCAAGGCCCGGACGAACATGCCGAAGTTGCCGTAGAAGGCGCGCACCCGGCCGACGGATTGGGGCCGGTTGTAGTCCAGGCGAAGTGTGGAACGGCCCTGCTCATCGGGAGGACCGTCAGCGACAACCGGAGTGGGCAAAAACGGCTCCAGGATTTTTTTCGCAGCCACAGGGCCGGAACCAGGGCCGCCGCCGCCATGCGGTGTCGAAAAAGTCTTGTGGAGATTCAGGTGCATGACATCCACGCCAAAATCGCCCGGACGGGTTTTGCCCACCAGGGCATTCATGTTGGCGCCGTCCATGTAGAGCAGCGCGCCTTTGGCGTGCAGGACGTCGGCGATCTTGTGGATCTCGCTCTCGAAGACGCCGATGGTGCTGGGATTGGTGAGCATCAGCGCGGCAGTCTCGCCATCGACCAGATGCTCGAGCTCGGCCACGTCGACCATGCCCAGCGCATTCGAGCGAAGATTCGCAACCTCATACCCGCAAATTGCGGCCGTCGCCGGATTTGTACCGTGGGCCGAATCGGGGATGAGAATCTTGCGCCGCGGACCGCCTTTCGATTCGTGGTAGGCCCGCACCATCAGGATGCCGGTAAACTCGCCATGCGCGCCCGCCGCGGGCTGCAGCGTGATGGTATCCATGCCGGTGATCTCAAGCAGGCACGATTGCAGCAGGCGGAGAATGCGCAGCGCGCCCTGGGAGAGCGCTTCCGGCTGATAAGGATGCGCCTCGGCGATGCCTTCCAGACGGGAGACGAACTCATTCACCCTCGGGTTGTACTTCATCGTGCAGCTTCCCAAGGGATACATGCCCAGATCGATCGAGTAGTTCCACGTGGATAGGCGCGTGAAATGCCGGATAATTTCGATCTCGCTCAGCTCCGGCAGCATCCCGGTATCCTCGCGCGCCGCGTCGCCCAGAAGCGCGGCGGGATCCGCCTCGGGCACATCGAGAGGCGCGAGGCGATAAGCCTTCTTGCCCGGCGAGGACTTCTCAAACACCAGCGCCTCATTCTGCGTGGGGTGGGAGGAGACCTTGCGCGGCTGGCCCTCGAAGGGCCGGGACGAAGCTTCCGTTACCGGGAGATTTGGGTTCTGATCCGCCATCCAAACTGCCTTTCTATTGCGTGCTCTCCGCGCCCCTGGAGCATTTCTCCAGATACTAAAGAGTGGAGAGTGCCATGATGAGCAGCCATCCTTCGATGGAATGGCTGCGTTAGGCCCTGTTTCCTCCTCTACACCATCAGGAGAAATGCTTCAGGCGCGGCTCAGGAGCTCTTCCGAGGCCTGTTTCAACAGGACCGCGGCGCGATCGATCTCTCCGCGGGTGTTGAGCTCGGTCACGCACCAGAGGCTTGCGCCCTCGAGCTCCGGATACCAGCGGCCCACGGGCAGGCCCCCGACAATCTTTTGTTCCAGCAGCCGCTGATTGATTTCTTCCCCCCGTTCCCCCGTCCGCAGCACGAATTCGTTGAAGCGCGGCGATCCGCGGAAGAGCACTTCGCCGCCCGCGGAGGCAAAACGTTGCGCGGCGTAATCGGCCTTCGCGAGGTTCTGCAGGGCAAGTTCGCGCAATCCCTGGCGGCCGTAGACGGTAAGGAAGATCGTCGCCATCAGCGCCACGAGCGCCTGGTTGGTGCAGATATTGGACGTAGCCTTCTCCCGGCGGATGTGCTGCTCGCGTGTCGCGAGAGTCAGCACAAATCCCCGGCGGCCTTCGCGGTCCCGGGTGGCTCCCGCCAGGCGGCCCGGCATCTGTCGCACATATTTTTCCTTGGCGGCGATCACCCCGCAGTAAGGCCCTCCATAGCTGAGAGCCACGCCGAAGGATTGCGCCTCCATGGCAACGATGTCGGCCTCGCGCGGCGGACGCACGATACCGAGCGAAAGCGCCTCAGCGATGGAAACAACGAGCATCGCACCGTGCTTGTGAGCCAGAGCGGCAATCGCAGGAATGTCCTCGATCACGCCGAAGAAGTTGGGCGACTGTGCCAGCACGCAGGCGATCTGATCGGAGAGCCCGCGGTCCAGCTCCTCCAGATTGATCCGGCCGGCATTGGTGTAGCCGATCGAGGAAAGCTCGAGCCCCAGGTGCCGCGCGCTGGTGGCGAGCACTTCCCGATACTCCGGGTGCACCGTGCCGGCCACAAGAGCGCCGCTGCGCCCGGTAATCCGCACGGCCATGGCGACGGCCTCGGCGGCGGCGGTCGAGCCGTCGTACATCGAGGCATTCGCGATCTCCATGCCGGTCAGCTCGCAGATCATCGTCTGAAACTCGAAGATGGCCTGCAGAGTTCCCTGTGAGATCTCCGCCTGGTAGGGCGTGTAGGAGGTGAGAAACTCGCCCCGTTGCACCAATGCATCGATCACGACCGGGCGATAGTGGCGATAAGCTCCCGCGCCGAGAAAGCTCGCGTAACCCGCGGCATTCTGGGAGGCCGCGGCGCGAAAATGTTCGACGATCTCCTGCTCGCCCATCTGGCGCGGCACAGCGAGATCGCGTTCCAGGCGGTACTCGCCGGGAATGGTGGAGAAGAGGTCGTCGATCGAGCCGGCGCCGATCTCCTTCAGCATCGCAGCTCGTTCTTCCGGCGATTTCGGCAAATAGCGCATCGGGCCTAGTGGGTCTCTTCCTTGGCGTAAGCTTCGTACTCTTCTGCGGTCAACAGGCCGTCCAGGCTCGCGGGGTCGGTGATCTCGACCTTGAGTATCCACGCGGCGTGCGCATCTTGATTGATCTTTTCCGGAGCCGTTTCAAGCTCCTGATTGACTTCCGTCACCGTACCGGTCACCGGCGAATAAAGATCGGAGACGGCCTTGACCGATTCCACACTGCCAAAGGATTTGCCTTTCTCCACCTGGCTGCCGGGCTTAGGAAGGTCGACGAAGACGATATCTCCTAGCGAGTCCTGAGCATGGTCGGTAATGCCTACTTTTCCGGTCTTTCCCTGGACCTCAATCCACTCATGCTCGCGGGTATAGCGGTAGTTCGCGGGATATGCCATTGGATTCTCCTTGCCATTGTAGGGGTTCAGATTCCGGAAAGGGATGCCGGCCTGCGCTTTGCTCCACCGGCAAACTTGCTCACGGCCGTCTCATGGTTGTCTTTTTGGCCGGCGGTAGAAAGGAATAGCGGCAATGCGCGCCCTGACGCGGCTGCCGCGGATCTCCACCGCAACTTCATCTCCCACAGCAAGGTCGGTCGGCAAAAGCGCCAGGCCGATGTTCTTCTTGAGAAAGGGCGCGGGCGATCCGCTGGTAATCGAACCGATTTCATCGCCGGCCGGGGAAAAGACCTTGTAGCCGTCGCGGGCAATGCCGCGCTCCTCCATTTCAAGGCCGGCAAGCCGGCGAGCGGGCAGTCCTTGCGCGCGAATCTGTTCAAGAGCCTGGGAGCCGAAAAAACTCCGCCCTTCGAGCTTTAAAAACCGCTCCAGCCCCGCCTCAAAGACATTGATCTCTTCGGAGATCTCATGGCCATAGAGGGCCATGCCGGCCTCCAGCCGCAAGGTATTGCGCGCGCCCAAGCCGCAAGGCAGCAGCCCGAACTCCGCCCCCGCTTCGGTAATTGCCTCCCAAACGCGCAGGCTCGTCGGCTCGTCGGATGGCAGGTAGATTTCAAAGCCGTCTTCGCCGGTATAGCCGGTGCGGGCAATGAGCACATTGGGAACGCCGCAAACCGTGCCCCAGGTGAACCAATAATTTTTGATCGCCGCAAGATCGGTTTTGGTCAGCTTGGCCAGCGTCTCCAGCGCACGCGGTCCTTGGATCGCAAGCTGCGTGTAGTAATCGCTGTAATCGGTAGCGTGGACCCCGTGGAAGCCCGCGGCCTTGGAGCGTATCCACAGATAGTCTCGCTCACGCGTGGCCGCGTTCACCACCATGAGGTAGTCGTTCTCGCCCAGCTTGTGAACCAGGATGTCGTCGAGAAATGTTCCCTCCGGCGTCAGCAGAGCGGAATAGTGTGCCTGACCGGTCGCGAGTTTGGCAGGATCGTTCATCGCCAGCGCGCTGACTGCTGCGAGGGCGCCGCGGCCACGAAACTGAATCTCTCCCATGTGGCTGACGTCAAAAAGTCCCACCCCGGTGCGGACCGCCATGTGTTCGGCGGTGATTCCGGAGTACTCGACCGGCATCTCCCATCCGCCGAAGTCGATCATCTTGGCTCCCAGGCGGTGGTGTTGCGCGTTGAGAGCGGTCTTGCGAAGGGTAGCGGCGGCGGCGCTCAAAGACACGGCGTGAACTCCTCGAAATTGCGGTCCTGGCGGCCGCGGGTCGAATAACTTTCACGTTAGCATGGCTGGCGGCGCGGCGTTCAGACGGGCAGAGAAGCCCCAGGGGATTCGCCGCCCGGATCGGCGGAGATTCCGCGTCGCTCAACGCCGGATGCCCTGCATCGTTTATCGACGGATGCCCTCCATCCAGCGCCCGAGACGCAAACCCAGCCAGATTTCAACCGAGGCTATCGCAGCGGCTTCAGCCAAGCCCCGCCAAATCGCGGCTCCCTGAGAAACGAACTCAAATTGCCGCAGCCGCTCGAAGCTCTCCGGCCGCGCATTGAAATCGAAATACATCGTGCCGAAGAAGCGATTCTGCGACCACTTCGACATCAGGAAATTGGCAAAGGGCCACTCGACCGCAGTGAGAACCGCAACAAAAACGATTCCGGCCGTCAGGGCGAGTACCCACGGCCGCGAGAGGCGGGATTTGCGATCGCGGGCACGCTGAAACAGCAGGTCGAGCGCAATGGCGGGCACGATCAGCAAAATCGGAAACCGCTCCGGCACCATGTGGGTGACGGGGTTGAATACCGGTCCCAGCTTCGGCTGCGCGGGAAAGAGCGGAAGCAGCAGCATCTGCCCAATCCCGAAAAGCATGTAAATGGAGACCGCGATCGTTACGGCCCAACGATGATGCGATGCCTCCCTCAGCGCCGCCAACACCAGCGGCAGGGCAATGGCCATCGCGATATATGGCTGGACGGAGTGCAGGTTGGAATCGGCCGTATATTCCATGAGGAAAAACATCTGGCCGCCCACAATCATGCCGCCGATATAAAGGAAGAGCCGCCGCAGCAGACAAAGAGCGGGGCTCGCCGCATCGCTGGCCCGGTTCATCTCCGCCAGCAGCAGAAACAGAACACCGATATCGACGGCGCGCACGCCCAGAATAAGGAGCGTATGCGGCGGACTGACGATGGTAACGTCGAGACCGTAGGCCGCATGCCACCAATTGTCGAAAGGGGCGGAGGTGAGCATGGCAATCCCGCCCCAAGCGGCAAGAAAAGCTCCCAAGGGCGCGCGTAGGCCAAAGACTTCTACGGCGGCCGCACCGAGATCGGTTCGGCGGCCGCCCTTGGCCCCCAAAACGTTGGCATTCGCCCCGGCCCGGAACGTAGTCAAAAAAATCAGGTAGCCGCAAACCACCGCGGCAAGCACGCCGCAGGCGTAAATCGCCATGTGCGCCGGAGTCCAGAAAGTATCCCGGCCGATCGAGCGGTGCCAGGAAACATCCCATGCGCCGCCGATGGCAGCGGAAGTCACCGCCGCCACGCCGCACCAGAGATACCACGGCACAATGCCAGTGCCTCCGGAGACGGAGGCCAGCGGCTTCGGCGCAACAGGTTGAGCGGTTTGTGCGGCGGCCGTGGCCGGGATCGCCATCGAAACTCCTTGAAATCCCTGAAATCTTCTTGGCTCAGAGCTCTTCCCTATCGTATTCCGCCTGCTGGCCGGAATCATCCGTCGCCGCCACAAACTCCGCCCGGAAAAGCGATCGAGCCCTTTGGCGACAGAGAACGAAATACAGGGATCTTCCGGCTCCCTCCCACCCCGGTAAGCAAGCTTGCTGGGGGCCCCCGGTCTTGCCTGTGCCCGGGACCTCAACGCGGCCATTCCATCGAAGAATGGCCGCACAGAACAATCATGACCACGCCCACGTGTCAGGAGAAATGCGGGAACGCAGCCATTCCGTCGAAGAATGGCTGCACATAGCTGCGATAGCCACTCCATCGCGTCAGGAGAAATGCTCTATACGCCGCCGTAGTGGCGAGATCTGCTTTTGCTTTTCTTCCTGTCATTCCCGTTAGGGAATCTGCTGTTCTGCCGCGTATGCTTCACTCCCTCAGCCGGTTGCCCCATCCTGAGCAGCGTTGTTGGCTGCGAAGGGTGGGAGACCACAACTCTCGATCTCACCAACTTGCCAATCAACCAGCCACGGGGAACGGCTTGGAAACCAGCCTTTATGTCCTAAACATTTAGTTGACAACTCCTTTTCCCGGGACTAATCTCCTAATTCGTTAGGAGAAGCAATGGTCTTTCGCAAGAAGAAAACGCAAACGCTCACTCCGCTCGAGCTCGAGATCATGCAGGCGCTCTGGAAAGACGGTCCGGGAAATGTACAGGCTGTGCAGCAGCGGCTGCCGGAAAGCCAGAGCCTGGCCTACACGACGGTGCAGACCATGCTGAACATCCTGCACCGCAAAGGCCACGTAAAGCGCACGCTGCGCGGGCGGGCCTATGAATATCGCCCCGCGCTCTCCGAGGATCAGGCGCTGGGCCGCGCCTTGCGGGACGTTGTAGACCGCATGTTCGGCGGATCCGCGGAGCAGTTGGTCATGAGCCTGATCCAGACCCGGCAGGCAGACCCGGAGCGCATCGCGGCATTGCTGCGCAGGGTGGCGGAAGAGGAGAAGAAGCATGACGATGCATGAGATCGCAAGCTGGCCCCTCGCCCAATACATCGCGCAGTATGCGGTGAACTCGCTTTGGCAGCTTCCGTTGTTGTTGGCTGCTGCTTTGGCGGCCAGCAAAATTGCCCGGCGTCTCGGTCCCAAGACGGAATATCGTCTCTGGCTTGCAACGCTCTTTCTTTGTTTCCTTGTCCCGCTCGGCGGGCTGAAATCGAATCCGGGGACAGATATTTCGCTGCGAATTGCGCCGGCCGTCGCGCAGTTGTCGCCGTCGCCGGCCAATCCGGCTCTTCGAATCCCGGTTCTCCAGTTGCCGTTTGGGCTTTTCTGGATCGTTGTCGTGGCTGCTGCCGCCTGTTTCGGCATTGCTGGCATTCGTCTCGGAGTTGGCTACCTGAAGGCTCGCCGCCTGGTCCGGAACTCGGTCCCCATCGAGCTTTTCGGCGAGGAGGCGGAGATCTGGCAGAAATGCCAACATGCCTTCGCAACCGGCAGCGCGACCCTCGGCAGCTCGTCCTCAATCTCGGGTCCGGTCACCGTCGGCAGCAAGAATCCCGCGCTGCTGTTGCCAGCCGGATTCCTGGACACGACAACACGGGATGACCTC
>DATAWF010000014.1:0-15310 GCA_036267335.1 Acidobacteriaceae bacterium
CCACATCCCTGCCCGCTAAGACCTCCAGTCCCTTTGGGTCGAAAAGTTGGTCATAATCGACTTCTGCAAATGGCGTGCTGGTTTGATCCCGCAGTTCTTCTCGAAGGCGAACAATAGCCGTGAAGAACTCGTTTGCCGTCCTAGCGATTACAAGGGATATTTCGCGATCCATAGAAAGCTTGGATCTGGAGGTCTTCTTTATGGCGTCCAGAAGGGCGTTCTTTGCTATGTCTCTTTCCGCCAACAGTTGGCTATATTCCTGAGAGAGTTCCAGGTTAACCAACAACGTGGAGACCCGCTCCCCCGGCCTGAATGACTCGTCAAGAGGACGAACAACAAAGATGCTTTCCGGATCGAGCGCAACACCGTTTTCATCGACGATCTCGCAAACGGTGGCGTGTGATGTGACGATTCGATCTGATGGAAGATTCCGCTTCGATAAATCTGCAAATGTTTCTGCAAGCGACGTCTTCATCACTCCGTTTTGAGCGTACAGAACGACCAGTCGCTTAGCCCCAAAATCGAACGTAGTTTTGAGCCTCTTTATTCCATAGCAGTACTCAAGATTCAGATCGATGCGATTCATGGTGAGCCTCGGGAGTCGCTCAATCATAGCGCCCCTGGAGGCTGATGAGGCAGGTGGATTCCTTTTGAGGTTTTTCGCCAAGATGGCGTGCGTCGCCCGGCGAGAGTTCACACGGGCCGAAGATCTCCAAGCGGACCTTGGCGCTGAAGTTCTTGGCAATGGCAGCGTGCCTTGCGCGGCAACCGCCCTCGCAATTCCCTGCTCCGTGGGACGGCGCCGCATTCCCCAGATCGAATCGATCGGCCACCCCGGCCTCACACAGGGCCGCTGCCGTTTCTGCGAAGGCGGCTCGTGCGCGCCGCCCCGCGGCGTACATCGCAATCGTAACCGTCATGCCATCGTAATAAGCGCCCGGCTGCTGCTCGTAAAAATTGGCGACGGCACGAAGACCGGCGATGAGCTCGCGCCGCGCGTCCGCATTCGCACTCATCGCGCTGCGGCTACTCGGGGCCGGCGGGAGGCGTAGCCGTTCGCCAATGGATAGGTGCGGCAGCCACCGAACTTGCCTTCGAGAGCGCGGCGAAGCTCGAGAGTGCGCCGGAGCCGGCAGGCGTGACAGCGGCAGCGGCGCCGGACTATCCCGTCATCCACTGCAGATAGGAGCTGGCTGGAATTCATCGGGGGAGCCTCCTTGCGAATCGTGAAGCATCTTCAGCTTGCGGCAGGGACGGCGAAGCTTCAAGACGGGTGGCGCAAAAGCCAGCGGATGAATGGTAGGGAAACTGCGGCAGCCTCTTAACCGGGACTGGCTTAGAAGTCCCCGCTAAAATTGTCATCCGGCCGGAACGTGACTTTTGTCATGCGCGGCAGTAGATCGGATGTATCGGCTGTTTCTGTAGCGGGGTCCACTGACAGAACAAGGAACAAACAGCATCGTCCGCGCAGCGGGGCAAAAGGCGCCGCCGCCGGCCAACGACGGAGTGATTGATCGGGAAATCTTTCCTAGGGAACGACGTTGCTGGCTTAGGGAACGATATTGCTGTCGGCCGCAAAGCTAAGCTGGTGGATTGCCTGCCAGGTCTGGGCGTAGGCATTGAGGGCATTGAGCGCGGTGGTGCGCTGGTCTTCAAGGGCATTGAGGTAATCGATCAGCGCCAGGCCACCGTGCTGGTAGGCAAACTCGGCGATCGAAAGCACGTCCTTGGCCTCGTCCGCATAATGACTGTTGTACCGTTCCGAAAGTTTTTTGGCGTCGACGTAAGCCACCCAAGCCTGATCGACGTCGGAGTAGACCTGATTGCGCGCCGCGGTCTCGGAAAAGCGGCTGCTCTGGGCCTGGTATTTGCTGACCTCTTTGTTGCCCTGGTTGCGGTCGAAGATGCGCAGGGGAACGTTGACATAGAATCCATAGCTGCTGAGCGTGCCGCTGTGATCGTACTCGCCTTCGAGCGTGGGGTCAGTGGTGCCGTTGGCATAGGCGAGCTTGACATTGGCATCGGCGACGCGGACGGCCGATTGCGCCGCCTGGTAATCGGGCCGCGAGGCCAGCGCCTGCTGCTCCAAACTCTCCAGAGTGCCCGTGACCGGCGGAGGCACCAGGTCGCCCACGACGTCGAAGCCGGGCCGGGGGCGATCGTATCCCAACAGGGTTTGCAGTTGGTCGCTGGCCTGCCCCAGATCGGTTTCCGCAGCGGCCTCGTCGCTCTCATATTGCGCCAACTGCAGATCGAGCCGCTCGAAATCGAGCTTGCCCAGATCTCCCGCCTGGTATCGGGTGCGATTGATCTCGAGCTGCTGGCTGTATCCGGCCAGATTCTCCTGCGCCAGTTTGAGCGCGGCCTTGGCAATGATCATGCTGGTGAAAGCCTGCCGGACGGCGAGCGTCGTCTGACGCTCCTGATCGTGAAACTGCGCGGTGCCTTCGGCGGTGCCGGCTTGGGCGCTATCCAAGCGCCAGCGGCGCTTCTGACCGCGCTCGAAGAGCCGCGAGACTTGCAGGCTGTATCCATAAGGCGTCTGCGAGGCCGCCGGATTGCTGAGATTGGTGCCGTAGACGGTGAAGTCCGGATTCTGGCGCAGTCCAGCTTCGATCTCCTGCCCTTTGAGCGAAAACATGTTCTGCTGCGCGGCGAGCAGGGCAGGATTGTGCGCCAGGGCGTAATCGACCGCCTGTTGCATGGTGAGCGGCGGCGCGGAGGCCGGAGCAGAAGCGGGAGCCTGCGCTGGGGCCGCTTGCGCGCCCGCGACGGCGGCGCCGGCAAGAAGAAGGATGCCGCAAAGAAAGGGGCGGGGATCGCAGTGCCGTCTCATGCTTCAAACTCCGCTTCCGCTTCCGGCAAAATATCGCGGTCGTCGGCGAACCAAACGTAGAGTGTGGGCAAGAGGAAGACGCTGATCGCGAGGGCGGTAATCAAGCCGCCGACAATCACGGTGGCGAATGGGCGCTGCGAGTCCGACCCGATGCCGTGGGAGGTGGCCGCCGGCAAAAGCCCGAGGGTCGCGACCAGCATCGTCATCATGGTGGGCCGGAGGCGGAGAACCGCGCCTTCGACCGCCGATTCCGTAACGGAATGGCCACGAGCCCGAAGCTGGTTGATGTACTCGAGCATGATGACGCCAGTCTCGACCGAAACTCCAAAGAGGGCCAGAAACCCGACGCCGGAGGAGACGCTGAAGTTGGTGTGTGTCACCAGCAGCGCGAGCATGCCGCCGAGCGGGGCCATGGCCACGGTAGCCAGGATCAGCAAAGCCCATTTGGCCGACTTGAACATGGCGTAGAGAATCACGAAGATGAGCAGCAGGGTGATGGGAACCACCAACGCAAGGCGCTTGTCGGCGCGCTGCTGGCTTTGGAACTCTCCGGCCCAATCGAGGTGGTAGCCGGAGGGCAGCTTGACCTGCCTGTTCACGCGCTCCATCGCTTCCCGCACGGTACTGCCCAGATCGCGGCCGCGCACGCTGTACTTGATGGCGACATAACGCTCATTGGCCTCGCGATAGATCTCTTCCGCGCCATCCTCGGTCTGGACATCGGTGAGCTGCGAAAGCGGGACACGCTCTCCGGTGGGAGAGAGTAGCTTGATATCGCTGATCGCCTGGGTGGTATCGCGGTACGGCTGCTGATAGCGGACTACCACGTCATAGCGGGCCTCGCCTTGCAACACCTGGCTGACCGCCCCCCCGCCAACCGCGGTCTGGATGGCATCTTGAATGTCACTGACGTTGATACCATAGCGGGCTGCCGCCTGGCGGTCCACGACGTAATTCAGGTTTGGCTGGCCAATCGAGCGGAAGAGTCCGAGGTCTTGAATGCCCGGCACGTGGCCCATGACCGCGACGATCTGATTGCCGGTGGCCTCCAGCGTCTTCAGGTCGTCGCCATAAATCTTGACCGCCAGTTCCCCCTTGACGCCGCTGACCGCCTCTTCCACGTTGTCGGAGATGGGCTGAGAAAAGTTCCAGACCACGCCAGGAATCTTATCGAGCTCACGATCCATAGCGCCGATCAGCTCGTCCTTGTTCTGGTGGAAGACGGGCCGCCATTTTTCTTTGGGAATGAGATCGACGAAGTATTCGGTATTGAAAAAGCCGGTGGTGTCGGTGCCGTCATCGGGCCTGCCGACCTGGCTGATGACAACCGGAACCTCGGGAAAAGAGGCCAGCACCTGGCGGGCCCGGTTCATGATCGCGATGCCGTCGGTCGGGCCGGTACTCGGCGCCAACGAGCCCCGCACCCAGATTGCGCCTTCATCGAGATGGGGCAGGAACTCGGAGCCGATCACTCCACTGAACCCGAGAAATGCGGTAAGAGCCAGCGCGCCCACAGCGATGCCCGCGGTGACGTAGCGATGCTCGATGGCCCAGGTGACGCCGGAGCGATAGCGGGTGCTAAGCCAGCTCATCACCGGGTTGTGCCACTCCTTCGCGCCGCGGCGGAAGAGAAACGTGGCCAGAACCGGAGCGATCAGCATGGCGAAAACCAGCGATCCGACCAAAGCAAAGCTGACCATCCAGGCCATGGGCTTGAAGAGCCGGCCTTCGACCGACTGCAGCGTGAAGATCGGAAGATAGGCCACCACAATGATGGCGCGGGCGAAGAAGACCGGGCGCTGGACCTCGTGCGCGGCCTCGCGAATCTGGTCCGGGGGCGCGACGGTTTCGGCGCGGCGCCTTCCCAAGTGCCGCACGATGTTCTCGACCATGATGACCGATCCGTCGACGACCATGCCGAAATCGAGCGCGCCGAGCGAGAGCAGGTTGGCGGGAATGTGCGTGCTTTGGAGACAAATAGCCGCGAAGAGCAGCGCGAACGGAATGGTGAGAGAAACGATGATCGCGCCGCGCACGTTGCCGAGGAAGAGAAAGAGGATGATCACGACCAGCACGATCCCCTCGGTGAGGTTGTGCAGAACCGTGTGCAGCGTGTAGGACAACAGATTGGTGCGATCGAGGAAGGGCTTGATCTTGACGCCTTTGGGAAGGATCAGATTGTTCAGCTCTTGCACTTTGGCGTGTATTCCGGCGAGAGTGGAGTCGGAATCGTCGCCCTTCTGCATCAGAACGATGCCTTCCACCACATCGCTGTCATCGATGATCTTGCCGTCGGAGCGGTGAATGGCTCTGCCGATCTGCCCCAGGCGTATCCGCGAGCCCTGTTCCACGGTGGCAATGTCTTTCACCCGCAGCGCCGTTCCGTTGGAGGTCTTGAGAACCGTGTTCTCGATATCGCTCACATTGCGGAAGAGGCCAACCTCGCGCACGTTGATCTGCTGGCTGCCCTGCTCGATGAAGCTTCCACCGGCATTGGTGTTGTTGTTGGCGAGCTGCTGCTCGAGCTGGCCGATGCTCAGGCCGTAGGCGATGAGCTTATCGGGATCGACGCGGACCTGGTATTCGCGGGTGATGCCCCCGAAGCTGGAGACGTCGACCACGCCCGGAACCGACTTGAACTGCTTTTCGAGCGTCCAGTCTTCGAGCGACTTGAGCTCCATGTTGTCGTAGGCGGGATTGGTGCTGACCAGGGTGTACCAGTAGATCTGCCCGACCGGGCTCCAGTCGCTGCCGATCTGGGGCTGCAGGCCCGCAGGCAGAGTGACCATGGAAAGCCGTTCCAGCACCTTCTCGCGGTTCCAGTCATTGACCGAGCTGTCGTCGAAGATCAGGGTGAGGCTGGAGAGACCGGCGAGCGAAACGGAGCGCAGATGCTCCATGTGCGGCAGGCCGGCCATGGAGATCTCGAGGGGTACGGTGACCTGCTGCTCAACCTCTTCGGCGGCGCGTCCCGGCCATTGGGTGATGATCTGGACGTAGTTGTTGGCCACATCGGGATAGGCCTCGACGGGCAGGTTGTGAAACGAGATCGCACCCCACACGAACAGCAGGACGGCGACGATGAGGATAATGAAGCGGTTGTTGAGCGCAAAGTCGACAAGACCCCGGATCATTGCTGGTCCGCCGTGTTTTGCAACTCCAACGCATTGGTCACGACCTGGTCGCCGGGCTCGAGACCGGAGCTGATCTCCTGCATGCCGCCCGCGAGCATGGCTCCGCCGACCACGCCCTGACGCCTGAACTTGCCTCCGGGCGCGGGCACGAAGACCCAGTCGCGATCATGAAGGTGGAGCACGGCGGTGGCGGGCACGGAGGTCACGGTTTCAAGCTTCTTGCCATGAAAGGTCGCGGTCGCGAACATGCCCACGCGCATGATGCCGCCCGGATTCGAAACCTGGATGCGAACCTTGGCAGTGCGAATGCTGGGATCGAGCACGGCATCGATCTCACTGATGGTTCCGTGCAGGACGCGGTCCGGATATGCATTCAAGCGGATATCGGCCTGCTGTCCCACGTGGACGGTGGGCAGATCGTTCTCGTAGACATCGCAAAGGATCCAGACTTGCGACAGATCGGCGATCGTGAACGCGGTCGCGGTTCCAGCCAGACCGATGCCGGTGGCGGCGGCATCGGTCACGTTCTGGGCAATGATGACTCCGCTGGCCGGCGAGTAAACTTTGGCGACAGCCGAGGGATGATCCTTATCGATGCCCAGGACGCGGAGCTGCTCCTCCGCCGTACTCAAGCTGGTTTGGGCATTTTGCTCGCCATCGTCGGCGATCTCGAGCTGGCTTTTGGCAATCGCTCCCTTGTCAAAGAGCAGCTTCGCGCGGTCGTCCTGGGTGTGAGCCAGCCTTTCGTCATTCACAGCCTTGAGATATTGATCGAAAGCCGCGGCGATATCGGAGCTTTGCACCTCCATCAGCAACTGCCCCTTGCGAACGGTGTCGCCGATCTGCGCGTGGATCGCGACGACCCGGCCGTTGGCAATCGAGATCACCGGAATGGTACGGGAGACATCGGGCGCAACCGTGCCGGTGACATTCAGGGTGGAGGCTGCCGAGGTCTTGGCGGCAGCGAAGAGCGGATATTGTCCGGGGTGATCGACCGCGACCAACTCGGCGCTGCCGCTCGATTCCACTTGTGCCGGAGGCGGCGCCTCTGCGGCGTAGTCATGCTTTTCTTGACTGCATCCGGCGAGCGCGGCCAGGGTAAGCGCCGCGGCCAGAAAAACGATCTTGTCTCTCATGAAAAAGGTCTCACAACCCCGCGTGAGGTTTATGGTTTGAGGCGCCCGCGAAGATGCGCTGCGAACTTCTGCGGCGCGGCGTGACCCACAATGCCGCCGGCAAGCTCAGCTCATCTCCATCTCATCTCCGCATTCGCGACGGCCCGGAACCAGACGGAATGCGCGGGGAAATCTTCCCATCGCGCAAAGGCCACCCATCGAACGATATCCACGCCCTCTTCTGACGAAGGGCGATGGGAAAATGTCTCGCGAAAAATGCTTTGAGTTGGAGTCGTGAGCCTCACCGTACCGGACCTTGGCCGAAATCGCAGCCAAGCTGGAATTGCCAGCAAAAGGCCCTTCGGAAAAGGCCTTCGTTCTCCTGAAAACACGAGAAATCAGGCATCTCCTCGCCGTTCCAGGGACGGAAAAAGACCAACCGGAAGTGACACGTATCCCTACTTATCAAGCCTATCGAGGCCCTTTCTTGAATAGCAAGTTATCTTTCGATCACAACGATACTTAGATCGCATGCGTTATGCATGAAGAACCCGTAAGAATAGCGAAAGATCGATGCCCAGCTGCTTACGATGCGGGTGAGCTACATCGAGCGGGCAGCGCTCGACTAAAATGAGACGCGGGACAACGAACCAGCGGACGTTCCCGTAGAAGCATGCGCTTTCCCTCACTTTTTTTTCCTACCGATCGCAAGCGGGCGATGTACAGCACGCTGGCAATGATCGCGGCGATTGCATTTATCGACTCGCGCGCCTCGCGCGATCTTCCGCTGTCCTTTCTTTATGCCTTTCCCATGCTGGCCGCCGGAGGCGCGTTCAACAAAGCAGGAATTGTGGCCATGGCGGCTGCGTGCACCTTTCTGTCGGAGCTCTTCGATCAATTTCCCTGGGGACCGAATACAGGCATCCCCCGCGATGCCCTTTATTTCTCGGCTTTCTGCTGCACGGGCCTCTTCGTCTACGAGGTAACCCGCAACCGCAAGGTGGCGGCCAAGCACATGCAGATTGTAGAAGCGGAGATGGCGGCGCGGCGCGATGCGGAGGAGCAGTTGCAGATTCTGGTGGAGAGCAGCCCGGCCGCGATCTTTACCGCGGATGCGGAGAGCCGAATCCTGCTGGCGAATGACGCCGCGCACCGGCTGTTTGGCGTGCCCCCCGGGGAGCTGCCCGGCTTGGCGGTATACGACTTTCTTCCCTCCCTCCTCAACGTGCGGCCCAGAGGTGGAAGCCACCAGCCCTTCCGCACCGCGATGCAGTGCCAGGGCCGAACGGCGGATGGAGAGATCTTCCAGGCCGACGTCTGGTTCTCCACTTATCTCACCAGCGCCGGGCCGCGGCTGGCGGGAATGGTTCTCGATACATCCGAAGATCTGCGAACGCGCGAAGAAGCAAGTCTCCATCAGCTCTCCCTGGGCTCGCGCATTCTAGTGGCCGCCGTTTCCCATGAGATCCGCAACGTTTGCGGATCGATCGCCCTGGTGCATGAAAACCTTTCCCGGAGCGGCTCGCTGGCCGGCAACAAAGATTTCGAGGCGCTTGGAACATTGGTGCTGGCGCTCGAACGGATTGCGGCAATGGACCTGAGGCAGACGACGACGCATGCCACGGCGATCGACGCGGGCGCGTTGCTCGAAGAGCTCCGCATCATCATCGAACCTTCTCTGCGCGAGGCGGGAATTTCCGTGCTCTGGCAGATACCCAAGTCGCTGCCGCACGTGTGGGCCGATCGCCAGAGCCTGATGCAGGTTTTTCTGAACCTCACAAAAAACAGCGAGCGCGCGATGCAATCGACGGAGAAGAAGAACATGACCATCGCAGCGCAGCGCGAGTCTTTTGGGGCCGCGATCCGCTTTACCGACTCCGGAGGCGGAGTCGCCTATCCGGAAAGGCTTTTTCACCCTTTTCAGCGAGAAGCGCATGCCACCGGGCTGGGACTTTATTTGTCGCGCGCCTTCATGCGCAGCTTCCGCGGAGACCTGCGCTACGAGGCAATGGAGGGCGGCTCGATTTTCTCCGTCGAATTGTCATTGGCCCTGCAAGAGAGCGAGGATAAGAACTATGCAAAACCCAATCCGGATACTGCTGGTAGACGACCATAGCCTATTCCGGGAGAGCCTAGGGCGGCTGCTTCAAACTGAGCCCGATCTTTTCATCGCCGGCAGTTGCGGAAGTGCGACGGCCGCACTCGCGATTCCCGATCTGGCGAATTTCGATCTGGTCCTGCTCGACTATGACCTGGGCGAAGAGCAAGGGACGCACTTCCTCGAGCGCGCCGGGGAACACGGTTTTGCGGGACGGGTTCTGCTGGTAACGGCGGGGATGAATGACACGGCCATGATCCGCGCGCTGCATAGCGGCTCCTCCGGCATCTTCCTCAAGCACAGCCCGCCCTCGCGTTTGGTCGAAGCGATTCGCAAAGTAGCAGAGGGGGAGATGTGGCTCGACGCCGGCGTGGCCCGCTCGATGATCGCCGCCGCATCGGCCGGAGGCGCTCCCAAAACGGAGACCCAGGCATTGACGACGCGAGAGCTCGCCGTACTCAAAGGAGTCTTCGAGGGGCTTACAAATAAGGAGATCGGGGCACGCCTGGCGATTTCAGAAAGCTCGGTCAAGGCCGTCCTGCAACAGCTCTTCGACAAGACCGGCGTACGGACACGCAGCCAGCTGGTGCGCATTGCCCTCGAAAAGCACTCGCAGGATTGGCTGGTGGGAGCGGGATAGACCGGCCAGCGCCGCTTTAGGACCGGAACAACAGGCTGTAAACCAAGATCGCGAAGACGATGCCGCTTACCAGCACATAGAGCTTGTCTTTCTGCGCGGCAAAACTGGCAATGCAGAATGCGACCCGCGCCACGGGCGTGGCGATCAGAAGCAGAATGCCAATATCGATAATGCTGCGGCCGTCGAGCGAAAGCGCGCCGTGCACGATCGAAGCGATGCGGGGGAGCAAAATCGGCTGGCCGTGAAAGGAACGATAGCTGGGATGCTTCCCGTGGGCGTGCGCCAGGTAGACCATCCAGCCGGAGAAGACAACACAAGCGGCAATGGTGACGCCAAGGCGCAGCATGTGTCCGATGGCGATGTCCATCTTTTGATCCGCTTCGGAACTCATCGTCTCAGAGCCTCCCGGTAATTCCGCTGAAGATCATCTCGACCCCCAGGGTGACGATCACCACAGCGAAAACCACGCGCAGCACGCTGACTTCGAGCTTCAGCAGCATCCGCGATCCCACCAGCGAACCGAGCAAAACTCCGAGCATGACCGGAGCGGCAAGTCCGGGAGCGATATAGCCGCGACGCAAATAGATTCCCGCGCTTGCTGCCGCGGTTACCCCAATCATGAAATTGCTGGTGGTGGTGGATACCTTGAAGGGAAGCCCCATCGCCTGGTCCATGCCCAGAACCTTGACTGCTCCGGAGCCGATGCCGAGCAGGCCAGAGAGAGTTCCGGCGAGAACCATGATGCCGAAGCCCAGCGGAACCCGCCGCGCAGCATACTCCTCCACGCCGGCCCCAGCCGGATAGTCACCGGCGAGTTTCAGCTTGAGAGCGAGCCCATCGGGTCTGCGCGACCCGTGCGGCTCCTTTTTCCAGAAGGACGACCAGGCGGAAAAAAGCAGGACGGCGCCGAAAACGATGGCGATCGCATGGGTGGAGACGATTGCCGTGAGATAGGCCCCGGCCAACGCGCCAACGGTCGTGGCTACCTCGAGAAACATTCCGATGCGGACGTTGGAAAAGCCTTCGCGTACATAAGCCGCGGCGGCGCCGGAAGAGGTTGCAATCACCGAGACGAGCGAGGCGCCGATGGCATAGCGCAGGTCGACGTGGAAGAGCAGCGCCAACACAGGCACGATGACCACTCCCCCGCCGAGGCCGGTAAGGGCGCCCAAGAGGCCAGCGGCGAGCGAGGTAAGCCCCACCAGGAGAGTGAAAGAAAGGAACTGCACCTTGTTTTCGATGCCTCCTTCCCTTTCACCTCTGGATTCTCTCACGGAATTCTTGAGACGCCGGGCGGATACCTCAAGCCGCGATTTGAGAATTTTGGACGAAGCTACTGCGGAGAGCGAGTCAGAGGAATGATCGCGTCCATGTTGTCAGGCCCCTGCGGGTCGATGCGGAAATCCCAAAGGGAAAGATTCGCCTCGCCGGGACCGAGAATTTCCATCAGCGCGTAGTCTCCGATTGTCAAGGACGTATTGGGCGTGAGCTTCATCCAGTGCTTGCCGGGCAGAATCTCGCCGGTGGTGGAGATCAGATTGCCCTCCCCTTGTTTTCCGGCGAGGCTGAAAGGGTCCAAGACACGATAGTCGCGCCGCATGTTGTTTTCGACCCGGACGATCACATAACGGCTGGAAGGCGAGCTAAAGGAATCCTTGTCGCTGGTCATGGGAGCGGCATGGGTCTGGACCGTCAAGGGCTCGGAGAGAGGCTCTGCTTCCGCGCCATTGTCGGGAATGCTGAGGCTGACGTAAAACACGGGCTGATCCACGTGGAGCTGAACCTTCGAGATCGCGCCGGGAAATTGAACGTTCCGCTTGAGACGGCCGCCCGGGTCCAGCTCGCCCCGAGTGACGTTGTGCCCGGTGCGCGGATTCAGGTCCCCACTGTTTTGCACCAGCTTTACCAGCTCTGGTTGGGAGCGGTAGGTATCGAGCACCCAGACGCCGGTCTCATCGGGAAGGCGCAGCCCGGGAAGCACCTCAGGGGTGCGCGAGGTCTGCTCCGCGCGTGCTTCCTGCTCCTCCTTGTCGATGGCCGCTGCTTCGGCATCGGCGGGCGAATTTGCGGCACTGCTGGAGGAAACCGCTCCAGGCGCGTGGTCTTTCGCCCACTGCTCCGTAGCCGGCCAATCTACCATCACCGAGGGTATCTCTTCCCATTGCTCCCGTTCGGCGCTGTAATAGCGCACCCTGTCGCCCTGGACCTTGTATTGGGTCACGATCTGATATCCGCCATCTTTGAGAATCAAGCGCTTGTTGGCGACCGGGGTTTGGGTCTGCGCTTTGCTTGGGGCCTGGGCCTGAGCCGGGGCGGCGGATGCCCCGGCACACAAAAGCACGAGGAGAGAAAAGACGACGGCAAAGCGGCGAGCGGCAAAACTTGGTTTCGGCATGGCTTCCTGGTTCTTGCAATGCTGGCTCATTAGACGATGCGCCGGGCCGCCGGTTGTACGCAGCGCCGCGGGATGCTCGGCCTCGACAGGGCTTGCTCCGATCATCGTCATGCACTTAGGAACACGCTCTTCAGCATGTTTCATCGACGGCCCCGCTGCTGGGGCGACAGCACGATCCCCGCCTTGGCGGCGGGTCTCGTCCGTGGTTGCAATCATCGTAATCGACTTATGAATACGCTCTGGAGCGTGTTTCATCGACGGCCCCGCTGCTGGGGCGACAGCACGATCCCCGCTTTGGCGGCGGGTCTCGTCCGTGGTTGCGATCATCGAAATCGACTTATGAAACACGCTCTGCCCAGTTTTCCACCTTCCCATGGCATTTACTTCCTGCGATACTTATTTGTGCCCACCCGGTACACCAATTCCAACTTCATTTTTAAGGGGAAGCAGGCATGTCTGCAAAGTACATCTTTGTGACTGGCGGTGTTGTGTCCAGCCTAGGCAAGGGGCTGGCTGCGGCTTCGATTGGATGCCTGCTGGAGAGCCGCGGCCTCCGCGTCAACCTGATGAAGTTCGACCCCTACCTGAACGTCGATCCCGGGACTATGTCTCCATTTCAGCATGGAGAGGTCTTTGTGACCGATGACGGGGCGGAGACGGATCTCGATCTCGGCCACTACGAGCGGTTCACGCATGCGCGCCTCACCCGCGACAACAACCTGACAACCGGCCGGATCTACGAGCAGATCATCACCAAGGAGCGCCGCGGAGACTATCTGGGCAAGACCGTCCAGGTGATTCCGCACGTCACCAACGAGATCAAGAATGCGATGCGCAAGGTGGCTACGGACACGGATGTGACGGTCGTCGAAATTGGCGGCACGGTCGGAGACATCGAATCTCTGCCCTTCCTCGAGGCCATCCGGCAAATGCGGCAGGAGCTGGGCCGCGAAAACACGGTTTTTGTTCACGTAACACTGGTGCCCTGGATCGGCGCGGCGCAAGAGCTCAAGACCAAGCCTACGCAGCATTCGGTGAAGGAGCTGCTCTCGATCGGGATTCAGCCCGACATTCTGCTCTGCCGCACGGATAGGCTGCTCTCGCGCGAGCTGAAGGGCAAGATCGCCCTCTTCTGCAATCTGGAAGAGAGGGCGGTGATTGCGGCAAAAGACGTCGACTCGATCTACGAGGTTCCGCTCACCTTCGCCAAAGAGGGCGTGGACGAACTGGCGCTCAAATACCTGCACATCGATGCCCGCGATCCCGATTTGAGGCGGTGGGAGGAGCTGGTCTACCGCTGCTATCACCCCCAGGACGAAGTCTCGATCGCGATCGTCGGCAAGTATGTCGAATATGAAGACAGCTACAAATCCCTCAAGGAAGCGCTTGTGCACGGCGCGCTGGCCCGCAATCTGAAGCTGCGCGTGACCTGGGTGGAGGCCGAGGGACTGGAAATGAAAGAGTCCTGCGAGCGCGGGTACCGCGATCAGCTCGCGGGCTTCGACGGCATTCTGGTTCCTGGCGGTTTTGGAAAACGGGGCATCGAAGGCATGCTGAACGCAATCCGCTATGCGCGCGAGGAAGGTGTTCCCTACTTTGGAATCTGCCTGGGGATGCAGACGGCGTGCATTGAATTTGCGCGCAATGTCTGCGGCCTTACCGGTGCGAACTCGAGCGAATTCGATCCTGCGACTGCCCACCGGGTGATTTACAAACTGCGGGAGCTGACCGGCGTTGAAGAGATGGGCGGAACGATGCGCCTGGGCGCCTGGCCTTGCGTGCTCGAAGCCGGCTCGATTGCCGCGACCGCCTACGACACAACCGAGATCCGCGAGCGGCATCGCCACCGGTATGAATTCAATCGGGAATACGAAGCCTTGCTCACCGGAGCCGGTCTTCGGATCACCGGCACCACTCCGGATGCGACCTATGTCGAGATCGTCGAGATTCCGGGCCATCCGTTCTTCCTAGGCTGCCAGTTTCATCCTGAGTTCAAATCGAAGCCGCTCGAGCCCCATCCACTCTTCCGTTCCTTTGTCGCCGCTTCGCACGGCCACCGTTTGCGCAGGCAGGCGGCGCGCGCGGCGTCGTCCGCACAGGTTGCGGCAGAGAATGGGCCGCTGCCGAATCCTGTCTCGCAGACCGTGCAATGACCGATTTCGAAGCCGGCAATGTCCACATAGGATCGCCGTCCCTCTTCCTGATTGCCGGCCCCTGCGTCATCGAGAGCGAAGCGCATGCCCGCAGCATGGCGGAGGCGATCCAGCGCATTGCCGCCGATCTGGGGCTTCCCTACATTTTCAAGGCCTCCTACGATAAGGCCAACCGCACCTCCGCCTCCGGCTTTCGCGGTCCGGGGCTTGTCGAGGGAACGGCGATCCTGCGCCGGATTGCCGAATCCACGGGATTGCCTGTACTCACCGACGTCCATGAAGCGGGCGATTGCGAGTTGGTGGCCGAGGCAGTCGATATCCTGCAGATTCCGGCCTTTTTATGCCGGCAAACCGATCTCCTGGTAGCCGCAGGCAAGACCGGAAGGGCCGTGAATATCAAAAAAGGCCAGTTCGTAGCGCCATGGGACATGCGCTACGCCTTCGAGAAGGTTGCCGGCACCGGAAACCCTCGCGTGTTCCTGACCGAACGCGGGTCGAGCTTCGGCTACAACAACCTGGTGGTCGATATGCGGTCGCTCGCGGTGATGCGGCAGATCGCTCCGGTCGTCTTTGACGGAACCCATTCGGTGCAAACGCCGTCCGGGGCGGGCGGGAAATCGGGGGGACAGCCCGAGTTCATTCCCGTTCTGGCCCGAGCCGCGGTCGCCGCTGGAGTGGATGGCATCTTCCTTGAGGTGCACGACGATCCACCAAATGCGAAGTCCGACGGCGCGAATGCGCTCGATCTCAAGCTCCTGAAGGCGTTGCTCGAAACCCTGCTCGAGATCCATGAAGCGGCTAGCTGTGGAGGCTCAAGAGGTTGTTCCGATTCAAGCCAGCGCGGGAAGCTGGAGAGTTGAGGTTGAGGCTGGCATGAGGGCGATGGAAATTGTAGTCATGCAGCCAAGGGTTTAGTGCAGCGAGGCGTTGGTCTGAGTT
>DATAWF010000015.1:0-60790 GCA_036267335.1 Acidobacteriaceae bacterium
CTCGTCATATGCGATCCGGGTCGCAATCTTGCCTGGGTTCTTCTCCGCCAGGTCGCGGAAAAGGTTTTCGTAGTAAGGCTCGCCCATGCCCAACACCAGCAGCAACATATTCTCCGCCGCGAGGGCATCGAATGCCTCTGCCACCAGGTCAAAACCCTTTTGCGTCGAGAGATGCGAGACCATGCCCAGCACCGCGGTCTTTTCGCTCACATTCGAAACGGCGAAAGCGTGGAGCAAATCTTTGCGGCAAGGCAGTTTTCCGTCAAGGCGTTCGGGAGTGTAGTGGGCCGCGATTTTGCTGTCGGTTTCGGGGTTCCAAATGCGATAGTCCACGCCGTTCAAGATTCCCTGAAAATCTCCCCCTCGTTTGACCAGCACCGTGTCGAGTCCATTGCCGAACTCCGGCGTGCGCAGCTCTTCCGCGTACTTGCGGCTCACCGTGGTCACGGCGTCGGAGTAGACGGCGCCCCCCTTGAGAAAGTTGAAGGTATCGTAGTACTCCGCCTTGTCGGTCGAATAAACCTCCCAGGGCAGCAGCAGTTGCTCGACCGTTTTCGCGGGAAATCTCCCTTGCCGGTCGGCGTTATGGATGGTCAGCATGCAGGCTGCGTTCTTGAGAACAGGATCGAAGTAGTAGACCGTGCGTAGGAGAATCGGCAATGCCGCTGGCGGCCAGCCGTGCACGTGGAAAAGATTGGGCGTACCCAGTTGCTTGCTGGCCTCGAGGACGGCGCGGGAGAAGAGGCCGAAGCGCTCCGCGTTGTCGGGGTACTCCCCGCTCGGCGTCTCATAAAGGTATTCCCGGTCAAAGAGTTCCGGGCAATCTATAAAGTAAAACTGCACACCGTCGGGCTTGCCTCCGTCCACGACCCGCACGAATCGGTTGTACGACGGAAAGGGGATGGTGAGGCTCGGGATCGCCACCTTCGTCTCTTTCAGACATTTCTGTGTCTGGCGGTAGAGCGGCAGATACACGGTGACTTGGTGGCCCTGGCGGACAACCTCCCGCGGCAGCGCAGCGGCTACGTCGGCGACTCCTCCGGTCTTCGCATAAGGAACGCACTCCGGAGCAGCGAAAACAATGTGCATGCGCTTTACCCCTCCCGATTCGTCGGTTCGGCCCGCATCGGCTCGTACGCAGGATGGAGGGATCAACCCTCCCGCGGTAATCTAGAGCCTGCTACTAACTTATAGGACAGCACCGGCAGGAGCAATTTTCCACGCCGGCGGAAGTTCGCAGCCCCTGATTTCATGGCCAGGCATTTCTCAACCGCGCGACCGAAGAAAGCCCGGCTGGGACAAAACTTCCTCGTCAGCCCGTCCGCTCCCGCCGCAATTCTTGGCGCGATGGGCGATTTGCGCGGATCTTGCGTTCTCGAGATCGGTCCCGGGCACGGGGTACTCACTCGCTCTTTGGCGGAGCGCAGCCTTCATCTGACCGCGGTGGAGCTGGACCCGGTGCTGGCCGCTGGGCTGCGAGCGGAATTCGCAACGCGGCCCGAAGTCGAGATCCTCGAAGAGAACATTCTCCGCGTAGAGCTCGATTCATTGCGCTCTCCCGCCGGCGAGCGCTGGCGTGTCGTTGGCAATCTGCCCTACTACATCACGTCCGAGATTCTGCTGCATCTCTTTCGCCACCACGCAGCGATCGAGACCGCGGTGTTGATGATGCAGCGGGAGGTTGCCGACCGGGTGACCGCTTCCCCCGGCGGACGCGACTACGGCCTTCTTTCCGCAACCACGCAGATGTATGCCAAGGCGGAATCCCTCTTCACCCTGCCTCCGGACGCATTTTCACCCCCGCCGCAGGTCTACTCGACCGTGGTTCGGTTGACGATGCATCCGCGGTTCGCCGAGCTCGAAGTGCCTGAGGAACCGTTCCTGCGTTTTCTACGCCAGCTCTTTGCGCAAAAGCGGAAGACCCTGGCGAACAACCTGCGCGCCGCCGGCTACGAACCGGCCGCGATTCAGAAGGCGCTGCCGCAAGAGATGCAGACGGTCCGGGCGGAGACGGTATCCCTTGAGACCATGGCGCAGCTCTTCCGCGCACTGGAAAGCCAGCCAGCGATCCTTACTGCCCGGCTCCCTGGCGATTCTTCAGAAACTGATGGAGAGCAAACAGCACAATGACGGCAGCCGGGAGCAGCAGATAGAACCAGACCATCTCCGCGCGCGAGCGATTCGGCTCAACCACAAAGCCGCTGCTCAGGACCGCGCGTGCGCTGCCGCGGCGAATTTCGATCTCGATCTGCCATTTTCCGGGTCGAGGAAACGTAACCTCCGCGGACTGGAGAAGCCGGTTCCCTGTCGTGCTGTGGGCCAGCTTCACAACCGCCGAAGAGTCCATTGGGTTGGAACCGGTCACGCGAATCTCTTCTTCCGCATCGAGCAGCACCTCGCCGCTCGACCGGTCTTGCACCAGCACGCTCAAGTCGGTTTGCCCCGCCTGCAGCGGCAGCTCCGGCGCAAAGAGGGTCACGGAGAATGGGCCGGCGGCGCGATTGAAGACGACTGTTCCGCCATCGGCAAATGCGGGCGCCGGCAGCACAAGCGGCAAAGCCAGGACGGCCGGGAGAAATGCCTTGCGCAGGTGCCCTGGCGGCATCATGGGTGCATCATTCCGCGCATCTGCATTGGCTCGAGCAGGATCCAGAGACCCGCGGCGTAGCCAAGCAGCACCGGCAATACCCAAGGCAACAGAAGAGCTGCGGCGCGGCCGAGAGAAGCAGCCCATTGCCGCGCCAGCCTCCAGCCAAGATACAGCGTAGCGAGCAGGCCGGCGTCGAGCAGCAGAAGCTGAAGCTCGAGGATCGATGCCGTCCCAAGGAGCGGAACAGCCGCATCCCATCGCGGCTGGAGCGCGAGCTTCCAACCGAAATCGTGCGCCGCCTGAACGAGCGCGGGGGCTAAAGTGCTCCATCCGGTCAGCAGGTGAAAGAGCAGATGGGCTGCCCACATCCCAAAACCCAGAGGCAGCAAGGCGAGCGAGAGCCGGCAGAAGATCTCTTTGACCTTGGGAGCGAGCGAGTGGGCATGCCCGCCCCGCCGAACCAGCCACACACCGGCGGCGCTGGCGAGATAGAAGAACGAGACCGCCGATGCCAGCAACAAAACGGAGACAATTGCACTCGCAGCCAACGGAGGGAGAACGCGCGCGGCAGGCTTTGCATTCCACCAGAGGGCCGCGGACTGCATCCACTCGGCTACCGGCGCGACCATCACCGCGGCGCTGGCAAAGGCTGCGAAGACGACCACGACCGCGAGCACTGCGATATCCACTCGCCATGCGAAGCGGCGGAGCGACGATCGCGGCGGGTCGTCGAGCAGGTCCGCTCCCGGAGCGGAGGCCATAAGTCCGATGTTGTCGTGGGGGCATGCCTTCACGCAATCCATGCAGAGCGTGCAATCCATATTGCCGGACTTCACCGGCATATAAAGCTCCAGCTCGCAACCACGCTGCTGTGCGTTTCCGGCAATGCAGTCGCGGGTCCGGCAGGAGCCGCACACCGCCTTGTCGCGAGCTTCGAGCGCCAACGGGGAAAGCAGCGAGCCGGAAAAATTGAACTGGCCCAGCGGGCAGATGTATTTGCAGAAGCTCGCGCCGCGGAAGAAGGTGTCGACCAGCATCGCGGCCGCGAAGTAGGCGATGAGCACCCACGCGGTTCGTGCAGGATGATCCCAGATGCCAAACGCCTCGTATGACCAGAAGAACAAGACCAGCAGCGCAACCGCAACCCATTTGCCGCGCAGGGCGCGAGGCCAGCGAAAGCGGGCCAGCCCCAGACGATGGCCGATTTCACGCGGCAGCATGAACGGGCAGGCCATGCAGAAGACATTGCCGGCCACCAGGAGCGCGACCACTCCGAGCGCGCGCGCAAACGTCCAGGGAAGGATGCCGGCCAGATTCATCGCCGACATCGGGTGGCCGAAAAAGCCGTCGGCAATCACCGCCAGCGCAATCAGAAAGGACACACTCTGCAGGGCCAGCCGGCCATAGCGCGCGCGCAAGATCGTTCCGGCGACGGGCGCCCGCAGCAGATCGAATCGTTTCGCAAACGATGCCGCGATCTTTCCCGGGACGCTCCCGGTGGGCGATGTGCGCGGGCGCGAAAGCAGGCGCATGGTAATGGCCATCGTCGGCGCGAGAAAGAGGATCGATCCCGCAACCCACATGAGTGCTCCGGCGGCCGCCTGGTCAGCCTGAGCCGAGCCGCCGAAGACTCGCGGCACTGCGGCGTAGGTTGGATAGACGACCTTGCCGGAAAAGGCGAGAAAGGCCGACAGGGCGGTGTTGACGAGATCCGCGGTCATCAGGTACGGCAGCATCGCCCACCGCGTGACCTGGCTTACGCTCGGCCAAGGCTGGATTACGGGAAACCAGAACAGCAGCGAGGTGACAAAGAAGCAGCCGTGCTCCACCTGATGCCATCCCGGCGACCGCAAAGCGAGCTCATAGGCTTGCGGAACATGCCATCCGAGAAAGGCAATGTTCATCGCCAGCCACGCGAAGACGGGATGGGTAAGAAACCGCTCCACGCGATGGAGCACCCGCGAGCGCAGAAAGGGACTCAGCCCGTCGCGCACTACGCCTCGCGGCAGCCCGCGTAGCAGCGGAACCGCCGGAGCGCCTAGCAACAGCAGAGGCGGCGCGATGGACATCAGGATCAGGTGCTGCGTCATATGCATGAAGAGCAGCAGGCCGTCCAGGGTGTCGAGGGGCGACGCGATCGCGATCCACAGGCTCAACAATCCGCCAAGAAAGCAGGAAAGCCTCCACGAGGGAAACAGGGCGGGACGCGACTGCCGGATCTGCTTGTACCCGCGCCAATAGACCACTGCGGTTACAACGAGCAAGAGAGTGGGCCAGAACGGGATGGTCCAGGATCCGAGGGCAGTGTTGAGCGCGGCGCCCGAATCTCCGCTCGAAACCCCAGCCGAAACCCCAGTGAAGACAAACGCCATATCCATGGCCTACTGGCTGCCGCCCAAGTTCACGCGCGGCGCCGACGGAACGGTCATGTTACTGGCGGGGCGCTCCCCTGCCGGATGCAGTGTTTCAAGAAAACTCACCAGCGCGGCAACCTGCGGCGGGGAGAGATTTTTGCCGTAGGCCGGCATGTTGCCTCCGCCCTGCAGAACCTGCCGCACAAGCTGATCGTGGTTCAACCGGGTGGCCACACCGTCGAGATCCGGTCCGCGCTCGCCGCCTGCGCCACCGATCATGTGGCAGTTGCGGCATTGCTTCTCTTGAAAAACAATCTCGCCCTGGCGCACCAGGGGCGTAGAGCCGTGGACGTCTTGGACGGGCACGGCGTCGCCGCTCCAGGCTTCCATCTGCGGGCTCCACGGGGTGTAAGTCCCCAGATGCTGGCAGACGGCGAAGCCGATCGCCAGCACCATGATCGAGAGCACGGCGATCGGGCGGCGGCGCCAGCTCTGTTCTCCTTCGCCCGCAAAGAACGGAAGTGCGAGGAGGAAGAGGACGGCGATGGCCGGAACCACCAGCAGAAACGGAGTCTCCAGGCTGTCCGGCAAGAAGGCCAGAATGGAGTAAATCCAGAGAAAGAAGAAGTCGGGTTTGGGAACGGTCTGAACGATCGTCGGATCGGGAACGCCAGTGGGGCCGAAGGGCCCGAAGACGACGGCGCACAGGGCTACCGCGAGCAGGATGGCGGCGGCAAAAAAGAGATCTTTCCAAACCGCGCCGGGCACGAACGGCACACCATCTTTGTGCACGATCTCGTGATACTCCTGCATGTAGGTCGAGCGCCGCACCACGCGGCCAGGCATCGGCCAGTCGTTGATGCCGAGCACGATGACCATCCAGACGTGCAGAAGGGCAAAGCCCAACAACATGCCGGGAATGATAAAGACGTGCAGCGCGAAGAAGCGGGTGAGGGTTGCGCCGCCGATAATCGGGCCGCCGAGAAGCAGATGCACCAGGCCGGCGCCGATCCATGGCACGCGCGCGACGATGGAAGCGCCGATGCCGAGCCCCCAATACGCGTCCTGGTCAAAGCGCATCACCTGGCCGGTGAAGGCCATTCCTAACGTCATCAGCAGCAGAAAGACGCCGAGGACCCAGGTCAGCTCTCGCGGAAATTTGTAGGCGCCGAAGAGGAAGACCTGGGTCATGTGAATGAGCACGACGGCGACCATGAAATCCGATCCCCATCCGTGCATGGCGCGCAAAAACCAGCCGAGCGGGAGCTGGTGATTGAGCACTTGCAGGCTGTTCCACGCCTGTCCGGCGGAAGGCGTGTAGACGATTGCCAGCATGATGCCGGTGACGATCTGCAGCATCAGAAGCACAAAGCTCGCGCTGCCGAAAACGTACCACCAGCTCGCGGTGTTCTTGGGCACAGGATGGGTAATCGAGTCCTTGATGGGCCCTTCGAGGCGAAGACGAAACTCGAGCCAATCGTAGAGCTGCTTCAACCGTCGCATCCGTCGCATCCTTTCCGCAGTTCGGCGGTGGTTGAAAGTGTCGGCATCTGGCCGCCAAAGATCATCAGCTTGCCGTTTTGGATTTTGTACGGATACTCAAAGAGTCCTCGTGGCGGAGGCCCCGCCGCGCGCGACCCGTCGGCATAGTACACCCCGCCGTGGCAGGGACACATGAAGAGCTCCGATTGGGGAAACCACCGGACCGGGCAGCCGAGATGCGCGCAATTGACGGCGAAGACCTGAAATTGGTCCTGGCCCGTGCGCCGCACATAGCAGGCCGACTTGGCCGTCGCGCCATCCCATGGCTGCGTCTGCGGGTTGGTAAAGTCGGCAAGCCGGGTTTCTCCCTGCGGAAACTGCGCGAGGTCGCCGAGCATGATCCAGGAATCGTAGCTTCCCTTCTTCAGAATGGGCCCGAGCAAAAACCCTACGATGGGAACAGCGATCACCGTGGCAACCGCGCCGTTGAGCAGAATTCCAATCTTCATCAGCAGCGATCGCCGGGAGATGACTTTTTCGTCGCTCATCACAGTCCTCCTCCACTTTCACTAGTTTTCTGAAGTGGATTTTTCGTTTCCTGGGCCGATTTTGTCTCGACCGGCGCTTGGCCGTTCCCTGGTGCCGTCATCGGCGCTTGGCTGCGCAGCCATGCGACCACGTCGCTCACCTGCTGGCCGGTAAGCGGGCGGCCGGCGAGATCGCCCCGCCAGTCCGGCTGTCCGATATCCGGGCGGCCGGCCACGATCACCGTGCGCAGCATACGGTCGCTGGCCAAGGCCAGCAGATTGGGATCGAGAATCGAACCGGCGGTTCCTCCCGGCTGGGCCGCGGGGCCATGACAGCGCGCGCAATACGCCGCGTAGACGGCCGCGCCGTTCGCAGCGTTTCCGGCCAGAGCCGATTGGTACGGCGGCGCGCCCGGTGATGAGCTCCCCGGTTTGCCCCAGGCGGCACGCATGCCGGAGACCAGCACGTTCACTTGCTCATCGGTCAGAGTTCCGCCATCTTGGATCGCAAAGGCGGGCATCATCGTGCCTGGCTCGCCCTGCGCGATGGTTTGGCGCAGAGCGTCGTCGCTCACCCACGCCTGGTATTCAGGGTTCGCCAGGGGATACGAAGGTCCATTGCTTCCCTCCGCGCCATGACAGCCCGAGCAGTTTTGCCGATAGAGCGTGGGAAAGTCGAGCACGGCCTCAGGCCGGGGAACCTCCGGGCCGGGCTTGGGACGGCCGGGCGCGGAGTCGCAGCCGGCAACGACCAGAGAGACAACGGCTGCAGCCCATGCGCTCCAAGAAAGGGCTTTCATTCGCCGTTCCCTCTTCCATCGCGCTCCGGCATGTATCCGGGCGTCTCGATTCCGGCGCGGGCGGCAAAAGGAAGAAACTGCTCCGTGCGGATATTGTGCTGCTTGGTCACAACCCAGCCCGCGACCAATCCAAACGCAACCTGCGAGGTCACAAACCATCCCCAATCGATCTGCTGTTGCAGAAAGGGATTGATAAGGCCGATCGAAGAGTGCAGCAGGCCGGTCCAAAGCAAGGGGCCGAGAATGCCGCCCAGCACGATGGGATGACGCGGCAAAACTGGAAGGATCGCGCCGTAGAGCAATCCCACCAGGAGCGAAGTCACAATATGGATCACGGTAGCGGTGATCAACGCGCTCAGCCGGAAGTGAGTGATTTGCGCAAAGGTCGGATGCACCCAATTGGCGACACCGGCGCCGCCCAGCAGATTCACCGCATACCAGATGCTGTGATAGCGGATCTGCCCGTAGAGCAATGCGGGCGCGATCATCGCGATTCCGCCGGCGATTCCCCCCTTCACGCCCGCGAAGGTCGAAGGAGTCTCGACCGGCACCCGGGCGCGATGCTGAACCTCGACGTAATAGCGGGCGACGCTTCTGCGCGTGGTGACCGGGACGATCGTTTCCTCTTTTACCGGAACGAGCTCGTGCTTCTGGTGCGGCAGCACCTCGCGGAACCAGCCCACGCATCCGGCCCCGATCAGGATCGCTCCCATCAGACTGATGCCGTAGTTCGTCACCAGCCCGGCGAAAGCGAGGGTCAGGCCTACGGCGAGCACGAGAGGCCAGGCCGTAGGCGCGGGCAGCTCGACGCTGGGCCCCGCGGGCTTCACGTCCTCCCGCACATGCTCTGGCGCTGACCCTTGCCCGGATTTCTGCTCCATACCCTTCCCTTTCCGAGTTCCTTAACGGCCGACGATGTAGACCACGGTGAAGACCACCACCCAGACTGCATCCACAAAATGCCAGTACAGCGAGAGCACTTCCACCCGGCGCGAGTGTTCCGGCTTCAGCTTTCCCGTCAGCCCGAAGATCAGGACCAGCGTCAGCATGATCAAACCCACGATCACGTGCGTGGCGTGCAGGCCGACCAGCGAATAAAACGTGGTTCCGAAAAGATTGGTGCTGATGGTAAGGCCGTCGTGATAGATCAGCTTGTGCCACTCGATCGCCGTTCCAGTGAGAAAGGTTGCGCCCAGGGCTTCGGTCAGCGCCCACCACCCGCAGAAGACGCGCATCGCGTTCTGGCGCAGCGACCGCTCCGCCAGCCACATGGTCAGGCTGCTTGAGAGCAGGCACACCGTGTTCCAGACCGGAACCTCGAGCACTTGCCGCGGCGTAGGTCCGGAGAGGCTCTTGCCGATGTAATAGATGTAGGCAATGACGAAGATGGTGAAGATCGCGCTCTCAGCCACGATCAGCGAGACCATTCCCACCACGCCTTTGTCGGGCATGGGCCAGTCGCTGCTGGATTGGCCGTGTTCGAGCGATGCTGTGACTGTGCTCATCGTTTCTTTCGCCTCACTCCGCCTCGCAATGCATCTTCACTCGTATCTCGAATCGGTGTCTTCCGGATGCTTCAAATCCCAGAGCGGTCTGCGGCTCGCCACCACCGGATCGGCCGCGAAATTGTAGACCGGCGGAGGCGAAGAGGTCGTCCACTCCAGGGTCCAGGCATCCCAGGGATCGGGACCGGCGGCGGCGCCGCGGAAGTAGGAGTAAACCAAATTGAAGAAAAAGAGGAGAATCGCGATCGCCTGGATCGCCGCGCCGATCGTCACCAGCATGTTCCATCCACCCCACCCGCGATCCGCCTCATAGGTGTAAATCGAGCGCGGCATCCCCAGCAGGCCGGGAATATGCATCAGGTCAAAGGTCATGTGGAAGCCCAGAATGAAGAGCCAGAAGTGCCACTTGCCCATGGTCTCGTTGAGCATCTTGCCGGTCATCTTGGGATACCAGTAATAAAAGGCGGCGAAGAAGCAGACGACAATCGCTCCCACCAGCACGTAGTGGAAATGCGCCACGACGAAGTAGGAGTTGTGCAACTGCCAATCGAAGGGAGCAACGGAGAGCATGATGCCGGTGAGCCCGGCGAAGAGAAACTGAATCACGAAGGCGGTGCAGAAAAGCATCGGCGTCTGGAAGCGAATTTTTCCGCCCCACATCGTCGCAATCCAGTTGAAGATCTTGATCCCGGTGGGGACCCCCACCAACTCCGACGAAAGCACGAAGAATGCATTCGAGGTCGAATCCATGCCCACGGTGAACATGTGGTGCGCCCACACGCCGAGGCTGATGAAGCCGATTCCGACCGATGCCGCCACCATCGCCGGATATCCGAAGATCGCCTTGCGCGAGAAGACGGGAATAATCTCATTGGCAATGGCAAAGGCCGGAAGCACCAGGACGTAGACCTCGGGATGTCCGAAGATCCAGAAAAAATGATTCCACATCACCGGTGAGCCGCCGGCCGAGGCATCGAAGAAATGGCCGCCGAGGTAGCGATCGATGATGAGCATGATCTGCGCTGCCGTGAGCGGCGTGATGGCTACCAGGAGCAGCGTGCCGACCACGAGATTCAGCCATACGAAGAGCGGCATGCGCATCAAGGTCATCCCCTTGCAGCGCATGCAGAGCGTGGTCGCGATCAGGTTGACGGCCGCACCCACGGTGCCGAAGCCGCTCACGATCAACGAGAGCGCCCAGTAGTCCATGGTGTGCCCGCGGGAAAAAGCTCGTTCCGTGAGCGGAGCATACGCCCACCATGTGGTATCGGGCGCGCTTCCGGCGCCCTGCAGGCCGACGCCGCCGACAAAGCTGTAATAGAGGAGCAGTCCGCCGAGCGCCGTCATCCAGAAGCTGAAGGCATTCAGGCGCGGAAATGCCATGTCGCGCGCGCCGATCATCAACGGCACCAGATAATTGGCAAATCCGATCAGCATCGGCATTCCCATCAGGAAGACCATGGTGGTGCCGTGCATGGTGAAGATGCGGTTGTAGACCTCCGGCGAAATGAAGCCGTTGTTCGGCCGGGCGAGTTGGATGCGCATCAGCATCGCTTCCACGCCGCCGACGATCAGGAAGACCAGCGCATAACCCATGTACATCAGGCCCAGCCGCTTATGGTCTACCGTAATTACCCAATCTTGCAGCGTTTCAAGCCACGTTCTGGGCTGCTCCACGCGCGGGAGCTCCAGAGAACCGCCGATGGGGTATGTCGAATCTGCCACGAACGACTCCTTCTACCGTGTCCCGCTACTTTAGGGTGGAGAGATAAGCGGCGACCTGATCGATCTGCTCATCGCTCAACTGCATTGCAGGCATCATGCTTCCGGGCTTGATGGCCTGCGGATCCTTAATCCAGCTCTTGAGATTCGCCAGGTTGTTGGCGATCACGCCGGAGGCGAGCGTATCGCGGCTCATCATATGCGTGAGGTCCGGACCGTAGGTTCCGTGCGCCGCCGTGCCGCGGATGGCATGGCAGCTTACGCAGGATTGCGATTCAAAGATTTGCCGGCCCTGCGCGACAGACGGATCTTGCACTGCCGGAGCCTCCTGATTTTTCAGCCAAGCGGCAAAATCCTCCGGCGTCTGCACGTAGACGCGCAAGAGCATCTGCGCATGCGCGGTGCCGCAGAATTGAGCGCATTGCCCCAGATAAATGCCGGTAGTGTCCGGATCGAACCACATCGAATTGACCTTGTTGGGGATGGAATCGATTTTTCCAAAGAGCGCCGGTACCCAGAAACTGTGATCCACGTCTCCGGAAAGCAGGGTGAGATAGGTCGGCTCCGCCGCCCTCGGCGGGCTGACCGGCACATGGAGCTCGTTGGCGGTTACAAATCCATATTTCCGATAGCGAAACTCCCACCAAAACTGGTGTCCCACAACGTCGACATGCAGAGCGCCGGGCGGCGCCGGCCTGTCCTGCACCGCAAAAAGGATGCGCGCGGTCGTGAGAAACAAAACCACGACGATCAGGATGGGAATGACCGTCCAGGAAAGCTCGATCTGGGCGCTCCCATAGATCTGCGGCGGCTCGCTGAGCTGATCTTCGTTGCGAAACCGGACGATGACGTACAACCACAGCCCCGCCACAACGACAAAAATCGCGCCGGTGATCTCGAGCGTGAACAGCGAGATCGAGTACAACAGATTCGCGGAGCCGGAATGAGGCTCGAAGATATTGGGAACGCTATAAACCGTCGTGCCCGGAGCCGATTGGCCCCATGCCGTGGCCTGTCCTACGGCGGCGATCCCTAGCAAATACCAGGTTCGTGACCGCACTCCGAGGAGCTTGAAGAACTTCCACAGCATGGCGTCGACTTTCCTTACGGTGGTTAGGGTCTGTCATCGAATTCCGAGCGCCGGAAACGACGATCGAGTAAGGCGGACAGATCTATTAAACCATGCGATGTTGCCTTGCGGGCGCCATCGGCGTGCTTCGATTGGTCCGCCTCTGCTGTGAGAAATCGCCGCCGCGCGAACTTGATAAACTAGGGTCTCTCCTTGTGAAACGCCTGATCGTCAACGCCGACGACTTTGGCCTCGCGCCAGGCGTCAATTCCGCAATCGCCGAGCTTGCTCGTGCGGGCGCTCTCTCTTCCACAACATTGATGGCCGCCGGGCCTTTTTTTTCCGCCGCCGCCGAGCTGGCCCTCGCGGAGCCCGCCTTGGGCGTCGGTTGTCACATTGTTTTGACAGACGGTGTTCCAGTTTTGCCCGCCAGCGAAGTGCGCTCGCTTCTCGATCCCGGCAACCCCGCCTCCGGCTGTTTCCGTCCCCAGCTCACCGCCTTCATTCGCGATTTGTGGTTGGGACGTATCCGGAAACAAGAAATCGAGGCCGAGGCTTGCGCGCAGATCCGCCGCCTGCAATCGTGCGGCATTCAAGTCACGCATCTCGACAGCCACAAGCACACCCACATTTTTTCCCGGGTACTCGATCCCCTGCTGCGCGCGGCAAAAGCGTGCGGCATTCGTGCCATGCGCAATCCCTTCGAGCCGGGCTGGAGCTTACGCGCCACTCCAGGAGCGGGCCGTCTGCGCCGCCTGGAAGTTCACGCCTTGCGCATCCCCGGCTTCGCCTTCGCCCGCGCCGCGCGCGAAAACGGAATTCACACCACGGACGGCAGCATCGGGATGCTCGCCACCGGAAGCCTCGACCAAGCCGCGCTTTCTTCCCTGCTCCAGGCGATGCCCGATGGAGTTTGGGAGCTGGTCTGCCATCCCGGATACCGGGATGCGGTCCTCGACCGGACAGCAACCCGTCTGCGCGACTCGCGCGAGATGGAACGCAGCGCGCTGCTCGCAACGGTTCCGCCGCGGCGCGGCCACGACCCCAATTTTCGCCTGGTGAGCTTTCGTGACCTTGTGCTCGAAAGCGTGCGCGACTAAAGCATTTTCGCTTTAGGTCCGCACCTGACAACTGCTGTGAACGCGGCCGTTCGATCAAAGAACCGGCCGCACTTAACCGGGCTCACCAGTTCATCCTAAAAGCGAAAATGCGTTAACTTTAGGTGGGTCGCCTCAGGAGCCCTTTCGCATGAAGATCGGCATTACCTGTTATCCCACGTACGGTGGCAGCGGCGTAGTGGCTACGGAGCTGGGCATCGAGCTGGCTGCCCGCGGCCACCAGGTGCACTTCATTACTTATTCGGAGCCCTTCCGGCTGACCGGACGCGAAAGCGGAATTTTCTTTCACGAAGTCGCGGTGACCAACTACCCGCTCTTTCAATATCCACCCTACGATCTCGCCCTCGCGACCCGGATGTCGGAGGTCGCCGAGTACTACGAGCTCGATCTGCTGCACGTCCACTATGCAATTCCTCACTCGGTCTGCGCCCTGCTTGCCCAGCAAATGCTTGCCAACCGGCGGTCGCTTCCCTTCGTCACAACCCTCCACGGCACCGATATCACTCTGGTAGGCACGGACCGTTCCTATCTGCCGATCACGCGCTTTGGCATTGAGAAGAGCAATGGAGTGACCTCCGTTTCGAGCTACCTGCGCGAAAAGACGGTGGACGACTTCGGGATCACTCGTCCGATAGAAGTCATTCCAAATTTCGTGAACTGCGACCTCTACACGCCCCTGGGGGCGGGCCGAGCCGAGGCGCGGGCACGCTATGCCAAACCGGATGAAAAGATCTTGCTGCACCTGTCGAATTTCCGTCCGGTGAAGCGCGTGCTCGATGCGGTCGAGATCTTCGCACGGGTCGCGGCACGGATGCCTGCCCGGCTCCTCCTGGTGGGCGACGGGCCTGACCGCTCGGCAGCGGAGTGGCTCGCGACCAGCAAGGGCATTCACCACCGCATTCACTTTCTCGGGAAACAGGACCAGGTCAATGAGCTGCTGCCGCTCGCCGACCTGATGCTGATGCCGAGCGAGATGGAGTCGTTCGGATTGGCCGCGCTCGAGGCCATGGCCTGCAAGGTTCCCACGATCGCGACCCGGGTCGGCGGGGTGCCGGAGCTCATTGAGGATGGGGTGACGGGCCGGTTGTTTCCCGTGGGCGATATCGAAGCGATGGCCGAAGGCGCCCTCGGCTTGCTTGAAGATCCGCTCAGGCTGGCCACAATGGGCGAGGCTTGCCGGCGCGCGGCGCGCGAACGCTACTGTTCCACCCGCATCATTCCGCTTTACGAAAGTTACTATGAGACGGTTCTCGATCGCGCCGGCGATTGAGCGGCAAGCGCCACGTGACTGGGCGCGAGCGGAATCTCGATGGTCACCCGGGTACCGCGCCCCGGGCTGCTGAGCACTTCAAAAAGCGCGCCGCTTCCGTAAAGCACCTCCAGGCGCTCACGCACATTGCGCATGCCGATGCCGGTCCCGCGCTCCGCCAGGCCATGCGCCGGAGCGCGGCCCTCCACCATGCCCACACCGTCGTCTTCTACTTCAACGATCATCTTGTCCGGTTCGATACGGCTGCGCAGAATCACCGTACCGCCGTGCAGACGAGGCTCCAATCCATGCTTGATGCTGTTTTCAATCAGCGGCTGCAGCAGCATGCAGGGCACAAGGATCTCCAACGACTGCGGATCGATCTCCTTGACGACCTTGAGCTTCTCCTCTCCGAAGCGCACGACTTCAATGCCCAGGTAGTCGTCGGTAAATCCCAGCTCTTCGCGGAAGGGGACGTAGGCCTCATGCTCCTTGAGCAGGGTGCGAAGAATGTTGGCCAGGCGCACGATCATCTCCCGCGCCAGCTCCGGGCGAAAGCGCACCAGAGAGGCGATCGAGTTCAGAGTATTGAAGAGGAAGTGAGGATTGATCTGCCGCTGCAAGGCATCGAAACGCGCCTCCACCAAAAGGCGCTTTTGCTCCTCGAGTTTCAGCTCGATGCGGCTTGCATTCCAGATCTTGAGCTCGATCGCGACCACGACCGCGGGGCAGACGCAAACGGCAACCTTGACCGCCCAACCGGGCGAATTCAGCGTGAAGATCCAGCCGGGGTAAAGCCGCCCCAGCCACATGCGGACGATCTGCATTCCCACGATGAGCGCCAGCAGAAGAATCTGCGGATCGAAGCGCGGGCGGGGAAGATTGCGCCGTACCCAGCGGTAGATGCTGAGATCGATCAGGGGAGAAAAGGACCACACTTCCTCCTCGTCGACCGACTGCCGATAGAGCGCGGAAACGATTCCCACCACCAGCAAAAAAGGCAAGGTCAGATACTCGCGATGCAGCATCGCCGGCGCCGACAACAGGACCGCGCCGCTCAGCGCCGCGACTGGGCCTAAAAGGATGCCGAGAATAATCACCGTTTCGAACGCGATATCCGCGGCCAGAAAGTTCTGCACGCTTACCCGGACCCACACTCCCAACGTGAGAGGGATGCAGATGAATGCCACCAGAGCCAGCAATTGCGTTCTGCTCCGGTGTTCGGCGAAAAGCAGTCTTTGAAAGACGCGCGATCGCGCGAGGGCGCTTGAAACGGCTGCGGCCACGCCCAGCTTCACCAGAACGGAGATCAGAACCAGTTTTGGTTCGTACACGCCTCTACTCTATCGCTTCCGGCCGGTTCGCTGGACATCCCGCGGCGAAAGACGATCTAATCGACTATGACCATCCAGAACGTCCAGCAGCAGGCGGACGCCGATTTTCCCACGCGCTGGGGCCACTTCCGCATCCTCGGATTCACCGCCCGGAATGTCGACGCCGAGCCCTGCGGAACGGAAAACGCGGACGCCGGCGAGACGGAGAATGCCGTCGCCATGGTCATGGGCGACATTCTCAGCGCGCCGCCCGTGGTCCGTATCCACTCCCAATGCCTCACCGGCGATGTCTTCGGCTCGCTGCGCTGCGACTGCCGGCCGCAACTGGAACTGGCCCTGAAGCGGATCGCGGACGCCGGCGCCGGGATCCTCATTTACGAAGAGCAGGAAGGACGCGGCATCGGGCTCATGGGCAAGCTTCGTGCCTACGAGCTGCAAGATCAAGGGCTCGATACCGTCGAGGCCAACCTGCAGCTGGGTTACAAAGCCGATTGCCGCGAATTCGAGTTCCCTGCCCAGATTCTCAAGCATCTCGGTGTCGCTTCCGTCCGGCTCATCACCAACAATCCGGACAAGGTGCATGCGTTGGAAGCGGCGGGCATCCGCGTGGTTGAAAGAATCTCCGCCGAGGTCGAGCCTCTGCAGAGCTTCGAGCGCTATCTCGAAGTCAAGCAGCGGAAGCTCGGACACATCTTCGATCGCAATCGCGAGCCAGCAAACTAGAAAGACAAGAGGCGCTAAACTTGCCTCTTTTTCTAAGAGGGGTCTGCAATTGCGACGTTGCCACCTTCGGGCATTCGCTTTGGGGAAACGTTTCCAAATTGATACCTGAAGTATTCTTCCGCGGTTTCGCCGGTCACTTAGAATGCCCTGCTATTCGCTATTAGATCGGTTACCGAGTGATCCGAAAACACACAAGGCCACCTTCTTACGGGAAGATATATAATATCTTCCCGTTGAGCCTTGGAGAAAAATAGTGTCTATAGGTTTCAAGTTCAATTCATTACTCGAACAGTGTGGGATAGCACCGGAAACAGTAATCCTGCTGCGGCATCAGGACAATCGAAAAGGCGTTACAGGCACGGTATATGATCTCTGGTGCAATGCTCCCGAAAAGCTGTTGCTCTACCAATCTTGGCAACGGCTCGACCGTAAGAAAAGATTTTCGCGGGCGACTCACTGGGCCTCTTTCGTGGCTACTCCCGATAAACGCACCGTGTTTGTGGGCATGTATGGCGCCAAGTATAAGGGTTTGTTGGAAAGCGATAGCCCTCACCCGTATGTCGCTGGAACCCAACGGGCAGGCAGTTGCGATGTGTACGATCTGAAAGAGGAAGAGCGTTTTACTCATCTTGCAGGAATGCTCTTTGTTGACTGGGGAGATGGCGAGCGCGCTTGGGTGCAGCGTGCCGAAAAGCAGAACAAACCTATAACGGAGCTACACCTGCGATCCAAAGAGCCGCCTTTTCCGGGCTATCTTCATTTTTTGAGGCAACTTTCTCAAATTGAGGCGTTGCCCCGCGACTGGAATGCGAAGCTGGAAGAGGTGAATGGCGTGTACCTGCTGACGTGCCCGCGAACGAAGGAGCACTATGTTGGCTCAGCTTGGGGAGACGGCGGATTTCTGGCGCGATGGAAGGAGTATGTTCGTAATGGGCATGGCGGGAATATTCGACTCAAGAGTCGCGAATTTAGCGATTATCAAGTTTCCATTCTTGAGGTTGCTGGGAGTGCTGCAGGAATTGAAGAGATTCTGGCGATGGAGAGCCGATGGAAGGCTAAGCTGCAGAGCCGAGCGATGGGGTTGAATGCAAATTGATGTTGTCAAAGGAAGGGAAAAAAGCGTGATGACAGATCCGAAAACATCCGCAGACGCAGCAAGGAAGATTCAGGAGATTCATCGCAAAATTGCCAGTCATGAATCAAATATCAAGCGGCATAGCAGAGAGATCGATGTGCTGAGACGTCAGATTTAACAGGACAAGCCGTTCTCTACGGAGCAGCAGACACTTGACGGCATATGCGGCCGCGACTGTGAACTTTGCGGCTCCCGAACCCGTTTCTTGACAGTCAGTTCAGCCGCTCTATATAAGGTTGCCCTGTGTCCGCCTGCGGACTTCCTCTTCAAAAATGAGCGCGAACAAGCGAAAGCTGCGAGTGTGCGTCCTGAGCCTGTGCTGTCTGGCGGCTTTTGAGGGCGCTCAGGCGGCGCAACGCGGGAAGAATGCGGACTGGAACGATTATGGCGGCGGCCCGGACGCCATGCAGTATTCCGCTCTGCAACAGATCGACAAAGACAATGTGAAAGATCTCACCCAGGCCTGGTTCTATCCGGTGCCGGGTGCGAGCGCCAGATTTAACTTCTCTCCCCTGATCGCCCACGGAGTGATGTACGTGTTGGGCGCGAACGACACGATCGTCGCGCTCGACGCCGCTTCCGGCAAACCCATCTGGTCCCACCCGGTCGACGGGAATCTGATGGATCGCGGAATCAATTACTGGGAGAGCCAAGATCGCCAGGACCGCAGGCTGATCTTTTCCGCCGATAGCGAACTTCAGGAGCTCGATGCGCGCACGGGCTCTCCGATCACCACCTTCGGAGAGGGCGGCAAAGTCGATCTGCGAGAAGGCCTGGGCCGCGATCCCAAGACGATTCCCGAGATCCAGACCGGAACTCCGGGACACCTCTTCGGAAATCTGCTGATTTTGGGCTCGGCGACCAGCGAAGCCTATGGCTCTCCGCCGGGAGATATCCGCGCTTTCGATGTTCTGACGGGAAAGACGGTCTGGAGTTTCCATACAATTCCCCACCCCGGCGAATTTGGTTACGACACGTGGCCCAAGGATGCATGGACGTATGCTGGCGGCGTGAATGTCTGGGGCGAGTTCTCGATCGATGAGAAACGCGGCATCGGATACTTCCCTCTGGGCTCCTCCACCTACGACTACTGGGGCGGCGATCGCATCGGAGCGGATCTATTCGGCGATTGCCTCCTGGCGCTCGATCTCCGCACCGGCAAACGCGTCTGGTATTTCCAGACCGTGCACCATGACCTTTGGGACTACGATCCAACTGCGGGTCCCAAGCTTCTGACGGTGGTTCACGACGGCAAGAAGGTCGACATCGTGGCGCAGGCCACCAAGAGCGGCTTCGTTTTCGCCTTCAACCGTGTCACGGGTGAGCCGCTGTGGCCGATCGAGGAGCGCCCCGTTCCCAAGAGCGACGCGCCGGGCGAGGAGTCTTGGCCTACCCAGCCGGTCCCAACCAAACCTCCGCCATTTGCGCGCCAGAGCTTCACCGCCGCCGATATCGATCCGTATTTGAATGACGACGACCGGGCGAAGATCCTCGGCATCCTGGCCAGCACGAACAATCATGGAATCTTTACTCCCGGAACCGACAAGAGCGACTCCATCGAGATCCCTGCCGACGACGGAGGAGCGAATTGGGGAAATGTGGCCGCGGATCCCGCGACGGGAATCCTCTACATCAGGACCTCGGATTCGCCCGAGCTCAAACCGGCGCTGAAACCGCGGGTCGCGATCCGCATTCCCCCTGGAGCCACGCCCGAGACCACGGGGCATATTCTCTATTCCCAGATGTGCCAGACCTGCCACGGTCCTGACCGCACCGGCGGAATCATGTCGCCCAAAGACATCGGGATCGACAAATTCAAACAGACGCTCGCTCATGGCGAGGGCGAGATGCCGGCATTTCCCGATCTTTCCGGGAGCGATGTGGCGGCGTTGGCCGCGTATGTCTCGAACCCCGCGGCCGCCGCTCCGGTGCGGACCCGCGGCGCCGGCGGAGGCATGGAGAGAATTCCCGCGCCGCCGGGCATCAAGCGTTATTTTGGCACCTACGAGAACCGTATTCTTGGCAGCAACGGCCTACCCGCGATCAGTCCGCCGTGGACCTCGCTGGTTGCGATCAACCTCAACACCGGCACGATCGATTGGCGGACTCCGCTGGGGGTTGTGCCGGGGCTGGCGGCCAAAGGTATCACCAACACGGGCTCCGCCAAGGTGACTCTCGCCGCGAACCGCAATTCTCCTTTGGTCACTGCCGGCGGCCTGGTCTTCATCGCGTCCTGGTCCGACCGCACGATCCACGCCTACGATAAAGACAGCGGAAAGCTGCTATGGGAGCAGGAGATCGGCGCCAATCCCGAGGGCCTGCCGGCAATCTACGAGATTGACGGCCGCGAATACGTTGTCTTTTGTGCGGCGGGACACCCGCCCCAAACCGCGCCGGGAGAAGGTTTCGCCTGGAAGGCAGGAAAGCCTGAGGCCCAGGGCTATTATGTCTTTGCCCTGCCGCAAAAATAGCCGTCTGTCCTCTGGGAGGCCGTTGCCCGAACCACCGGTCTTCTTCCATCCGGGAAAATTCTTCAAAGGATCCAAAGGCCAAGAACGTGCGCATTACAAAAATCCAACTCGGTGAATGCCAGATTCCTCTTCCTCGCGTGCTGCGGCTGGGGCCGGTCGAGATCCGCACTCGCGACTACGTCGTGCTTCGCGTGGAAACGGACTCCGGCATCGCCGGCGAGGCTGTCGGCTATTCTCGCGGCACTCCTCTGTTGGAAACGCTGAAAAAGATGGCGCAGCGCATTGTGGGTGCGGATGTCCAAATGCGCCGCGAGATTCTTTTCTCGCTTGAGCAATCGAATCTTCCCGCCCGCGCGGCTCTCACCCGCGGCTTGAGCATGATCGACATCGCGCTGTGGGATATCGCGTGTAAAAAGGCCGGCATGCCGTTGGTCGAGCTCCTCGGCCGGCTGCGGAAGTCGGCCCCGGTCACCATGGTCGCAGGCTACTACGTCGACCAGCGCTCCATTCCCGATGTTGTTGACGAGGTGCTGGCCCTCGCGGATGGCGGATACCAGCGGGTCAAGATCATGCTCAAGGGCGACGATGCTGGTTTTGACCGCAAATATGTCTCCGCGGTCGCCGAAAAGCGGCCGGGATATGTTGCCGCGGATGCGCATTGGAGCTGGCGAACGCTGACCGAGGCCAAGCGTCTCTGCCGCGATCTCGACGCCATGGAGCTGAGCTTCCTCGAAGATCCCTTTTCCGCTTCCGACATCTCGCTTACCCGGGAGCTTCGCAGCGAGATGGAGACGCCGGTCGCTGCGGGAGAAGACGTCTTCGGCGCCGGTGTCGTCGCGGATCTGATTGGCGGCATCGACATTCTGCGCGTGGATGCCACCACCATTGGCGGCATTACCGGCGCCATTGAGGCCATCGGTCTTGCCGCAGGCGCGGGCAGAACGGTGCTGCCGCATGTCTTCTCGCCGCTGCATGTTCATCTCGCCTGCGCCTTCCCCAACGTCGAAGGAGTGGAGATGATCCCGTCCACTGCCGGAGCCGACCCTATCGATCGGATCCTGCGCAATCTTCCGTCGGCGCAGCAAGGATTGTTAAGCCCCAGCGAGGAGCCGGGCGCCGGCATCGTTGTCGATTGGGAGGCGGTAGGGCGCCTCGCGCAACAGAGTGCGATCGTCACCCGGTAGCTGCGCCCTCAAATTCCGGCGCCGCGTCAGCGCGGCCCGGCGCCAAAGCCCGCGAAAGGCCCTTCTTGACGCCAAGCTCTAACCGTCACTAGGGTGATGAATGCGAGGAAACCAGCGATGAATTCTGCCGTCTCGAGCGCGCCGGACACACAAGACAAGAATGGCAGCGCCCACCTTGTGGCGCTTCTCCGCGAGATGCTGCTCATTCGCGAGCTCGAGCGACGGACGCTTGAGCTGAGCGGAAGGACCCCTCCGCTCGTGATCGGTTCGGCGCATCTCTGTGCCGGTCAGGAGGCGGTGCCGGTAGGCGCTCTGGCCGCGCTCCGCAAGGATGACCAGGTCGTCGCCACCTACCGCGGGCACGGTTGGGCCCTGGCCTCGGGGCTTTCGCCTCTCGAGGTTTTCGGCGAGATCTGCCACCGCAGCATTGGAGTCAACCAGGGCCGCGGCGGCTCCGCTTACATGATGGCGCCGGAGCGCCGCTTTATCGGCGAGACTTCCATCGTAGGCGCAGGAGTGCCGATTGCCTGCGGCGTCGCGATGGCCAACGCCCTGCGCGCCAATGGAAATGTCGCCGTGGTCTCTCTGGGCGATGGCGCGTTCAATCAGGGCGCGACCCACGAGGGGCTGGCCTTCGCGGCCGCGAGAAGCCTTCCGCTCTTGATTCTCTGCGAGAACAACGGATGGTCGGAGCTGACCGCGACCGATGTCACGTTCAAGGTCAGCCGGATCGCGCAGCGCGCCGGCGGATATGGAATTCCCGGGGTCACGATCGACGGCGCCGACCCGGTCGTCGTCCGCGACACCATCGCACAAGCGGCCGAGCGGGCGCGCGGCGGCGCCGGCCCTGCGCTGATCGAATGCCGGGTGCCCAGATTGTGGGGCCACTACAACCGCGACATCGAGCATTACCGGAGCAAGGAGGATCGCGACCAGGCCCAGGCCAGGGACCCCATCCAAAGCTTTGCCGCCAAATTGATCGCGTCCGGCGCGCTCACTCAGGAAGCTTTTCAGTCCCTTGCCGCCTCGGTCGAAGCAGAGATGGGCGAGATTCAGGAACGCGTGCTCCAGTCGCCTCCGCCGGATGCGGCGATCGCGGCGCGGCACGTCTGGGCGGAGAATGCTCCCGGCCGGCCATCCTCGCATCGTCTCGCGGGCTCCCCATCCCCGGCCGCGGAGACAAAAACCATCAGCTACATCCAGGCTGTGAACGAGGCGCTCTCGCGTGAACTCGAGACCCGTCCCGAGGTTGTCGTCTACGGCGAAGATGTGGGGCGCGCGGGAGGAATTTTTGGCGCCACCCGCGGCCTGCAAAAAAGATTTGGCGAAGCCAGAGTTTTCGACACGCCCATCGCGGAGAGCGCCATCCTGGGCGCGGCGGTAGGCGCGGCCATCACCGGCATCAAGCCCATTGTCGAAATCATGTGGGCCGACTTCATGCTGGTGGCCTTGGATCAGATCATCAATCAGGCGGCCAACGTGCGTTATGTCACCGGCGGCAAGTCCGCTGCCCCGATCGTCGTCCGCACCCAGCAAGGGGTCACTCCTGGATCGTGCGCCCAGCACTCCCAGAGTCTCGAAGCGCTGCTCGCCCATATTCCAGGACTCAGGATCGCGGTTCCCTCGACGCCGCAGGACGCCTATGGCATCCTGCGTACCGCCGCGGCCGCGGATGATCCATGCGTGATCTTCGAGGCGCGATCTCTCTACCAGAGCACAGCGGAAGTCACCCTGTCGGACGAGATCGAGCCGATGGGCAAGTCGCGCCTTCACCGCAAGGGCCGGGACATCGCGATCGTGACCTGGGGCACGATGCTGCGGACCGCTCTCGAAGCCGCCGCCAAGCTGGCGGAAGAGGGAGTGGACGTGGCGGTTCTCGATCTGCGCTGGCTATGCCCGCTCGATCAGGACGGCCTTCGCGAGGCAGTCGAAATGGCCGCAGGCCGCGTCGTTGTCTTGCATGAAGCGAACCGCACCGGAGGCTTCGGGGCGGAGATTGCCGCGCGCCTCCACGAATCGCTCGGCCGCCAACGCGCGCTCGACGTGACGCGTATTGCCGCGCCCGACATACGCGTTCCCGCCGCGCCCAATTTGCAGCGGGCGCTGATGCCTGGGCCGGAGCAAGTCGTTGCCGAAGTGCGCCGCAGGATGGCGCTGAAACCATAAACCATTGTCAGGCTCGCATGCGCGCCGGCATTCGAAAGAGAGCAGATGGAATTCCTCGTTCATATCGTAGTCGGACGCATCGACGGAGGCCCCGAGCAGGAGAAGCTTCTGCGCGAACAGGAAGCGGCGAGGAGCCTCGAGCTCGCCGCTGCAGGCACGCTGGTGCGCCTGTGGCGGATTCCCGGCCAGCGCGCGAATTGGGGCATTTGGTCTGCCGAGAATTGTGACCAGCTTCACCACGCGCTTTCTTCCCTGCCGCTCTTCCCTTACCTCACCATCACCGTTCATCCACTTGCGACCCATCCGAGCGATCCGTTAGGATTCTCCCGCGCTTCTGGAACTCGCTAAGCATTTTCGGAAATGGTGTAGACCGAAGCCGCAGGTCCGGAGTGGATTTTTTTCTCAAGAAAAATCCACCTATCGGGACCTCAAAAGTTCACAGTATTTCCGAAAATGCCTTAAGCCTCGCCGCTGTCGCGGTTGCCGATGAAGGACTGAATCTCTCCATGGCCCGACAACTGATTGACCTGAGCATGCCCGTACATAACGAGATGGTCACCTTTCCCCGGGTCGTTCGTCCCGCGCTCGTGATGTACGAAACCTGGGAAGGGTTTGCCGAGCGCATTGGCGCGGCGAAGCACGGAGTCAAGCATCTGACTGCGCATTGCATGATCGTGCTCGGCGATCACATCGGGACCCACATGGACTCCTTGCGCCACATGCGCCCGGATGCGGGCGGTCCCGAGTCGATTCCTCTGGAGTATTGCTATGGAGACGGCGTTTGCCTCGACCTCAGCCATCTGCCGAAGGGCGCGGGCATTACGGTCGACGATCTTGAGCAGGCTCTCGCCAAGATTCAATACACGATCAAGCCGCTGGACATTGTGCTGATCTACACCGGGGCCGGAAAAATCCAGGACAGCGAAAAATACCTCACCGATCACGTCGGAATGACCGGAGAAGCGACGCATTGGCTGCTCGACCAGGGAGTGAAGATGACCGGCATCGATGCGGTCACCTTCGACCCGCCCGTTTGGGCGATGTTCGAGCGCAAAAAATTCTGGGAGGCACATCGCGTGATGCTGACGCGGGAGTATTACCACCTCGAAAATCTGACGAATCTCGACCTGCTCCCCGGCCATGGCTTCAAACTGAGCTTGTTCCCGGTGAAGTGGGTCAACACCACCGGCGCCCCCGTGCGGGCAGTCGCGATCTTGGGAGATTAGAGCCTGCGACGGCGGCTCGTCCGCGCCCGATTTTCACGGCTTCCGAGGGTTCACGTTCCATGCAGTTTCTCTCGATATCGCATCGCCGCCCAGATTTCTCCGGAACGCCTTCCGCCGAAATGCGCGCGGAAGAGGTCGAGAAGGCCCGCGCGTTGTATGCTGCCGGATTGATCCGCCAGCTCTGGCATCGCGAAGACACCGCGGGTGCCTGCATTCTTTGGGAGGCGGAAAGCCGGGAACAGGTATGGACGATTTTGCAGACCCTGCCGTTCACCCGCGCGGGCGTCGTCGATGTCACGGTTATCCCACTCAGCCCGTGGGCCGGTTTCGGGCCGGCGGAACCGGTGGGCCAAGCCCGGGCAACGAGAACTTGATTCCTAAAGCGATAGATTGTTAAGTTTACGTAAATGCAGCAATAGCTAGTCTTACACGATTTTCACGCAATGCCTTCGGAGGTTCGCCCCATGAAACGTCTCACCCGCCTCTTCGCGATTGCCGCTGCCGGCCTGTTCTTGCTGCCGGCCTCTTTCCCCGCAATGGCGCAGGCTCGCGGCGACCGGCCAGGAGCCAAATCGATACGGACTTCTGTCGACAACGCGCAGATTCGGGTTTCTGTCGATGTCGTGCTGGGCTGGCGCGTGGGCATTTTCTCCGGCGTCTTTCCCAACGTGACCTTTTTCGAATCGGCGGAGCTTGCCGACGCTCTCGGCCTGGCCACCATCGCCGGCGATAACGACCACAATGTCAGCCCGGAGATCAGCAAGCCGCTGGACTACCATCTCTCGGCGGAAGAGATTGCGGCGGTCAAGGCCCGGCTCCATGATCTGCGTCTGACCATGCCTGCCTACCGGGTGAATCAGTTGCCTGCCGATGAGGCTTCGATCGGCCAGCTTCTCGCGTTTGCCAAAGGACTGGGCGTGGAAACCGTCATCGTCCCGGCGCCCTCCGATCAATCGTCGTTCGCGACTCTCGACCGCCTGGCCTCGAGCAACGGCATCAACGTCGCCATCGAGAGCATCGACCCTCCAGCGGCGCTGATGTCGTCGATTGGCAGCCTGAGTCCGCACATTGGCGTGGCCGCCGATCTTGCCGGATGGATGGAAAACGGCATTCGTCCCTCCGACGGGCTGGCCGAAATCAAAGATCGCCTGATGGCAGTCGATCTGCGCGAGCGTGACGGATTAGGCCCGGGCGGCCGCGACGTCCCGCTTGGCGCCGGCGCCGGCGATCTCGAGAAATTCTTCATGGAAATCGCGCAGCAGGAGCCCCCGCCGCAGGAGCATCCGAATGCCTGCGTCAACTGCCGCCGGCCGTTCAGTGGGAACAAACCGCTCTTCATCGGCCTCGATGCCGATCCATGGTCGCCGGCCGGCGCAGGGGGAGGAAAATTCGACATCCTGTGGCAGGATGCCGCGAACTTCGAGCAGTTGGTCCGCCCCGCGATGGGCTACCGCATCGAAGTGGATTCCCGCCTGCTTCCTCCCACCACGCCGGACCGCATTCCCGCCGACGTCAAGGCGAAGATCGAGGCGGCGCTGCCCCGCAAAGCCCTGGTGCCGCCGAAGAAGCCACGGAAGCTTCTGGTCATCGACCTCAATCCCGTCGGCGCTTTCTATCACGACACAACCGCGCATACGAATTTCGCGCTGCAAAAAATGGCCGACTACACCGGCGCCTTTCAGCCCATCTTCAGCAACGACCTGAACAACCTGAAATACCCGAATATCCTGCAGTACGACGCGGTCTTTCTCAACAGCGGCGATGGCGAGGTCTTCTCCGATCCCGAGGTGATGAACGGGCTCATCCGTTTTGTGCGCGAAGGGGGCGGCCTGGCCGGCCTGCACGGCTCAAGCTACGACTCGCCTGACATCCCGGAGTTTGGAGAGCTGATCGGCGCGCAGACCGGACCGCATCGCGTCGAGACGGACACGCTCAAAATCGACGACCCCGGCAGTCCGCTCATGCGGCAGTTCGCCGATAGCCCGCTCACCAAGGATTTTGGCGGCAAGGGCTTTGTCTATACCGATGAGTTCTACCACTTCCTGCCCTCCGGACCCTACTCGCGCAAGAAGCTGCATGTTCTGTTGAGCATCGACGCGCAGCGAACGGATCTGAGCGCCTGGAAGGTGCGCCAAGACAATGACTATGGGCTGGCTTGGATCAAGAGCTATGGCCAAGGGCGGGTCTTCAACTGCGCGCTGGGCCACACGCCGACGTTTTTCGAGACGCCTGCGCTGGCGCAGATGATGCTGAACGCAATCCAATTCGTGGTGGGCGACCTGCCGGCGGATACGACGCCGAGCGCGTTGCTTGCCGCACAGAAATAAGCGCCGGCGCCGCGCCGGCTCGTCGCACGTCAAGCCGGCTTTGCCGCCGCTTGGGTGATGAAGTCGAGAACGGGAGCAAGATCCTCCGGTCCTGTAGGAAAGTGGCCTACGCCCTTCTTGAGGATCACGCGGATCGGGCCGCCCAGCGCCTTGTAGCGCTGCTCGAGGACCAGCGTGTTGTCTTTGAGCCAGGGATCCTCGCTGCCGCAGACATGCAGAATCGGCACTTTGGCCTGCGCCAGCGGCGCAAGACTGTCGAGCGGCTGGGTCTTGGCCAGGTTGCTGTGCAGTTCCGGATTCTCGGCATAGATACAGGCCACCTTGCCCGGATTGTTGATGGCCCACTCGTAAATCTCGCCCGCGCCGCCGCCGCCCTCCATCACCGCTTTGGCGGCAAAGCCGTGGCTTGTCAGGTGCTGGTACGTCTGGTCCCAATCCTTGAGCAGCGGCCCATCCGAGTTGGTTCCAACAACTCCGGTCACAATGTGAAAACCCTTGGCGAGAAGCGCAAGATCGACTTTGGCATCCGGGCCGCCGAAACCGATCCGATAGACCCACGGGGTTCCCGGAGCTACGGTGTTGGGGACCGATACGGTGGTCGCGCCCTGCGCGCCGGGCAATGCGAACGAATAACGGTAATAGCTTCCGGCAAAGCGCGGCCCGCGCAACGTCACGTACGTCTTTTCGTCGGCAAAGTAGCGGTAGTCGTTGTCTGTGCCGTAGTAGGAGGTCCGCGTGACGCGATCGCCTACTACAAACGCCGGAGTCGCCGGGGCCGTCTCGTGAAAGCTGTCTTCGAGAAAGTCTGCAATCGGTTTGGGATCGACCAGGCTGTGGGGATGGTGCGCGTAGCCCTCCTTGATCATCATTGAAATCCGTCCGCCAAAATGGCTGTAAATCGCCTCGATGACGCCGCCATACATCCCGAAGATCGGGTCGATACTGCCGCAGATTTGCAAGACGGGAACATCGTTCTTGGCCAACGGGCCGAGGCCCGCGAAGGCTCCCGGATCCATCCCTGGATTGTCGGCGTAGATGCCGGTCACTTTGTCCGGATGCGCCGTGGCCCAGTCATAAGAAAATTCCCCGCCGCGGCTCATCCCGATAAATACCGGCTTGGCCGCCAACCCGTGCTGCTGGGTGAGAAAGGCATACCATGCGTCCCACTCGTTGTCGGGATGAAGGTTCTGGTCGGCCGAGATATAGGCGATATGAAAGCCCCGCCGCAGCAGCTCCACTTCGGCCTGCGGCTGGTGGTTCCAATAGCAGCCGCGCCACGACCATGGATTGCCCGCCGCGGGCGTCTTCGGTTCCACGATTGCGCAGCGGCGCTGGCCCGGCTGCGGACTTCCGATGGCAAAGCTCGTGCCCTCCGCCGCGGGCGCGTCAAACGGGGTGATGGCAAGAGTCTTGCTGTCGACCACGAAATCGTAGCGATCGTATCCATGCCAATCGATCTTGCTGCCGGTAAACGGAACCAGCGTCCCGCTCGCGGCGGGTGCGCTGCTCTGTTGCGCCATTGCAGCGCTTAAGAAAAGAGGCGGCGAGGCTAAACCAGCGGCGAGCGTCGCCGCGCCTTTCATGAAGCTGCGCCGCTTCGGAGAAGACGGAGCATCCGTTTGGTTGCTGCCCATACCGCCATCGATCTTCGCAATGCTCATCGATCCGCTCCTTGTGTGCCGCGGCTTCAGACTTCCATTCCGCTCAAATTCAAAACGAAATCATCATATCCGCAGATGGCTGGGCTGTGTTCCTGGATCTGGGCCTGACGCTCTCTTTTGCGCATGAGGGTGACTTACCCGGCAATTCCCGTCTGCGGAGTGCGTCAAAGCTGGCTTCGTGCCCGGCGCAAAAACAGCGAACCCCGCCGGGCGTAGGCCTCGGCGGGGTTTGAACGTTGCAGCGATGGAGCCGGTCTGGCGGACGAGTGCGTTTTCACTTGAAGTGTTTACAAAAACAATGCCTCGCACGTGGCCGTTTCATCGAAAAACGGCCACTCCTAACCACTCTCTCCATGGCAGCGGAAAAGGGAAAACGCTCTAGTGCGATGCCGCGGCGGCGGCAATCACAGAAGCAATCACACCTGTCGCAACGGCTGCCAGAACGTAGTTGCCGTCTACTTCGCGCCATTCGTAGCCGCGAGGCGGCGCAGAGAGGTGGTGTTGGCGGTAGTCGACCTTATCGCCGCGAGACCAATCATCGTGATTCATGCGGGCGCCCTTCTTCCATTCAGTATGCCGAACGTAATGGGTGTTGTCGTGGTGGTCTTGGGCAAAAGCAACCCCGCTCAAAAGAACTGCGAGCACGGAAAAAGCGAACATCTTGCGAATTTGGTTCATGGGATCTCCTGAAGCCTTCAATGATGACCCTGTGATTCATGCGAACAGGATCGCGTTGTCTGCGATCTCTGCTTTTTACGGTTCTGACATTTGCGTCTGGGCCATTCCCCGGAAGCATTGGCCAATTAGGTTAGGCCGGTCCTCTAAGACGGCGAAATGGCGTCGGCACGGACTTCAATTTCATCCAACCGCCGCCACTTGTAGAAGCCAATCGATAGAAGCCACGTCAACGCGAAGAAGCCGACAATGCAGTAGCCCAAAATTCCAAAGTTCCCGTTGATTTTGCGGACCAAATTGCCGAAAACTCCCTCGAAGTGAAATTGATCGACAATCAGGCCCAGTGCTTCGACCCCGCCTACAGCGAAGGCCACCAGCACCGAAACCGCGGTAATCGTGATGTTGTAGTAGAGCTTGCGAATGGGCTTCACAAAGGCCCATCCATAAGCCCCGAGCATGAGGATGTTATCGGTCGTGTCGATCAGCGACATGCCCGCGGCAAAAAGGACCGGAAACACCAGAATCGACCAAAGAGAGAGTCCCTTGGCCACCTCGGATGCCGAGATTCCGAGCACGCCAATCTCGGTCGCGGTGTCGAAACCCAATCCAAAAAGCAGTCCGAGCGGGTACATATGCCAGCTTTGCTCAATCAGCGCAAAGACCGGACGTAAGAACCTCGCCAGAAATCCCCGGCTGGAGAGAAGCAGGTCGAGATCCTCTTCGACATATGGCTCGCCCCTGCGTACCCGAAGAAAGGTCCGATAAACCGAGCGCAGAACCACGAGATTGAGGATCGCAATCCCCAGCAGAAAGAAGGTCGATACCAGCGTTCCAATGACCCCGCTGATAGCGCGAAAAGTTTCAAGCCGATGCTGCAGCAGGAGAGCAGTCGACGCGATCAGCAGCGACCCGGCGACGACAATCGTCGAATGACCCAGCGAGAACATGAAGCCGACGGCAACCGGGCGCTTGCCCTCTTGCATGAGCTTGCGCGTGACGTTGTCGATGGCCGCAATATGGTCCGCATCGACGGCGTGTCTGAGGCCGAAGCTATAGGCCAGCAACGCCGTGCCCAGCAGCACAGGATGATGGCGAAAGACCGCCATTGCCCATAGCCACGCCGCCACATTGAAAGCCACCAAGATACCGTAAACACCGAAAATCCGGCCGCGGACGTTGCAGGCAGCGCCTGCCGCGGAGCTGTAGGGCGCACGCGCGGCGGCAGCCGCGGGAGAGTTGCCCTTCCCGCGGCTCCGAGTCTTAGGCATAGTTGGTTTCCTTCAACAGGACAATGCAGCCCGAGGCAGCGTTACTCCGAGCTTTTCGGTGTTAGGCGCCACAGGGCCCCTGGATTGGCGTCTTCGATCATCCACAGCGCGCCGTCGGGTGCCTCTTCCACGTCGCGGATCCGGTGACCGACATCCCAACGTTCCGCAGGCGTAGCCCCGCCCTTGCCGTCAAATGTGATGCGGCTGAGTGATTTGGTGGACATGCCGCTGACGAAACCAGAGCCGTCCCACTGCGGGAACATCGCCCCGTGGTAAAACATGAGGTTGCCAGGTGCGATGACCGGCGTCCAGTAAATGACCGGCTTCGCCAGATCAGGCCGGGTATCCGGACTGGGGATTGGCACCCCGTTATAGTTCACTCCATAGGAGACCAGCGGCCATCCGTAATTCTTGCCCGGCTCGATCAGGTTAAGCTCATCGCCGCCCCGGGGGCCGTGCTCAACCTCCCAAAGCTGGCCGTTCGGCGCGAAGGCGAGGCCATACGGCGTGCGGTGCCCCGTGCTCCAAGTCTCGGCCGGCGTCAGATTGGGTCCCGGGAACGTGTAGGTCCTCACCACCGGAGCAGTCTTTGCCGCTTCACTGTCCCTGGGAGGATTGATTATGGGTACGGTGGTCGCGCCCGTCTTGCCAGCCATCGGATTGCCGGGAGCCGGCTTGCCGTCGAGCGTCAGGCGCAAAATTTTCCCCAGCGGTTGGTTGGGATCCTGGGCCGACGTCATGCGCTGACGATCGCCAGATGTGAGGAAGAGATATTTGCCGTCCGGGGAAAAAGCGACTTGCGCGCCGAACTGTCCCCCTTGGCCCCTTTCCCCATCGCGCCAAATCACCTTCAGTCCTTCCAGGCTCGCCGAGCCCTTCCCGATCTTCAGTCGAGCCCGCGCAAGCGCCAGGCTCGACCCGCCATCGCCAGGCTCGGAATAGGTGAGATAAATGTCATGATCCTTGGCATAGTGCGGCGAAACAAAAACTCCGAGCATGCCGCCTTGCCCCTGATGCAAAGAGGCCGGCACATTGGAGACGGGTGTTTTGGCTCCCTTTTGCGTGACAAGCCACAGAGCACCCACTTTTTCCGTAATCAGCATTCGCCCATCGGGCAGGAAGGCAATCCGCCAAGGAAGATCGAACGTGGCCACCTGGGTCATCGTAAAGGGCAGGCTCGGCTCGGGCTGCTCCTCGCCTGCATTGATCTGCGCGCTTGCATAGGTTGCCGCAAGGGCCGCAAAGAGCCCCGCGATCACTAGCTTTTTCATCTTGTTTCCCTTCTCCGCGTGGATTGTTCCGGCACTGGCACAAACCTCAGTGAAGCATCGCCGCAAGCCTGGATGGAATTTGCGTCTTCCAGAATCTCATTTTTCTCTCTGCAGAGATTGTATTGCCGCCGGACGATATTGGTTGCTTAGGGCCCGCCTTCGCCGTCGCTCCTGCCCCGCCCCGATTTGGTTTCCACTGGAATCCCCGTTGCGCTCGAAGACGGGCCCTGGCCCACTCCGTTATTCTTGCGGCTGGGCAGGCTGCCGCATCAGGAGGTTCTTTGTGAAATACAGTCCATTCGGAAAAACGGGGTTGAACGTCTCCACTATCGGCTTTGGCACAGTCGCTTTCGGCGGCCAGTATGGATCGGTGCCACTCGAAGACTGCACCCGCGCCTTGAGGCACGCCATCGATGCCGGGATCAATCTGGTGGATACCTCGCCGTATTATGGCAAGACCCTTTCGGAAGAGCGGTTGGGAGTCGCCTTGCAAGGACACCGGCATGAGGTGGTGTTGGGGACCAAATGCGGCCGCTACGGATTCGACGAATTCGATTTCTCCGCAGCCGCGGTGGTCCGCGGTTTTGAGGCCTCGCTGCGCCGCTTGCGCACCGATTACGTCGACATTCTTCAAATTCATGACGTGGAGTTCGGGCCGATCGATCAGATCGTCCACGAGACTCTCCCCGCCCTCGAAGGGCTGAAAGCGGAGGGCAAAGTCCGCTTCGTTGGCGTCACCGGTTACTGGCCGCACATCCTTGCGCGCATCGCGGAATCTGCTCCGGTCGATGTCATTCTGAATTACTGCCATTGGAACCTGATGATGGACGACATGGATGCCGTGTTAACGCCAGTTGCGCGGCGCCGGCAAATCGGATTGATGAACGGCTCTCCACTGCACATGGGTCTGCTGGGCGGCAACGCGGGACCGGACTGGCATCCGGCGCCGGCCAGCGTTCAGTCTGCTGCGGCTGCCTTCGGAAGCCTTTGCAGAGAATATGGAACGGATCCGGCAATCCTTGCGCTCAACGCCTGCTTCAAGCACCCCTACGTTGCCAGCACGATCGTCGGTCCGCGAAGTGTCGAAGAAGTCGACGACGCGCTCACGGCAATGGATTTTCAGCCATCGCCCGAACTGATGGAGAAAGTGAGGGAGCTCATCGCACCGGTCTTCAACACCACGTGGCCTTCCGGGATCGCAGAGAATCAGCCAGCGGCTGAAACTGTGCGCTAAAGAAGCTCTGAAGAAGTCGCCGTTTTGAAAGGGCACGGCTTCAGTCTTTTTCCTTGAGCGAAACTTGGCTTGGGTGCCCCAGCGAAACTTGGCTTGGGTGCCCCAGGTCTCGATTTTGAGACCTGGGAAATCGCGGGTGATTGCCTTGGAACAGCACGGCTTTGCGGTTACAGCAGCGGCTTTCTCTTCACACCGAGGGAGATCGAGGTCGCAACTCGATTCACCTTCTAGGCAACGAAGGCGCGGGCACGCTCCAGATCGAAGACCAGCCCAGGCTGCACCGGCTGCCATCCGAGTTCCTTCTGCGTTCTCGCGCTGGAGGCCTTGAGGTCGATTTGGACGAAGGGGGCGAGCCCGCGAAAATGCTTTGCCGCCTCTTCCGCCGCCAGGGAGACAACCGGGACCTTCAAACCACGGCCGATCACCTCTGCAATCTCGCGGACCGGAATGCCCTCTTCGGCAACAGCGTGATAACGTCCGCCAGGCGTGCCCTTCTCGAGCGCCAGCCGGTAGAGATGGGCGGCATCGAGCCGGTGCACCGCCGCCCATTGGTTGCGTCCCTCTCCCACGTACGCTGAAACGCCTTTTTCCCGGGCCACGTCGATCAGGTAAGTGATAAGACCTTGCTTCCGGGTATCGTGAACTTGCGGCAGGCGCACGACCAGGGTGTTGACACCACGCTCAGCCAGAGATTCGGCAGTCGCTTCCGAAGCGCGTGGATAAGTCGGGGAGACTGGAACCGGAGGATCGTTTTCGACAGCGAGCCGGCCGGACGCAAGAAGCGCCAGTCCTGAGGTGACAATCAAGGGACGGTCCGATCCGGCAAGCGCGGCTCCCAAGGCCTCCAGCGCCTTCCTTTCGATCTCGCTGTTCTCCGCAAACTTCGAGAAATCGTGGATAAAGGCGGTGTGGATGACCGCATCGGCATTGGCTGCTCCGCTGCGAAGGCTCTCCAGATCTTCGAGGCTGCCTCGCTGCACCTGGGCGCCGGCGGCCAAAAGACCTTCAGCCCCCGCATCGCTGCGGGCAAGGCCGATCACTTGATGGCCGGCTTCCATCAGCTCCGGAACGACTGCCGAACCAATAAAACCTGTAGCGCCTGTGACAAAAACACGCATGATACGGTTCCTCCTGGGGCGGCCCGGTTCGAATTCCCCGGCCGCGGATTGACGGCTTGCCGCGTCGAATAAAACGAAAACAATCTCCGAATTCATAGATAACCGGAGACAGTCTCCGGTCGCAAGTTTTTTGCGACGGTCAAAATTATCCTCATCGCCGGCTCCCCGCCCAGCCCCGCAAACCGCGGCTCGCAGGCCCCGCTCCAGGTAAAATCCGGTACGCCGTTTCTTGCTGATGCCCTCGCAGCGGGAGTATGGTTGCGTGCTGACGCAAATTTGCGCTGCAATGAGATCGCCATGCGCCTTCGAGAACTGCGGCCGTCGTTCGACGTGAAACCTGCAAGATTCATGGGCAGGAACCGAGCCCATACGCCTTCCGAACTTCCATCTCGATGTGGGGCCGGAGCGTCGACCGCATTGCCGATGGCGGTGCTGGCCGCTTTTGCCGGAACCGTTGCCGCAATCGGCATCTGTCTTCCCCTGCTTCAGGCCCATGCTGCGGAAAGCCAGGACCACACCACGTGGAGCGAATATGAAGGCAGCGCCGACTCCTCTCACTATTCGTCGCTCACACAGATCAACAAGTCGAATGTGAGCACGTTGCAGCAGGCATGGTTCTATCCGACGGGCAACAACGGCGTTTTCTTCGGCTCCAATCCGATCGTGGTGGACGATGTCATGTACGTCATCGGAAAGGGCAACTCGATCGTCGCTCTGAACGCCGCGACAGGCAAGGAGATCTGGGTTCACGAGAACGGCAATCCTCAATCTTTCACTGGCCGCGGCCTCAATTATTGGGAGAGCAAAGACCGGAGTGACCGCCGAATCTTTTTCGCAACAAACAATATGTTGCATGCGATCGACGCGCGCACCGGCCAGACCATTGACTCCTTCGGCGACCATGGAAACGTCGACCTTCGCGAAGGACTGGGCCGCGATCCAAAAACCGTTGTGGATGTTCAGTCCCGCACCCCCGGCCGCGTCTTCGAGAATCTCCTGATTCTGGGCTCCTCGACCGGCGAGGGATATGGAACAGCTCCGGGAGACATTCGCGCCTACAACGTCATCACGGGCAAAATGGCCTGGATCTTTCACACGATTCCGCATCCGGGCGAGTTCGGCTACAACACATGGCCGAAGGATGCCTGGAAGTATTCCGGCGGAGTGGATTGCTGGGCAGGATTCACCATCGATGAAAAACGCGGCATTGCCTACTTTCCACTCGCCGCCCCAAAGTATGACTTCTATGGCGCCGACCGTTTGGGCGCGAACCTTTTCGGCGATTCTCTGCTTGCGCTCGATGCGCGTAGCGGCAAGTATCTTTGGCATTTCCAGGCAATCCACCACGACTTGTGGGACTATGACTTTCCCACAGCTCCGCAACTGCTGACGATCAGGCACAACGGACGGAAGGTCGATGTTGTGGCGCAGCCAGGCAAAGACGGCTTTGTGTATGTCTTCGACCGCGTGACCGGCAAACCGATATGGCCGATCGAAGAGCGTCCCGTTCCCAAGTCGAATGTGCCTGGAGAACAGGCATGGCCGACCCAGCCTTTCCCGACGGCTCCGCCACCGTTTGCCCGGCAATCCTTCACCGCGGAAGATGTCGATCCTTATATTGCGGATCCGGCCGAGCGCGAGCAGATTCGTCAGGAAGTGGCAAGCGCGCGGAATGAGGGCTTGTTTACGCCCCCAAGCACGAGCAATACGGTCGAGATGCCCGGAAATGGCGGCGGAGCCAATTGGGGTACCGCCGCTGCGGATCCTGCTTCCGGTTTCTTCTATGTCCAGTCCAAAAATGCGCCCTCCATGCTGAAGCTGGAGCCGAAACCCCCGGTAACGAGCAGCCCGGTGGTTTCCCCGCTGCGAGGCCACGTTCTTTACATCCAGAACTGCGAGATGTGCCATCAGGCTGAGCTGCAGGGGCAGCCTCCAGGTGTGCCCTCCTTAGCCGATGCCGTCACACGCATTGGCGCTGGCCGCATACGAGCCACCATAACCAACGGATCGCCTCCTATGCCGGCCTTTCCCGACCTGGCTTCTCCGGAGCTGGATTCATTGGTTGCCTATCTCGCCAACCCCGCCGGCGCGAAGCTGACGCCGCAGCAGATCGCTCAGATCAAGGCTCTTCCTCCGCCTGTTGGGCAGCCGGCACAGGCCAATGATGCTGCCACTGTGCGTTATTGGTCGGGATATGGCTACATGGACTCGAGCGATGGATTTCCCGCGGTGAAACCGCCGTGGTCCAATCTGACGGCCTACGACCTCAACACCGGAACGATCGCGTGGCAAATTCCCCTGGGAGAGAATGCCCGGCTCGCGCAACAAGGCATCACAGATACCGGCAGTTATTGGCCTCGCGGCGGAGTCGCGTTGACTGCGGGCGGCCTTATCTTTTCCGGCACGAAATCCGATTCCAAATTCCGCGTCTACGACAAGGATACGGGCAAGGTTCTTTGGGTAACGGAGATGCCCGCTGCTCCCGAAGGGATTCCGGCGGTCTATGAAGTTCATGGCCGGGAATATGTCGTCGTCAGCGCGCGGCCGGGAACGATTTTATCCGGCACCCCCGCCGGCACCCGTCAAAACAGCGTGCTCCCTTCCAAGCCGCTCACGCCTGGAGTGCCCTTCTTCGACCAACCGGCACTGGAGGGCTACTACGCATTTGCCCTGCCCAGCACGAACGCCGCCATCCACTAGGGCCTGGTCACACGATTAGGGCGAGCAGCGGGTTTTCAGTGAGACTGCTGCTCCGGGTTGAAGGTACCGCGTGACGCGGAGTTCGTTCGTCGCGTCAGCGCACCGCTGGCGCGAGGCGAGCAGCGTACAATCGGTGCCGGCGCGGATGAATTGCCAAAGCCCAATGGACAATCTCGCTCGATCTTTGTTCCGGACGTTGTTCGCCCTTGGCTTGGTTGCCGCAACTCTCATTCTTCCTTCGTGGGCGCAGCTCCAAGAGGACAGGATGTCGAGCCCGGTGATGGAAACCAAGGATGAAATTCCTCCTGAGCAGCTTCCCCCTGCACAAAAAATGACCGGTATCGGCAATGCGCACATCGAGATTTCGGCAACACCCGAAGCGCAAGCATGGTTCGATCAGGGATTGAATCTGCTGCACGATTTCTGGGATTACGAGTCGGCCCGCGCCTTCGAGCAAAGCGTGCGGTCCGATCCGCAATGCGCAATGTGCTACTGGGGCCTCTACCGGGCCGAACAGTACTACCACAGCACAGCCCCCGACTATGCAGCAATTTCGCTGGCCAAGGCCGTCAGCCTGGAGGGTCATGCGAGCGCGCGCGAGCGGTTTTATCGAGGCGGATGCAGCGGACCAATCCGCTTTGACCGGAGCGGACCGCGGCCAAGCCTATACAAAATCTCTGACGTACTGGCGTCAACTGGTAGAGCAAAATCCCACAGACACTCAAGCGCGCATCTTTCTCGCGCTCGCGACGGGCATGGGAAGCAAAGAAGGTGTATTGATTCTCGAAGGCGTGCTGAAAACCGATCCTAAGAATTCCGCCGCGAATCACTATTTCATTCACGCGGTCGAAGGTAGCTCCCACCCGGAGCAGGCGCTGCACAGCGCGGAGATTCTGGCCAGCCTGGCGCCGGCATCGGGACATATGGTCCACATGCCCGGGCACATCTATTTCCGCCTCGGTGACTACGCACGCGCCCAAGAGGCCTTTGACGCGTCGATGCGCGTCGATGAAGCCTACATGCGCGAGCAGCACGTCGCCGTCGATAACGATTGGAACTACGTGCACAACTTGATGTACGCGGTCGCGAACCTGCTTGAAGAAGGCAAGCTCAAGCAAGCCGCCGAAATCTCGCGCAAGCTCATAGGAGCGCGGGGCGAGCTCGACTCGACCCTCTACCCCTTTTCGGCGCGCGATTCCATCTCCCGCGTCGGCCCGGACTTGCCGGTCGCTCTGCGCACCGCGAACTGGCCGCAAGTGATCGCGCTGTCGCAAGCGAAGGCTCCCCCTGCATCGGATCCCAATCTCCGCTTCCTCGCGCGTGAGCTGGCGCTTTACGGCACGGGCATGCAAGCGGCCGAGGCCCGCAACGTGAAAGCAGCCGACAGTGCATCCTCGCAATTCGATGCCGGGCTCTGGCGCATGACGCAGCAGATCCGGGACGAACCACGCGCATCCAAAGATCCAAAAGATTCAATGGAGCGGGCGCCGGCAGCCGGCCCGAAGTCGCCGCCCCCACCGCAGAAGGTTACGCCGCCGAGGATTCCGGTCATGTCGGATGCGGAGATCGAGCCCCTCTTCAGCGTCCTCTCGGTAATGTCGCTTGAGCTGCGCGGCGGAGTGCTTGAGCTCGAGCAGCAGACCGCCGAAGCCAAGGCCGTCTTCGCACGGGCAGCGCGCGAGGAGACCGAGCTTGGATACCACGAGCCGCCCCTCTACATCCGCCCTGCGGCAGAAGCCGAAGCCTCAGCCTTGATGGCCGCTGGCGACTTCAGCGCGGCAAAAGCTGCCTATCAAGCGGCCCTGCTCGAGCGGCCGCACTCCGGCTTCCCGCTCTACGGCATCGCGCTCTCGAGCGAAAAATCCGGCAACTTGGATGACGCCGCCAAGGAGTACCGGGACTTTCTCGCCGCCTGGAAAAACGCCGATCCCGATCTACCCCAGATCGCTCATGCCCATGCCTTTCTAGAGCGGCATCCCTAACCGCTTTTTTGGCTGTCATTCCCCAGGAGCATTTCTCCTGATGGTGTGGGAGCGGAGAGCGGAGATCAACGCGGCCATTCCATCGAAGAATGGCTGCACATTGCAGCCATAACCACTCCAGAGCGTCAGGAGAAATGCGTGAGGGAATCTGCTGTTCGCAACCTCGCCGTCATCCTCCCTCAACGACAGGGAGTGTGAGAAATCCGCTTTCGGTGTTTACGACGATAGTTAGACTGTGATTCACTTGGCGTCGCTAGCTGCTGAGGTTGCAATGGCTACAGCCCTGCCAAACCGTGCCCTGTGCCTGCTGTTGCTGGCAGCGTCCGCAGCCTTGGCGCAGCAACCGCCGGGTTTTCCAACTTCGCCTCCAGCCCAGCCGGTTCCCTCCCCTGATGAGAGCGTGCCGACGCTGAAAGTGACCTCCCGGCTCACCATTGAGAATGTCACGGTCACCGACGCCGCAGGCAAGCCGGTTCATGGTCTGAAGCAGTCCGACTTCACCATCAAGGAAGACGGCAAGCCGCAGACGATCAAAAACTTTCAGGAATTCGGCGTGACGATCTCTTCCGCGCAGTCTGTCCCGCCCGCTTTGCCGCCGAATGTCTACACCAATGCGCCCCCCGCGGTCCGCTCTGGGGCAATCAACATTCTTTTGCTGGACACCCTCAACACCGGTCCCGCCAGACAGTCGACAGTGAGGGAAAAAGCAATCAGATATCTGAAGACCATGCCATCCGGAACGAAGATCGCAATCTTCGAGATAGCGAGCGAGCTACACATGGTTCAGGGATTTACCGGCGACCGCGCCGTCCTGCTCGCAGCGATGGATTCGTTCACTCCAACGACTATTATCGCTCCACAAATTCCGCCGTCTTCTCTCGGATCCCCGTGTCCGGTGAGGCCACCGGTGGATGCTATCAGCTTCTTCTTAAACTCGCGGAGCCGGGCAACTCTGGACGCTCTGGATGAGATTGCCGCCCTTGCCTCGCAGATCAAAGGCAGGAAAAACCTGATCTGGTTCACCACCGGCCTGCCCCAGATCACCGCGTTTACCATGATTTACGATTCGCTGCATAAGGTCGAAGTAGATGTGTGCGGTCCAGATCGCGCGGACTGGCCTCCCCTTGTCGATTACACTTCCGACCTGCAACGGGCTTACGGCCTGCTCACGGCGGCACAGGTGGCCATCTATCCAATCGACCCGCGTGGGCTGGGCGGGCAAGCGGGAGACGTTGGGGAGCTTCCCCTGTTGAATGCGGGTGAAATCAGACAATACTCCTCCATCTCGATGCAGGATATGGCCGCGAGCACCGGTGGCATCGCCTATTACAACCGCAATGACTTGGACGGGGCTATCGGCGAGGCCATCGCCAACGGGGCCGACTACTACTCGCTCTCCTACATTCCTCCGTCCGCCAAATACAACGGGAAATATCACAAGATCGAAGTAAAGCTTGATCGGCCCGGCCTTCAACTCGAGTACCGCGAGGGCTATACCGATGTCGATCTCGCGAAGCCGCTCCCGCAAAAGAACGACGCCAAGAAGGGAGCGGCCCCTCCGGCGCCCGACAGCGACTTCCACGCGGCTATCGATCGCAGCATGATCCCTGCAACCGAACTGGTCTTCAACCTCCACGTCGCGCCTTCCACTGCACCAGCTAAGCCCGGCGACCCTGCAGCGTTGAAGGAAGTCCTCAATCCCAAACTGAAGGACAAGCCGCTAATCCGGTATGCGCTGACATACGAAATTCCCGCAGGCGAGGTCACGCTCGTCGATGGCCCGAACGGCACGCGCAAAGGCTCGCTCGAGTTCGACGCTGTGGCCTATGGCGATGACGGTACGAAGTTGAATGCCGTTCGGGAAACCGTGAGCTTTACTCTCAAACCGAATGAGATCGAGCATTTCATCAAGAATCCCGTCGAGATGCCCCTCCAAATAGACTTGCCCGCAGGCAAGGTCGATATCCGCGCCGGTGTTTTGGACGCACCTTCACAAAAGATGGGCACCTTGGAGTTTCCGGAAGAGGTAAGTAAAGAACCTACGCCGTCTTTCTCGCAGGATGCTGCCCTGGCGCCAACTTCGCCACCGGCTTTTCCTCAAGCCCTTTCCTCCACAGCCCTGCAACCCGCGCTGCCCGAGATTCTCCCACCTGCTACGCAAGCTCCAGCGCTGTCGCAAACGCCGCCGGCAAGCGCCAACACTCCCCTAAGCGAAAAAGCAGATAGCAACCAACAAATAGCGCTCTACGGAAAGGCGCGTTCGTATCTCGACGATTCCATCCCCAACTTGGAACGTCGGGTGCCCGAGTTGAAGGGACTGAAAGCGGACCCGGATCGATTGCCGAGCGAAGCGTCCAACCAAACCCTTCAGAACCGCAGTCCATTGCCGCGCCTGTTGGACGAGCTGGGCGCAAATATTGCCCACATCTCCCAGACGGTGCCGAACCTGACGGCAAACGAAGAGGTAACGCAACAGGTAAGCAGCGTGCGGCCGGATTCACCGGATAGCATGGCGCCCAACCCGGCCGCGGGCCCGGAACGGAATCAGACCTTCCATTACCTGCTGCTGGTTCGCCAAACCACAGAGGGACGTCTTCTCAAGGAAGACAGGACCGATCTGCACAACCAGCCACCGGGAAAGGATTCGATCGCGCCGGTCTTTTGGGGCATGGCCGGAGCTTGGGGCATTTTCCTGCCCAACCACAGAGACGAATCCCGTTTTCGCTATCTGGGCGGCCAGCAAATCCACGGGAGGAAGACATTGGTGGTCGCGTTTGCCCAGACTCCCGGATCCGTCCATATCCCCGGACAAATTCTCGCGGCAGGCGGCACGGTGCCCATGTTGCTTCAGGGAGTCGCATGGATTGATGAAGCGACCATGCAGATTCTGCAGATCAGGACCGATCTGCTGGCGCCACAACCTGAGGTTCGAATATCAGAGCTCGAGGCCAAGATCCGTTTCGGCCCCGTTCGCATCCCAAAGATCGACACGCCGCTATGGCTGCCACAGGAAGTCGATGCCCACTGCGAGGCACATGGGAATGACATTCACGAACAGCACGATTACTCGAAATATCACCTCTTCCATACGACGGTGCGGATGACGGTCGTGAACCCCGCTTCGTAGGCCGCAGACAATCTTTCCGGATGTACTACCACGGTTAGGCTATGATTTACTCCCGTGGCTAGACGCCGGAGGGGTCGATGGCTATGCCGATGTCAAGGCTTGCCCTGTTCTTGCTGTTGGCAGCCGCAGTTACGGGAATGGCCCAACAACCTTCGGCCCCGCCTCCATCACCCCTAGCCCAGCCGCCGCAGCCCTCCTCCGATTCGAGCACGCTGACTCTCAAGGTCACCACCCGGCTCACCATTGAGAACGTGACGGTCACCGACGCCGCAGGCAAGCCGGTTCATGGGCTTCAGCAGGCGGACTTCACGGTGAAGGAAGATGGCAAGCCGCAAGAGATCAAAAACTTTCAAGAGTACGGCGCCGGGATACCCTCGAACCAGTCTGCTCCGCCTGCCCTCCCGCCGAATGTCTACACTAATGCGCAGCCAACCGCCCCCACCACAGGTGCGGTGAACATCCTTTTGCTGGACACGTTGAATACCGGCCTTGTGAGACAGGCATATGTGAAAGCAAAGGCGATCGGCTATCTGAAGAACATGCCGCCGGGCACAGAGGTCGCTATCCTGGAGCTAGGGAGAGGGGACGACCTGCGCATCGTGCAGGGGTTCACTACGGACCGTGATGTCTTGATGGCGGCGATGAATTCGTTTGTTCCGAAAATGGCCGTGAACCCGCAAGGCGTAACCGGATGTGAAATCGCCGAGATCTTGAATACGCGGAGCCGGGCGACGACGGCTGCGCTAGACGCGATTGCGGCATCTTTCTCCGGGATCAAGGGTAGGAAAAACCTCATCTGGTATACCACTGGTCTGCCGCAGGTCACAGATTATGACGCTTTCAGCCCTCCACCCCACAGTGGGCCTCTCGATTGCCTAGTGGATTTTAGGCCGGAGCTGCAGAGGGCCTATGGTCTGCTCAACGCAGCGCAAGTGGCCATTTATCCAGTCGATCCACACGGTCTGGACTACGACGGACAAGCAGGTGACGTTGGAGAACTCCCGATAGAAAAGGCGGATTGGTACAGGCACTTCTCCTTCTTCTCGATGCAGGACATTGCTGCAAATACCGGCGGCATCGCCTATTACAACCGGAATGATATCGACGCAGCGATGGGCGAGGCCATTGCCGCCGGAGCCGATTACTACTCACTCTCCTATGTCCCTCCGCCTTCGAAGTACGACGGCAAATATCACAAGATCGAAGTCAAGGTGGACCGTCCCGGCCTCAACCTCTGGTACCGCGAGGGCTACACCGCGATCGATCTCGCAACGCCGCTTCCGGAAAAGAACACCGCCAAGAGCGGAGCGCCAGCGCCGGCTCCCGACAGCGACTTCCACGCGGCTATCGATCACAGCATGATCCCTGCAACCGAACTGGTCTTCAACCTCCACATCGAGCCATCTACCGCTCCGGCGAAGCCCGGCGACCCTGCAGCGTTGAAGCAAGTCCTCAATCCCAACCTGAAGGGCAAGCCGCTCATCCGGTATGCGCTGATGTATGAAATTCCCGCGGGTGAGGTCACGCTCGTCGATGGCCCAAACGGCACGCGCAAAGGCTCGCTCGAGTTCGACGCCGTGGCCTATGGCGACGACGGCGTCAAGCTCAATGCTGTTCGAGAGACCGTGAGTTTCACTCTCAAGCCAAGCGAGGTCGAGCATTTCATCAGGAATCCCGTCGAGATGCCCCTGCAAATAGACCTGCCCCCGGGCAAGGTCGATCTCCATGCCGGCGTTCTCGACGTGCCCTCCGAGAAGATGGGAACTTTGGAGATTCCCACCACCGTAACCAACCAAGAGCAGGAGACGGATCGCGGCCCTTGGTCCGTGGAAAATCTCCAAAACTTTACGACTACCGTTAGGCTGTGGTTTACTGCCGTGGCCAGAAGCTGGAGGTTGCAATGGCTACAGCCCTGCCAAGCCGTGTCCTGTCGTTGCTGCTGCTGGCGGCGTCCTCAACCTTGGCGCAGCAACCAACCGCTCCGCCGCAAACCTCGCCCGGTTCGAGCACTCTGACGCTGAAGGTCAATTCCCGGCTCACGGTGGAAGATGTGACGGTGACCGATGCCGCAGGCAAGCCGGTGTACGGGCTCGCGCAGTCGGACTTCACCGTGAAGGAAGACGGCAAGCCGCAAGAGATCAAAAGCTTTCAGGAATACGGCATGGAGCAGACGCAGGCTGCTCCGCTGCAACTGCCGCCCAACGTCTACACCAACCAGCAGACGACAGTTCCCAGCGCAGTCAATATCCTGCTTTTTGACGATGCGAGTACCGGGCTGGCGGGCGGTCTTAGCCGGTCTTCGGAAAGCCTGATGCTCGAAACGCAACAGGCGATCAAGTATCTGAAAACCATGCCTCCGGGAACACAGGTTGCCATTCTGAAGCTGACGAGCGGGGTGCATGTCGTGCAGGGATTCACCTCCGAACGGGACCGTCTGCTCGCAGCAGTCAATTCGCTCCTGCCTGAAGTGGTTCCTGGGACATACGTGGACCCGCCTCCCCCCCGGCCTGCCGTAGAGGACTTCTGCCGGGCAATGAATGCTCAGAGCCAGACGGCGGTGGATGCGCTAACCGCGATTGCCAGCTTTGTCTCCGAAATCAAGGGAAGAAAAAACCTCATTTGGTTCACCCCCGGCATTCCATGGCTGACCAACGGAGATATCTATCAAAACCTCAGCGCGTCCCTTCCCTGCCTTGTTGACTACAGTCCGGAACTCCACAAGGCCTATGGCCTGCTTGCGGCAGCGCGGGTTGCCGCGTATCCGGTGGACCCGCGTGGCCTGCGTGGGGCGGGATCGTTCGGCCCGATGAAGATAGGTTCCTCTTTTGTGGGCGCCCCAACATCCGCAGACCTCATGTCGATGCAGGACATAGCGAAGTCGACCGGCGGCGTGCCCTTCTACAGCCGGAACGATTTGGACACAGCCATCGGCGAGGCCATCGCCATGGGAGCTGATTACTATTCGCTTTCCTACGTTCCTCCCCTCTCCAAATCCGACGGAAAGTACCACACCATCGACGTGAAGGTGGACCGTCCCGGCCTCCAACTCAAGTACCGCGAGGGCTACCCCGGGCTGGATGTCGCGCAGCCGCCCGAGCCGGACAAGAAGAATCCCACCGAAGCCGTCTCGCAGCCGGTCAGCGAGTTCTCCTCCGCCATGGCGCATGGCCAGCCGGACGCGACAGGATTGTTGTTCGCTGTCAGCGTGCTGCCGGCAAAATCCGGCAATCCTTCAAGCCCGCCGGTGATCGGATCGCTCAATCCCAAATTGAAGGGCAAGCATCTGGTCCGGTATAACTTCGCGTATGCGCTGCCTGCGGGCGAGATTACGCTTGGTGGGAACGATCCTTCCGGCGCGCGCTCAGGTTCATTCGAGATCGCCGTCGTGGCTTACAACGCCGATGGCGAACTGCTGAATAAAACCGTCAAGACAACGACTTTCACCTTCAAAGCGGATCAAGCTGAGCAGTTTGTAAAACAGCCTACGCGTCTGGATGTTCAGCTCGATCTGCCGCCGGGAAAGGTCTTCCTTCGCGTCGGCGTCCTCGACGTGCCCTCCGAGAAAATGGGCATCCTGGAAATTCCCCAAACAGTGGATCGAAAGTAGCCGGAAACGAATGGCGAAGCGGCTCTCAGCCATGGCCGACAACGATTTGTCCGAACCCTTCGGGGAGCGCCGGGCGTTTCAGGAACGGCCGTCGATCAGCGTGGCAAGGTCATCCATGTCGTTCTGGTCCAGTTCGACCAGCGGCGGACGCACCAGTCCGGCGGCCCGCCCTACCACCCTCATTCCAGCCTTCACGATCGAAACCGCATATCCCTTGCGGCGATTTCGAATTCCTACATACGGCAAGACAAACTCGCGCAGGCTGGCGAGAACAGCGTCGCGATCGTTTTGCCTCACCGCGGCATAGAAGGCCTGCGCGAATTCAGGCAGAAAGTTGAAGATTGCCGAGGAGTACGTCGTGACTCCCATCGCCTGGTAAGGCAGGGCGAAGGTCTCCGCCGTCGGAAGTCCGCCGATATAGACCAGCCGGTCGCCCAACCGGGAGACAATGCGCATCATCCTCTCGATCTCCCCTGTTCCGTCCTTCAATCCCACGAGGTTCGGGCAGCGCTCGCATAACCTGGCGAGAGCCGCATCTTCTAAGACTCCGTTATCGCGGTTGTAGAAAATGACGCCGAGCTTTGTTGCTCGACAGACCGTCTCTGTGTGCGCGACAAGCCCCTGCTGCTCCGGCGAAAGAAGATAGGGAGGCATCAACAGCAGGCCGTCCGCGCCCGCCGCTTCCGCCGCCTTGGCAAATTCCACCGCCATCGCGGTGCCATAACCACAGCCCGCGATTACCGGTACGCGCCCAGCCGTCTCTTCAACAGCGGCGCGGATGACCGCCGAGAACTCGTCAATCGTGAGCGAGAAGAACTCCCCCGTGCCCCCGGCGGCAAAGATGCCCGCGGGTCCGTGCTCGAGCAGCCAGGCAATGTGATCGCGATAAGGCCGCGCCTGAAATCGAAAGTCGTCGGCAAAATGGGTTACAGGAAACGAGAGCAGACCTTCACCAACGCGGGTCGCCATCTCCTGCGGACTTCTCGAGCTCATCATCTTCCCTTTCTCCACGGATGCGATGGAGAGCGACTCTCCCATTGCCGTGCCCGGCCTAGGATTGAAAAACCGCTCTAACGTTTTGCCAAGACGAATTCGAAGCCGCCTACAAAAGCACGGCCTTGATTGCGGACGTCTTCGATCTCTTCATAACCCGTATTGCTGAGATTTGTCATTCGGAGATAGGGGCGCAGCCAGCCGCGCTCCCGTACCGCCGAGACATCCCATACAGGGTAAGCGGTTTGATGATAGCGCTGCGCAACCGCGACACGGTTGTGGAGGACGATTCCCTTTCCCACCGCCCCCGTCCAGTCCGCGCTCGCATTGTTCACCGGGTAGTTGAAAATATATTCCGATTGCAGCCCATCGAGCGCGGATTGTGCCCCGGCCAGAACCGTCCAGGAGAAGCGCACGCTTTCGTTCCGCGCGGGCTGCCATTCGACCGAGCTTTCAAACCCGGCGAAGCGGACGCCCGTCAGGTTGCTGGCCTGCCACTTCTGGCTCGCATTGGCGCGTACGTAGTCGATGGCATCGTGCTGCCGCTCGTAGAAGACGGTCAGCGACGCGGTGACTTTGTTGCCGCCATACCAATCGACGCCCCCTTCTCCTGACCAAGCGGACTCGGGTTTCAGATTCGGATTGCCGTCGGTCGTCGGATCGCTGTAGTAAAGGTCGGTGTAGGTGGGAAGGCGGAAACCGTATCCTCCGGCGGCGCGCAGTTTGAAGGCATGCGCCACCCACAAGCTGCCCGCGAGATCCGGGCTGAGGACCGAGCGCGCGCCTCCGCTCAGGATTTCCTCGCGCAGGCCGGCAGAAAGCGTCGCGCGCTGCGCGACCCGCCAGTCGAGATCCAAATATCCTGCGCCTTGATTCCTGGCGTGCTCGCCAAGGTTGTTGCTGTGGATCTCGTCCCCATCCTCTTCGAGCCCGGAGAAGAGCGCAACTCCAGGAGCGAGCGTATCCTTCCGCCGGAGCACCGCCTCCCAACTGGAATCGATATGGTTGTTGGCATAGTAAGCCGGGTCGTCACGCAGCAGGATGAAGTTGTCGGTGTGGCGGCGGTAGCCGAAAGCTGCCTGGGTCTTGCTTCCCAACTCCTGCTGGATTGAGCTATACCAGCCCTTCGTGCGCTCCCAGGAGTCGTAATCTCCGTAGAACTGGTTGGCGCCGAAAGCCTGGTCGCTTCCCGCCAGCAAAACGTCCGTCTCTCCCAAGGCTGTGGCGTAGCGGCTCTCCGAGCTCGCATTCTCGCTGCGATAGTCGCGATCCGGCATGAAGCCGGTGGAAAAGGCTCTCTGTCCGCTGAGGGCCTCGCTCCAATTGTGGCCAAAGTTTTTGCCTAGCGCCCCGGCGAGCACGCCCTGTTCATTCTCTCCATAGCTGCCTACTCCGGCTCGCAAGCGCAAACTGTCTTCAGTAGGCGCGGCAGTGACAAAATCGACCACTCCGGAGAGCGCGTCCGCACCGTAGAGGGTCGATCCCGCGCCGTGGAGTACTTCAATGTTGCTCATCGCTTCCAAGGGCACCGGCAGGTCCATATTGTGATGGGAGGTCTGCGCATCGTCGACGCGGAGTCCATTCAGTAAGACCATGGTCTGCTCAAAGGAGCCGCCGCGAAGAGAGATATCCGACTGCACCAGACCGGCTCCGCGGTCCTCCAGAAAGACGGAGCTGTCAGTGCGCAAAAAGTCCTCCGGAGTCGCCATCGTCAGCGGATAGGCCTTCGTGTCGATGAGAACGACGGAGCGCGCCGACTCACCTTCCGTTACGGGCTCGGGGCTGCCCAAAACGACGACAGTCGAGGCCACCGGCGATGGCGGTGGCGTTTGCTGCTGGCTCCAGGCCGAAACCGGGGCCAACAGCGCTACTGCGAGGCCGGCGATACAACAGCCCCCAGCTGACAAACGAACCAGGGTCGAGAAACGGCACAATGCCGAGCTCCACGTCGCTGCCGCTTCCTCCAACAATCTCCGCTTCTCGCGCAACCAAATTCCCAGATCGATACCCTTCCGGCCGCCGGCAGGCAGAATCGCCGATTGAAAATCCCGCGGCCGCGCCGGCTGCATCGAACCCTTTCTTTTGAGCAAGTCTTTCAAAATCATACGAGAAATACCGGCGAACGCATGCCCGCCTGAGCACGCGAAGCTCAAAAAACATCGTCCGGATAACCCTCTGCCCGCGTTTGCCGATAAACGACTCAGCAGGTCTCTCGAGAGGGCAGCAGATGATGAAAACAATCGCAGTCGTGCTCCTATGCGCTTCCTTGACAGCTTCCGCCGCGAGTTCTCCGTTTGACGCCGACGTCACAAACACAACAACTCTCAATCCTGATTGCCCGGTGGCGCTGACGGGAATCTACGCCGGTTCAGTCGCCGGAAAAGGCCCGTCGGTGAGCGTCCATTTCGTGAATCAGACTGAGAAGCGACTCATCGCCATCAAGCTAGGGCTTGCCGGTTACGACGCTTCGCGCGATCGGCATGATTTTCCCGAAGAGTACGCGGTTGCCGTCAACCTCAAACCGCAAAAGGAGGCAAAGCCGATCTGGCAGGTGCGGGATGTGGATTTCTCGCAAGAGATTACGGACGGGATGCGGGTGTATGTCGAGAAACTGATCTTCTTCGACGGTACAACTTGGAAGGACGACGGATCGCAGTCCTGTTCCCTTGCGATTCTCGGAGAAGCGAAACCAGACCGTAGCCACGACGAATAGACGCGGGGACCGATTTCTTGCCCGTTGATGTTCGGGGTTTAGCTGACCTTGGTGAGCTCGCCCTTGTTCAGATCTTTCCAGTGCTGACCATTGTCGTCGCTGAACTCGGTGGTGAAGTGCATCTTCGTGCCTGAGAGGAATTCATCGCTGGTCAGGAACATGATCGTTTTGTCCTGGTTCTGCACCTCAGTGCCGAAGCTCCACACATTGCCCTTCACGTCCATGGGCACTTCCCGCGGATACGAGTCCTTCTCCACGCCGAAGAACTTGTAGACCTTGTCGGCCTCATCGTAGGTATAGACAGAAAGGCTGTTGGCCGTAGTTCCATCCGGCGCGTGCATCAGATGGTCACAGAGTACAAAGCCGTGGTTGGGCGACCAGGAGCAGGTCATTTCGGAAGAAACCGTGGCCGCGTCGCTGTAGGGCGTGCTCATGACCTGCGTTTTCGATTCCCAATGTCCCACCCAGATGTTCATTGCGCTGAGCTCAGGCGACATTTTTTGCATGGAGAGGTTGTCGCTTGCCAAGGCGATCGTGCTGGCTGCAACCACGGCCAAATACATTCCTTGACGGAAAAATCTACGCATATTGAACTCCAGGGCAGACAGTAAAGACGATGCGATCATACAACTTTCAGGGGAGATGGGAAGAAGATTCCCCTAGAGACGGTAGTACCTACACGCTCCGCAATACCCCGAAGGTAATGTATGAGCCCGCCGCAGGCACAATAAATCTCCTCCGGCTCCCCGCCGAAACAAAAATGAGCGATTGTTTCTTTTGTTGGGTTTAGCGAGGGGTTCGAGGCTGGCGGCCCGTGTGCAGGGAGTAGCCGCAAAAAAAGTACCCAGACCCTGAACTTCCGAGTCTGGGTACCTGTTTGACCACAAAGCTTGCTGCCATTCCATCGAAGAATGGCTGTAATAGCTTGCTCCCACTCTGTCATCTCGACCGGAGGCGGCGCGGATGCGCCGCAGCGGAGAGATCTGCATTTGCTAGAAGCTAAAAGCTAGCTAGAAGCTTCCCGCGGGTGGCCCATTCAAGCCTGGTTCTGGCTTGAGTGGGGCATTTGCTTTTCTTTTCGCGAGCGGCTTGAGCCGCCGAGGGAATCTTGGGCTTGCTCCCACTCTGTCGTCTCGACCGGAGGCGGCGCGAATGCGCCGCAGCGGAGAGATCTGCATTCCCTAGAGCGTTTTCACTTGAAATGTTTACAAAAACAATGCCTCGTACGTGGCCGTTTCATCGAAAAACGGCCACTCCTAACCACTCTCTCCATGTCAGAGGAAAAGCGAAAACGCGCTAGGAGCTAAAAGCTTCCCTAGCGATGGGCCTGCATGATTTCGTCCAGCACCCGTTGCGGAGGTCGAACCCGATCCTGGGGAAGCGTCGCCAGGGGCTCGGGCACCATATTCAGGGTATCGGTGAAACTGGGACGCTTGGTGTCGACATAAAAGACGCCGGTCAACACCTCGCCGCGCTGCTCGGCTTCCATCAATGCCTTGACGGAACCGATGCGGTCGGTGGGGTCGTAGCTCTCGTGCAGCTTGCGCAGCCGGAGATGCGAGCCGTCATGCATCTCGACGTCGTAAGTCGACCCGGGCTCGTAGTCAACCGAGATGTCGTCGAAGAACGGCACAAAACCGACTTCGCCGATCGCTTCCTCATGTTCCTGCATGTATTTGTAGCTCTTCGTCGAACCTTCATGATCGTTGAAGGTGACACAGGGCGAGATCACATCGAGCATCACGGTGCCGCGGTGGGCAATCGCCGCCTTGAGCATCGCCAGCAACTGCTTCTTATCGCCCGAGAACGACCGGCCGACGAAGGTAGCGCCCAGCTCGATCGCCATGACGCAGGTATCGATCGGAGGCAGATCGTTGACCACGCCGGTCTTGAGCTTGGAGCCCACGTCGGCGGTGGCGGAGAACTGCCCTTTGGTGAGTCCGTAAACGCCGTTGTCTTCGATGATGTAGATCAACGGCAGATTGCGGCGCATGAGATGAGCGAACTGGCCGAAGCCGATGGAAGCGGTGTCGCCGTCTCCGCTGACTCCCAGTCCCAGCATCGTCTGGTTGGCCAGCAGTGCGCCGGTTGCCACCGAGGGCATGCGGCCGTGCACGCTGTTGAAGCCGTGAGACCGGTTGAGAAAGTAGGCCGGGCTTTTCGAAGAGCAGCCGATGCCGGAGAGCTTCAACACACGCTCCGGTTGTACGCCCATCTCGTACATCGCATCGATGATGCGTTCCGAGATCGCGTTGTGCCCGCAGCCGGCGCAGAGCGTCGTCTTGCCGCCGCGATAATCGAGTACCTGGAGGCCAAGCCGATTCTTCTTGGGAGCCGGAACCGGGGCCTTGGGGGTTTCTACTGTGGTTGCCACTAGAGCTTTTCTCCTGATGGGGTGAAGGAGCAAACAAATTCCGACGCAGCCATTCCATCAAAAAATGGCTGCACATCGCGGCCTTCGCCACTTCCTGGTTTCAGAAGAAATGCCATTCGAGCATTCCTCCTATAGGAGTATCCCGAAGCTGCGATATCGTAAGCGGCTTTTCACCAAGAAAAACCGCATTTCTCAAACCTCGGTGGTCGATAGCGATAGGAGACATGCTCTAAAGCTCCTCCTCTAGAACCAGCGCGTCGGTCACGAAGCGCGCATCCAGCGGCAGACCGTTGAAGTGCCGCACACTTCTGAGCTTGACCGTTTCCGCAGCGGGCAGATCCAGCTTGAGCAAGCTCAGCATCTGGCCGTCCCGGTTCTGTTCGATGACATAAACGCGCTCGTGCGCGGCCACAAACGCCTGCACTTCGCGGCAGAACGGATAGGCCCGCAGACGCAGATAGTCGGTCTCGAGGCCGTGTTCTTTCTTGAGTTGGTCGCGGCTTTCGCGCACCGCGAAGTCCGAAGTGCCGAAGGCGATGAGGCCCACTTTCGAGCTGCCGTTCTGCACCGTCTCGGGCGCGGGCACCATGCCGCGGGCGTTTTCGAATTTGCGCGCCAGCCGCTCCATCACATCCTGATATTCGTCGGGCCGCTCGGTGTAGACACCTTTCTCGTTGTGGCCGCTGCCCCGGGTAAAGTAGGCAGCCGCGGGATGATCCGTTCCGGGCAGGGTGCGGTATGGAATGCCGTCTCCGTCTACGTCCTTGTAGCGGGCGAACCCTCCCAGCCGTTCGAGGTCTTCTTTCGAAAGCACCTTGCCCCGCTGCAATGGCTTCTCGGGATACGTGAACGGTTTCGACATCCAGTTGTTCATTCCCAGATCGAGATCGGAGAGGATGAAGACCGGCGTCTGCAACTGCTCGGCAAGATCGAAGGCTTCCATGGCGAACTGGTAGCACTCTTCGACCGACCCGGGCAGCAGGAAGGGATGCTTCGTATCTCCATGCGAGAGGTAGGCGACGGAAAGCAGATCCCCCTGCATGGTGCGGGTGGGCATGCCGGTCGAGGGCCCGACACGCTGGATGTCGAAGATCACAGCGGGCAGCTCGGCGTAATAGCCAAGTCCGGCAAACTCCGCCATGAGCGAGATGCCCGGTCCGGAGGTAGCGGTCATCGAACGGGCGCCAGCCCAGCTCGCGCCGAAGACCATTCCCACCGCAGCCAATTCGTCTTCCGCCTGCACGACCGCAAAGGTCGCCTTCCCGCTTTCTTCGATCCGATACTTGCCGAGATAGCCGATCAGGCTCTCCACCACTGAAGACGAAGGTGTAATGGGATACCAGGTGACCACCGTGACGCCGGCAAACATCGCGCCCAACGCCGCGGCCGAGTTGCCGTCGATGATGATCTGCCCGTCGGTCGCATGCATGCGCTCAACCATGACCGGGTCCTGCTTGGTCAGTGCCTGGGCGCTGTAGTCGTAGCCCGCCTTGACGGCATTCCAGTTCAGATCCGCCGCCTTTTGCTTGCGGGCAAACTGCCGCCGCACTGCGGCTTCGACAGCCTGAGGCTCGATGCCGATCAACTGGGCGACAACCCCCACGTAGATCATGTTCTTGACCAGCTTGCGCAGCTTCGCTTCGGGGCAGACCGCAGCCGTCAACTTGTCGAATGGGACCGGGTAAGCGATCACGTCCTGCCGGTATTGCTTGAGATTGACCGATTCCTCGTAGATCACCGCTGCGCCGGCCGGAAGGGAAAGCACATCTTCCTTCGCGGTCTCCGCGTTCATCGCGACCAGAATTTCAATCTCTTTTTTGCGCGCCACGTATCCGTGCTTGCTTACGCGGATCGTGTACCAGGTGGGCAGTCCTGCGATGTTCGACGGAAAGAGGTTTTTGCCGCTGACCGGGATTCCCATGGAAAAAATGCTCTTGAGGAGCACGCTATTTGCCGACTGGGAACCGGAACCGTTGACTGTCGCTACTTGAATGCTGAAATCGTTCACGATCTTTTTTGCCGTGAACGTTTGAGATGCTGCCGGACTGTCAGCCGCGGAACTCGCAGGCTTGCCCAGCGCAACTTCTCCTGTCGCCATTTGGCAGAAATCCCTTCTCTAGGAGGATGAGCGGGAAGATGCCATCGATCGAAGTAACTCCCGGAAAGATCCAGATCGAAGACCGATGGAGTCGTTCATTGAGGTCCCGCCCTTGAATATTATAAGGCAGCGCGAGCGCCGCCCGTTCTACGCCTTTTTGGGACGTCCATCGGAGTTTGCTCGCGAACGATGGCCCTTCGAGAAGCCGCTCCGCGCTCTTTCTTGCGAAAAAGCGGCTTTGCCGGCCTCTCTCCCTTTTCGCCGGATGGAAAAATGCTGTATCCGGCTGGTTAACAGCCACCGAGCGCCGGCGAGAAAAGCTGACTCCCAGGCTTGCTAACTTGCTGCCGCGCTTTCAGATTTAGTTGCGAAGCTCGGCTTAGTTGCGAAGGTCCGCCAAAAGCTCTTCGACTCTCCCCTGCCGGCTGGCGGTAAGCGGCAGCAGAGGCATGCGCGGCCTTCCACCAAAGTAACCGTTCCAGTCCAGAGCACATTTCACGCCGGGAACGCCCATGACTTTGCAAATCTCGTTCTCCGCGGTGGCGACCCGCCGCTCTTTGTCCCGTGCAAGGGCACAGTCCTTGTCTTTCCATGCGGTAAAGATCTCGTGGACCGCCTGGGGCGCGAAGGCGGCCGTGGCGCTCACGCTCCCCGTCGCGCCAGCTTCGAGCGCGTCGTAAAGGCTCTGCGCCCGGCTGTTGAGGAGCTGAAATCCAACTTCGCGTGTGCGCCAAGCGGGACGGGTTGCCGCTTCAATCTGCGCGGTGGCCGCAGCCGTGCCTCCGGCCTCCAGTTGGCTCGCCGCGATCAGCGTCGAGGCAAACTGGGCGCCTGCGGAGGCCTCCTTCTTCATTCTGCCGGTTACCGCCGTAAAGGTTGATGTAACGGTCACGGTGACCTTATTTCTTCTCCGCGTGGCCTCGACGATCTCCGCAACCCGCTCCGTGCCTCCGCCAGAGTCCTTCATTCCGATGATGTTGGGATGAGCGGACAGCTCGCCTATCACGGAAACAGGCAGCTCATACGCCGTGTAGGCCGGCACGCTGTACAACAGCACCGGCGCCGCCGAGCGATCGGCAACCGCCTGATAAAACGTGATGAGCTCGAGCTCCCCCATCTGCCCCCGGTAGAAGTGCGGCGTACGAACCATGATGGCGTCGTAGTTGAGATCGGCGGCACGCTCGGCCAGGCGAAGGGTTTCAATCACACTCTCGCAGCCCACGCCGGCGATCAGAACTTTCTCCGCGGCCGCCGCTTCACGGGCAATGCGGAGGACCTCGCGCGACTCATCGTCGCTCAGCATGACCGCCTCGCCCGTCGAGCCCAGAACCACCAGGCCGCTGATCTGGGTTCGCGAATAGCGCTCGACATTGTGTTCGAGCTTGCGCCAGTAGGGCCGTCCATCGGGATAAAAACAGGTCGTGATCGGAGGAAAAATCCCTTCCAGAAGCATGGCGCCTTTCCCTTCTCAAACAGGAACCGTAAATATTTAATATCTTTCAATTGTGAATACGACCAAACCTGTCGTATATTAAATCCCGACCAGAGAGGTCCGATATTGCACGCCTCTCAAACCGCCGAATCCCCGCGCCTGACTCTTGGCGGAGAGCGCGAGGATCCGGCCAAACCACAGCCGGATAGCTGCGGGTCCTCGCATTATACGACCCGCTTCCCTATCTTTTTTCCGCCCGGCGCAGGATTCCGCGGTCCTTCCGCGGGACCGCACCGGCTTTGGGGAGGCAATGAAAGCGAATCGAAAGCAGCGCACAAAGAGACACCGTAAGGCCCTGACGGGTGGGCGGGCATGGCTGGCGGTCGGCGCCATCGCGGCGTATACCGCTGCGGGCAGCGGTGCGAAGGCGGCTCTGCGGCTTGCCCAGGGCAGCTCGCAGGGAGCCGATAGCCAAGCGCAACTCCCAGTGTGGCGGTTCAACATCACGGCCGGTCCGCTGGACCAAGCCATCGCTCAATTCACAAAAATCTGCGGCGTTCCGGTGCAGTACTCCATTCCGGCGGAAACGATTCCCGGATTTAGGTCGAATGGTGTCTCCGGCCTCTACACCCAGCAGCAGGCGTTGCGGCAGCTCCTCGCCGGCACCGGACTCAACTTCAAGCTTTCGGGAAATGCTGCGGTTGTCGGCCTCAGAAACGAGACCTCGGTCGAGGTGAACTCGAACGCAACCGACAGCATCGCGTTGAGCCGCTTCCCTGTGCCCCTCGTCAATACGCCGCAGTCGATCACCGTCATCCCCGGCCACGTTCTCGACGATCAGGGCGTGGCCACTCTGCGCGATACCCTGCGCAATGCGCCGGGCATCAGCCTTGCCGCCGGCGAGGGTGGGGCGCAAGGCGACAACCTCACGATTCGAGGCTTTACCGCGCAGGATGACATTTTTCTCGACGGGATGCGCGACATCGGCAGCTACTATCGCGATCCCTTCAACTACGAACGCGTGGACGTTCTCGAAGGCCCTGCGGGAGTGGATTTTGGACGGGGTTCGACCGGCGGCATCATCAACCAGGAAAGCAAGGCGCCGGAGCCGCATCCCATCATGAGCTTCGACGGCACTCTCGGCGCCGATGCCACGCGGCGCTTTACCGCCGACATCAACCAGCCCTTGCCTCACTTTGCCGAGGGCGCAGCATTCCGCCTCAACCTGATGGGCCACGACGCCGGCGTCTCCGAGCGCGACGTGACGACCAATCGCCGCTACGGCATCGCGCCAACCTTTGCCGTGGGACTGGGCACGCCAACCAGGCTGACCACCGGTTATTTTCACTTCACCGAAGACGACATCCCCGACTATGGGCTGCCCTGGTACTTCGGCCAGCCGGCGGCGGTGCCCCGGCAAAACTACTACGGTTTCGCCGATCATAATTTCCTTCGCACTGACGTGGATATGGGCACGATCAAGGTGGAACACGATCTGGGCGCCCATGGCCTGCTCCGCGACATGGTGCGCTATGGCAATTACCAGCGCAAATGGCAAATCACCGAGCCCCAGGTCGACAACACCAGCGCCGGGACGATCACGCCGCAAACACCGCTTAGCCAGGTGATGGTCAATCGCAACCAGCTTGCAGGCTCGAGCGTCGAGACTTCTTTCTGGGACCAGCTCGATCTCACCCTTACCGGAAAACTGCTCGGCATCCGGCAGACTGCCGTGGTGGGCGCGGAGGGCGGCAAGGAGACCTCCGATCCAGTCCGCCTCAACTTCAATAACGCCGCAGGCATCAACACGGTCCCCCTCACCAGCCTGCTCGATCCCGATCCCAGCCAAGCCTTCTCCGGTATTGAAACGCCGAAATCCGTCACCCACACCACAACCCACAGCTTTGGCGTCTATCTGCTCGATACCTTCGAGCTGAGCCGGCAATGGGAGCTGAGCGGCGGCATCCGCTGGGACCGCTTCGATGCCGCGTACAACGCGGTCAACTATGCCCTCTCCTCTTCGGGCGCATTGGTGGGCACGCCGGCGCAGTTTATCCAGCCGCTCGACAAACCGACATGGCGAGGCGCGCTGGTCTACAAGCCGGTTTCGAATGGAAGCATCTATTTCGACTACGGCACGTCCTTCGATCCCTCGGCCGAGACGCTTTCGCTCACCGCGGCTACCGCGGCAACCCCTCCGGAGGAGAACCAGACCTTCGAATTCGGCAGCAAGTGGGATGTGAATGGAGGACGGCTCTCTCTGCGCGGAGCGCTTTTCCGCACGGAGAAGGAAAATGCCCGCGAGCCTGATCCCACGGATTCCTCAATCGATGTGCTCGCCGGAAACCAGCGAGTCGATGGCGCCGAAGGCATGATTCAGGGCCGCATCACCGACCGATGGGAAGTGTTGTCGAGCTACACCTTCATGCATTCGGAGGTAGTGAGCTCGAAGGCGTATCCCTTCGCGGTGGGCCAGCCTCTCAACAACGTGCCGGAAAATCTCTTCAACCTTTGGACGGAGTACCGTTTGCCGCGCGGCTTCGAGATCGGCGGCGGAAGCAACTTCGTTGGCGAGCGCGACGCCAATACCGCAACGTTGACTCCCTCGACGATCATCGAGGGCGCGCCCGGCTATGTGACCTTCAACGCCATGGCGAAGTACAACCTCAGCGAGCGGATCACACTGCAGGCCAACGTCAACAACCTGACGAACCGCTTCTTTATCGATGAATTGCATCCCGGCCACGCAATTCCCGGCGAGGGAGCCACGGCCCTCTTTGCCATGAAGGTCAAGTTCTGAGCCGCCGCTCTACCGCTGCCGCTTGCTCTTTCCGCGCGTAATCGAAATCAACTGAACTGCGAACATTGAGGAAACCACAAAATGCTGCTTACCATCCCTGACGTGCTTGCTTCCGGCGAGGTCCAGCTCATCCGGCGCAAGCTCGAGGCCGCGGAGTGGGTCGACGGCCGTGTCACCGCCGGCCACCAGTCCACCCTCGCGAAAGACAACCTGCAGATACCCGAAGGCCACCCCATCGCTCAGGAAGTGGGCGAGCTCATCCTGCAAACGCTGGGGCGGAATCTGCTCTTCATCTCGGCCGCGCTGCCGGCCAAGGTCTTCCCGCCCCTCTTCAATCGTTATAGCGGGGGCCAGTTTTTCGGAACGCATGTGGACAACTCGATTCGCCACGTCAAAGGCAGCTCGCACCGGGTCCGCAGCGATCTTTCGGCGACGCTGTTTTTCAGCGCACCGGAGGAGTACGACGGGGGCGAGCTGGTCATCGAAGATACCTACGGCATTCACTCCGTCAAGCTGCCAGCCGGGCATATGGTTCTCTATCCATCGTCAAGCCTGCACCATGTGCGGCCTGTCACCCGGGGCGCGCGCGTTTCCTCATTTTTCTGGATTCAAAGCATGGTCCGCGATGACGGCGCACGCACCCTGCTCTTCGATCTGGACAACGTGACGCAGCGGAGTACCGCGGAAGATCCGGGCGCAGCAAATGCCGTCAAGCTGACGGGGATTTATCACAACCTGCTGCGGCGCTGGGCCGAGATTTAATACCCGCCGTTGAGCATTTCTCCTGATGGTGTGGAGCAAAGTGCAGAACTCAACGCATTTTCCTGATGGTGTGGAGTGGAGTGGAGTGCAGATCGCAACGCAGCCCTTCCATCGAACCGGGGTCCCCGGCAAGCTGGCTTGCTGAGGTGAAAAGAATGGCCGCACAGAACAACCATCACCACTCCAGAGCGTCAGGAGAAATGCGTTAGCGGAGAGATCTGCATTTGCTAGAAGCTAAAAGCAAGAAGCTTGCCGCGGGTGGCCCATTCAAGCCTGGTTTTGGCTTGAGTGGGGCATTTGCATTTGCTTTTCTTTCTGTCATTCCCCGCAGGAGCATTTCTCCTGACTAGGCAACCCTGCCCGCTAGCCTTCCACAACCTGCTATCCCTGCTGATCCATCTTGTGATTTACTGCTGCGGTTAGAGGAAGCTCGAGGTTGGGTGCTTAGCAATGTCAAGGTTTGTCCTCTCTCTGCTGCTGGCGAGTACCTCGGTTTTGGCCGCCGCGCAGGTTTTGGCCGCCGCGCAGCAACCGGCCTTTCCGCCTTCGCCCCTGGACCAGCCGCCGCAGAACTTAGCCGATGCAAGCACACCCACGTTGAAGGTCACCTCCCGGCTGACCATCGAAAATGTGACGGTCACCGATGCCGCCGGCAAGCCGGTTCATGGGCTCAAGCAGTCCGACTTCACCATCAAAGAAGACGGCAAGCTGCAAGAGATCAAAAACTTTCAGGAATACGGCGCGGAGATTCTTTCGAACCAGCCTGCTCCGCCTGCTCTGCCGCCAAACGTTTACACCAACGCGCAGCCGCCTGCGGCCAACACCGGCGCAGTCAACATTCTCCTGTTGGACATGCTGAATACCGGCCCGGCCCGGCAGGGACGCGTAAGAGAAAAGGCAATCAGCTATCTGAAAAGCATGCCGCCGGGCACGGAGATCGCTGTTCTAGCGCTAGGCATGGGTGGCGATCTGCACGTCGTGCAAGAATTTTCCGCCGACCGCCCCGTCCTGCTCGCCGCAATGGACTCTTTTACTCCAGCGATGGTTCTCTCTCCGCGAATCCCGCCACCGGCGCCGGGGCCATGCCCACAAATACCGCCAGTAGACGCGATCAGTTATTTCTTAAACACGAGGAGCGCGGAAACGGTAGATGCTCTGGAGCAGATTGCGGCCTTTGCCTCCGGGATCAAGGGAAGAAAAAACCTGATCTGGTTCACGCCAGGCCTGCCGCAGATCACCACGTTTACGATGGTCTACAACCTGCTGCAGCAGATCGAGGGGATTGGTTGTGGCTCTCCTCCCCTGGTGGATTACACGTCCGGTCTCCAAAAGGCCTATGGCCTGCTCTCGGCATCTCAGGTGGCCATCTACCCGGTCGATCCCCGCGGCCTGCAGTATGGACCGGCTGCTGACGACGTTGGGGAGCTTCCTTTTCTGGAATCGGATACATTGCGGCGCTTTTCCTTCTTTTCCCTGCAAGACATGGCCGCGAGTACGGGTGGCATCGCATACTACAACCGGAACGACATCGACGCCGCGATGGGCGAGGCCATCGCCACTGGAGCCGATTACTACTCTCTCTCCTATGTCCCTCCGCCCTCGAAATATGATGGCAAATATCGCAAGATCGAGGTCAAGGTGGACCGTCCCGGCCTGCACCTGCAGTATCGCGAGGGCTACACCGATATCGATCTCGCAAAGCCGCTTGCCAAAAAGAAGGACGCCAAGGCTGCTCCGGCTCCGGACAGCGACTTCCACACAGCGATCGATCACGGGATGATCCCTGTAACCGGCCTGGTCTTCAACCTCCACGTCGCGCCATCGGCCCAGCCGGCAAAACCGGGCGACTCTGCAGCGTTGAAGCAAGTCCTCAATCCCAAGCTCAGCGGCAAACCACTCGTCCGGTATGCGCTGATGTATGAAATCCCCGCGGGAGAGGTCACGCTCGTCGCTGGCCCGAATGGCACGCGCAAGGGTTCGCTCGAGTTCGATG
>DATAWF010000016.1:0-33923 GCA_036267335.1 Acidobacteriaceae bacterium
CCCCCCGGCCGCTTGCGGTAGATCGACCCGAAGAAGACTACGAAGAGCCCGAGGATCAATACATCCAGAAGTTCGCTTTGCATGTGTGCACCGGACGGACAGAAAGCGGCAGGATGCGAGAATTCTGGGAATCGCTTTCAACAAAAACAGTAATCTCGTGTCCGGGGGTGCTCAACGTCACCGAAGTGTAACCCTTAGTGACGGGAAGGCGGACGTGGCAGCTTTCAGGCTCTGGTCAGAGCAAAGACGGATCTCTTCGCTGCAAATAAACGCCATGCCGTCACGCGCGACGGAGAGAATAGTAGAAACTTTGGCACCGGCATTCCAAGGGCATCCCAACCCCCAGCTAAATTGAGCTTCGCTGTTTCTCACTCCATGCGCAGCAAGGCAGCGGCGTGGATGGGCTCCATGAACGTTGAAAAATCCGGCAAGTTTTCACAGGATCGAATTGCTTCCTGTTACCTGCTTTTGCCTGCGCAAAAACAAATCTCCGCCCAGGAGGGGCAGGAAGGACCCGAAGTGAAGATGTCTCGTTTTCGATCGTTGGATGGAGCCGAGCCGCAGAACAGCGGGCGCGGCCAGAAGTACGGGATCTCGCCGCAGTCTTTCAAAGTACTTCGAAAAACAGGCTTAGGAAGCCTTCCCCAGAAGCTCACGCTCGGCGCGGAGCCAGTCCTCTTCAGGTGATCCGAGAGGATGGCCGCGCGCAACCCAATACTTCTCGGCGAGAGAGGCGATTTGCTCGTGCGAAGGCGGATCGACTGGCTTTGTGGACGGATCGGTGGGCTTTTTTGCGACTGGCTTGCGGGCCTTAGGGCGAGGCTGTATCTCCAACTTCTTGGTGGGCATTCTCTTCTCCTTCATCAGCTAAATCAATGTCTCAATCGCTCACAGAAACGGGGGACCAAAACCAGTTACCAACCGTCACCGCTCGCAACAATAGTTAATCAAGGGGCCGCTTTGGATGCTTCGGGATACGCACGAGTCCCCCTTTCGGCGGCGGGCCTCGTCCGAGGTCACAACAATTGCGGGCTATCTACGATAGCCTGTGCGACGACATCGAGCGAAAGCTTCTACCCGAAACGTCATATCAAATGCTGAGTTAGATGATAAGGACTGAATGGTATGTTTGTCAGCTAAAAATTCCCGAAACGGAACTAACTTAGGCAACTGGGCGGAGATCAGGCTGAGGAAAAACGCCGTAACCGATAGAAAAGAGGCGATCTCCCGACAGGCGCGAGGTCTTCGCCTATGTAACTGTTACGGATATATAGCATGCGGCCTGTTTTGCCCAGAACGATTGGAGGAAATCACGCTCCGGAGGATGGGGCGTCGAAACGCTCTCGGCGAAGGACGGGGCTCGCGAGCGAAATCGGCGGGTCCACATGCAAAAGCTGCACGCTCCATTCGCGCATTGAGGGATCGCGGCGCTGCAACTCTCCGAGATCGCCTCTCCAGTTCCGGAGGTGCACCTTGTTGTCGAGCAGCCGGATCCAGAACGAGCGGTACTCCGCCATATTGATGCGCTCGACGGAGCGGAAAAGCTCTGGATCGGCCATCATCCATTGCCAGAGGAAACGATCGCGGGAATCTGGCTGGCGAGAAGCGAGAGCTTCGTCGGAAAGCTCCTCATCGGTGGGAAAGGCGCTGAGCGCGTAACCGAAGTCGGAGAAGTCACTCTTTTCCCCTGTCTGCTCGGCGATGCGCTTGTAGCAGCGGGCGAGGTTGTGCCGTGCCGGACCACGAAAGCTCTTTTCTTCGATCAGTTGCTTGTAGATCGTGATGGAGCGCCGCAGACCGCGAATATACAGTTCCGCGCGAGAACTCTCGCCCATCTCATCGGGGGTGTAGAAACGGCTGCAGAGCAAAGCTTCTACAAAGGCAGCGTGCTTCCATTCCGGATCGAGCCGTGTGGACTGGGCGACATCGGAGAAGGCCTGCCGGGCGAGGGTTTCGATCTCCTGGCGTTCGGTCTTGCGCAGCCATGAGGGCTCCCGGTCCTGGGACTCGAGTATCTGATATGCAGCGAGAGCGCGGTAGGAATAGGCCTGGGCGACACGGTGCGCATCGACCGCTCCGGAATAGCGGCCTACTAGACCGAAGAACTGATCCAGGCGCGAAATCGCGGTCCAGAAGTCAGAGCGTGCCAACTGCGCGACGGAGGAGAGCAGCAGGCCATTGAGATAGACCGCGGCATCGCCTTCGGGGAGCGACTGGAATGAGAGACGGGCGTGCCCCAGATAAGCGAGGTGATCGATCTCGTCGAGCGCCGTGAGAGATTGGGCGGGAAAGCGAGTTCCCTCTTCTTGAAAATTCAACGGGTGCTCGCCCACCTGCTGCAGCAGACGGGGCAGCTCGTGCCGGATGTCGTCCTGTGACAGAAGTAGTGGCTCGAGGCGGTTGAGCAGGGTTTTGGACTGCTCCTGCGACTCGAGTGCAAGCCTGTTCCAGGAACGGGCCCGGCGGTAGAGTTGGAATGTCGCGAAGACAGCGGCGGCAACTAGCAACAGTAGAACGGCGACTGCGATCCAAAAGGTTCTGCGTGCCACGAGGTTGGCGTGCGCGAGTTCGTCTTGCGATTGTTGGAGCTGATGAATCTCGGCATCAGGATCGGGCGCTGGCGCCGGATCGACCGTGGAAAGATCGGAAGTTCCCGGCGTCGGAGCAGTGGCCGGAACGGGCGGCGCCTCGGGAACGCCAAGGTCGTTGCCCGGCCGGAGAAAATTGTGGTGGGGATGAGCAAGCGTGCCGCTGTCATTGCTGCTGGAACCCGAAGCCGCCGGAGAGATGGGGGGTGCAGGCGAAGGGATCCCCGCCGCAGGCTTCGCGATGTTGCTCGGCGTGGGCGTGGACGGGGAAGGAGCCGAAGGAACGGAGGGCGCAGAACCCGTAGGCGAGGCATTCTGCGCCAGAATTGGGGAGCAGCAGCCTACCGCGAGCGCCAGAATCGCGGCCCGGCAAGCCAGCCCCCAAAAGCCATGCGTGTGGCTTCGGCGCGGAAAATCCGCGCTTTCATTCAGAAACCTCATCCCGCCTCCATTTGAGTCTCATCGGTCAGCATCGAACTACCCTGCTCTAGCGCGCAATGCCACTTCCGCGATAGATGCAAGCAACTTCATAGAGAACGTATCACTTAGAGGACGTTTCGCCGGTGACGGCAGGTTACACAAGCCCGCTTTGGCGGCGGGTCTCGTTTCGTGGCAGCCAGGATCATTTGGTTCTATATGAATACGATGGCGGGAAATTCCCGAGGAAATCGGCGAATCCCAAAGCCGAAAAATAGTGATGGGCCATTCCGCGCCGGCGAGGCTCTCAAGCGCCAGGGCGCTGCAGTTGACGGCGGAGGGTGCCCGCCAAATCGGCAACCACTTTGAGTTTTGCAGCAACGTGCGGAGGCAATGCGGGATCCGCCAAGGCAAGCTGCGATTGCAAGAGCAGACCGGTGACGGTGGCCTTCAACTCACCTTCGAGCGCGCCGGCGGCGGCGCGAAGGGCAAGAGCCTGCTCCTGAGCACGCCGGCCGAGTGCGGATCGCACCTCGCGCATCACCCGGGAAGCGCTCGCGAGGGCAAAGTTGACCTGAAGCGGAATGGCAAGACCGGCATGCTTCCAGACCAGGTCGGCGCCCGCCGGATCAGCCTCGGCCAGGCAATCGTCGAAGATCACGATCGAATATTCACGGCGGCGCAAAGCGGTCAACGCCGCTTTGCGCGTAGGAACCAACTCAACACCCAAACCGAGGTCGCGCTCGATCGCGGTGGCACAATTCTCGGCACCGAGGAGCGCCGTGATCATCAGAACGCTCGCGCTCATGGCCGAGTCTCTCGCGCGTAACGGGAACCGGGGATTTGACCAGGGCCGGGGACCGCACGGCTAGGCTGGGGCGGTACCGGCTCGGCCGATTCGATGCCATACTCCTTGAGCTTGCGGTACAGGGTGGTCTTGCCAATCCCCAAAAGCCGGGCGGCTAAAAGCTTGTCGCCTCCAAGCTTACGCAGCGCATCGAGAATCGCCTGTTTCTCCATCTCCGCCAAGGGCACGACGGAGAACTCGCCCTCCGCAGACAAGGGGGCAGTCGGCGGCAACGCCGGCTCCGCGGCCCGGCGGTTGGCAAGGCGCGCATTCTGAAGTTGGGTTGGCAGGTCGGCGAGGTGAAGGACGGGTCCGGAGGAAAGGGTGCAGGCTCGCTCCAGAGCGTTCTCAAGCTCCCCGACGTTCCCCGGCCACGCATACTCATTCATCGCGCGCAGAGTTTCATCGCTCAAGGTGTAGGAGACACCGGTCTCTCGCGCGATGCGATCGAGAAAATGCGCGGCGAGCAGAGGAATGTCGGATGGCCGCTCCCGCAGCGGGGGAATGCGCAGGTTGACGACGTTCAGCCGGTAGTAGAGATCTTTGCGGAAGCATCCAGACTCAACCATCTGAGTAAGATCACGGCTGGTGCCGGCAAGGATGCGGACCTTGACGGGAACCCGATGGGCAGCGCCGAGCGGCTGCACTTCTCTCTCCTGGAGGACACGCGCGAGCTTGCTTTGGAGAGCAGCAGGCAGTTCGTCAACCTGATCGAGAAGAACGGTTCCTCCTTCAGCGGCGGCCAGCAGGCCGTCCTTGGAACGAGCGGCGCCCTGGAAGGCGCCTTTTGCGTAGCCAAAAAGCTCGCTTTCGATCATTTCCGGCATCAGCGAGCCGCAATCCACAGGGATGAAAGGACTCGAGGGATGGAGACCGTTCGAGTGGATGGCGCGGGCGATCAGCTCTTTGCCGACGCCGGGCTCGCCCAGAATCAGTACAGGATGCGTGCTGTGCGCGACCTTGGCTACGATTCGGTACAGCCTTTCCATCTCGGGGCTGCGCCCAATGATGTTGCCAAGTCCCTGCGGTGAGCGCAGCCGCTCGCGCAACTCGCGTGTGGCTCCGGCAGCGTTTCTGCGCTCGGCAACGCGCTCGAGTACCGCGGTGAGCTCTTCCATGGCGAAAGGCTTGCTGAGGTAATCGGCGGCCCCAGTGCGCATCGACTCGACGACAACCGGCAAGGAGGCGTGAGCGGACATAACGATCACGCTGAGCTCGGGATTGAGAGTCGTGGTTTCGTCGAGCAGGTCCATTTCCTCCCCCGCTGAGGCGTGCAGGTCCAAGAGGAGAATGTCGATTCCGCCGCCGCGCACAAGAGACCTCGCCGACGCGGCTGTCGGCGTCTGCCGCGCGGCAAGGCCCAGACCGTTTGCGATGTCGCAACATGCGTCACGAACGGCTGAATCTTGGTCGACTACCAGCAAGTGAAGTTTGCCGGAGCCATCGGTGGAACGAGAACCATTCGAGGCAGGTGAAGCATCTGGAACAGTGATTGTCATGCTAAAAAGAATTCTCTCCCGGCTGAGGGTCGAGGGTCGCCCCCCATCGGTTGTATCGACACTGCGGCGGAAGTTGATCTCCGAAATCACGAGAGTGGAAATCTGGGACTTTGGCTGGATTCGCGGAACTGCCCCCGTATTGCGAAGCTCGTTTGCGGTACTTCCGAGTCATTACTCAAGAGTGGCGACTGACCCCTCTCCCCTACAATGGATCAATGATTCACTTAAAGACTCCCGCCTTTTTTCGCTCCGGCGGCCGGCTTCCGGAGCAGATGCGCCCGGTTCGCCTGACTCCACACTTCGTGCAGACAGCGGAGGGCTCGGTATTGATTGAAGTCGGCCACACGCGGGTGCTGTGCAATGCCACCGTGGAGCAGGGTGTACCCGGTTGGCTCAAGAACAGCGGGCGAGGATGGGTAACAGCCGAATACGGTATGCTCCCCCGCGCTACATTGACGCGGTCCCCGCGAGAGGCAGAGCGAGGCAAGATCGGCGGCAGAACGCATGAGATTCAGCGACTAATCGGCCGTTCGTTGCGTTCGGTGGTGGACATGCAAGCGTTGGGCGAACGAACCATCATTCTGGACTGTGACGTGCTGCAGGCGGACGGCGGAACACGGACGGCGGCGATCACGGGTGCGTGCGCAGCCTTGGCGATCGCTTGCGGGCGCCTGGTCGAGGCCGGTACGCTCAAGAAGACCCCCCTTCGCCAGCTCGTCGCCGCTACCAGCGCGGGCATCGTCGAAGGCACTACGCTGCTCGATCTCGCATACGAGGAAGACTCCCAGGCAGAGGTCGATATGAACGTCGTCATGAACGAAGACGGCGGCCTTGTGGAGGTGCAGGCAACGGCGGAGCGCTCCACCTATTCCCGCGCCAGAATGCTCGAGATGATGGATTACGCCGAGCGCGGCATCAGAGAGATGATTGCGGCGCAGAGAACGGTGCTAGAGGGGCCACTTTCATAACTGGGCAGCCCTCGCAGCATACGCGAACAGCGCGAGCTGCGGAATGCCTTAGAATGATTCAGGTACCCACTACAGCCTAGAGATCTGAAGGAAAGAGATCAGGAGTATCTACCGATGAAACTAACCCCCGGAAAACTGGCCGGCATGAAGGCCGTCTCCGACAAGCGCGGAGTGATTGCCGCCGCCGCCATGGATCAGCGCGGCTCGTTGAAGAAGTCCCTTGCAACCGAGGCAGGAAAGCCCGACCTGCCCGATTCGGCGCTGATTGAGTTCAAAGAACTGGTAACCGATGTCCTCACGCAACACGCTTCGGCTATCTTGCTCGATCCAGAGTACGGACTGCCGGCAGCCGGCCGCCGTCACGGCAAAGGCCTCCTGCTGGCCTACGAAAAGACGGGCTATGACTCCAACACGCCGGGAAGGCTACCCGATCTGCTCGATCACTGGTCGGTGCGCAGGCTAAAAGAAGAGCGCGCCGATTGCATCAAGGTGCTGCTCTACTACACCCCCTACGAGAAGAGCGAGATCAACGACCACAAGCATGCCTTTATCGAGCGCATCGGCGACGAGTGCCGGGCGCACGATATTCCTTTCTTTCTCGAATTTGTCGGCTACGACGTGCACGGCGAAAGCGAAAAGTCGGTGGGCTACGCGAAGCGGAAGCCCGAGATCGTCTCCGGTTCAATGGCCGAGTTTGGCAAGGAAAAATATGGAGTCGACGTGCTGAAGGTCGAGGTGCCAGTGCAGATGGACTTTGTCGAAGGCACGAAGGCTTTCAAAGGCGAGGCCGCCTACAGCCGGGCACAAGCCTTGCAGCACTTCCGCGATGCGGCTTCGGCGACGCACAAGCCGTTCATCTATCTGTCGGCGGGAGTCAGCAATCCCGTCTTCATCGAGACTCTGGAGCTGGCGGTCGAGAGCGGCACGACTTTCAACGGCGTGCTTTGCGGACGCGCAACGTGGAAAGACGGTATCGCTGTCTACGCCAAGCAGGGCGCGAAGGGTTTCGAATCCTGGTTGAAGGATGAGGGCGTCAAGAACATCAACAACGTCAACCATGGGCTCAAGGGAGCCCACTCCTGGTTCAGCAAGGTAGGAGTCACGGCAGAACAGGTGGCGGCGCTGGCGTGAGCCTGCTGTCACATCGCAAGTCCAAGGCGCCGCGGGCACTCCTTGCGGCGCTTTTGTTTTGGCCGCAACGCGTTTGCCTCCCGAAAGGGCGGAACTATCGTAGAAACACGCACCGTTGGCTTTTTGCGGATATTTCTTCCGCGAAACTCCAAGAGGCTGTAGAGTGGTGGGAACTTTCCCATGCCTAATACTGGTCGATCTCCTTTTGGCTTCGCAGGAATCCTGTGCGCCCTTTGAAGAGGAAAAAGATTGACCGGCGAGGCATGCGGATTTCGAAGGAGATTCATGGACCTTTCTCGTTTGGCGGCTGTGGCGCTGGCAACGGCTTTCTGCTTACCGGCAAGTAGCATGATTGCCCAGCAAGGCGGGCCGGGCGCGGGACCGAATGCGGGACCAGGAGGAGGACGCGGCATGGCCGCTCCGACAAACCTGCAGGTCTTGCCGAAGGACATTTCGCAGCAGGATCTGATGCGAACCATGCGTGGATTCACCACCGATCTCGGCGTGCGCTGCAACTTCTGTCACGCGAACGATCCGCAGACGCAGCGGACGAACTTTGCCCTTGACACCAAACCTGAGAAATCGACTGCCCGGCTCATGATCCAGATGACCCAAACGATTAACACTCAATATTTGGCGAAGCTGCCTGCCGGCGACGCGAAGATCACCTGCTACACCTGCCATCGCGGCAGCTCAATGCCAGACCTGAAGGCTCCAGCCGGCAACCCCGGAATGATGGGCGGGGTTGGCCCGGGAGGCCCACAAGGCGCGCCCCCGCCGCCAGCTCCGTAAAATTCCACGGACAATCGAGAACCACGAACGGGCGGACCATCAGGTTCGCCCATTCGGCTTTGGCGACGAATATTGGATTCACAGTAGTACTAGTTATTGACTGTCTGTAATCTTGTCTGTCAGTATTCTTTGGAAATTGGGGATTGCCCATGTTCAAAGAGCAAGCAGAACAGCCTTGGTACCAGACGGCAGTCATTCCGGGTCTGCTACGCCACGCACAACGCGCCTATGGAGCCGCAATGCGTGCGGCATTAGCGGCAATCGGCTGCGACGATATGCCCAAGAACGGCATGTATGTGATTGGCGGCTTAGCCATGGGAGCCGGCGGTGTTCCGCTCAGCCAGTTCGTTGCGGAACTGGGCGTCTCGAAACAGGCCGCGGGACAACTGGTCGATACGCTCGTTCTGCGAGGGTACCTTGACCGGTCGATCGATACCGAGGATCGCCGCAAGCTCAGTATCAAGCTGACTACGCGGGGCGAGGCAGCGGCAGCGGCACAAGGTGCAGCACGCAAACGTGTGGATGCCCAGCTTGCAGAGTCGGTGGGGTCTGAGTGCGTAGTCGAAATGCGCAGGGCCCTAGGTGCGCTGTGCCGTATGGGGCGGATTGAAAATGACAAGGACGATCACTAGCTGAGACAACTTCGGGCGCCTTGGCCTCGACGACGGGCCGGAGTAGCTTTTTCCGCAAAAACGAAGAGGGCGAGTCCTTTACGGATCCGCCCTCTTCTCGACTTACGGAGAACTGGCTCGCAAGACCAGTTCCAAACACTTGGAAACCACGGAAGCCGTGGGGTCAGGCGAGCTCCGCCCGCGTTTCCCTCACTTTACCGTCATCCCCAAGGATTGGCCTGCTACCTCTTTGCCATCCGTAGGAGCTTCCAGTTGCCTGGATTTTCGCACGAGGATCGTTTCCGATTCTCCGGTTGACCATCGGTTGCACTCTCCTTTCGGAAGATTGCTCTTCCCTTACTTACATCAGAATCGAGACAAGAAATTTTGGTTGGCTTGAGGCCTGTGGAGAACTCTGCGGCGAGTGTAGAGGATTTCCGGCGCTTGATTTATCCATTAGGTGTAGTTACACTTTGTGTGTGAACGACACTGCCACATTTTCGGATTGCCGGCATTGCCTCTGTCTCGCGTCGCGCAGCGTAGCGCGAACGATTACCAGCGCTTATGACCGGCGCCTGCGGCCGCACGGGTTGCGCGCAACACAATTGACGATCCTAACGATGCTCGCGCTGCGAGGCGCGACGCCGATTCTTGCGCTCGCCAAATCGTTGGCCATGGACCGGACAACCCTAACGCGCAATCTCTCTCTACTCGAAAGCAAGGGGTGGATCGCGACGCGCGACGATAAAAACGATGCCCGGAGCCATCTCGCTTCCGTCACAGCCAGGGGCCGGGCTGTCGCTCATGCCGCGCTGCCCGCTTGGCGGGAGGCGCAGTCAGCCGTAGCTGCAGCGCTTGGCTCCGATGCCGCCGCCCTTCAACGTCTGGGGAGTCGGCGAATCGAGTAAGACTGAGCGGGAGAGAAAAGAATTTATTCCCATTTTGGTGTATCTACACTTATAGGAGAATGCAATGCTGAATCTGATCGGAAACATCGCTGCCATGGCGACGATCCTCATCGACGCCGCCGCTATTTTTTCCGCTGTTGCTTTGACGACGCGGCAGCGACTGACCGCAGCAGGCGCCGCGGGCGCGTGGGTGGGCCTGGCATCGGCGCTGGGCGCAAACGGCGCGCTCGCCTTTTCCCCGAACCAGCCTATCCCTGTGCTCGGCGTGCTCTTCGCGACGCCGCTGGCCACAGCGGCGATTTTGTGGCGGGTCTCGCCGGGGTTTCGCGGGGCGCTGATGGCGATTCCCACGGATCTGCTGGTAGGCCTCAATGCGCTACGGCTGCTTGGAGGGCTGTTTCTTGGGCTGGCTGCAGTTGGGCGATTGAGCGGCCCTTTCCCATACTCGGCCGCCTTGGGAGATATCGCAACCGCTTCGCTTGCAATTCCGCTGGCGCTGCGTATCCGTCGCGGCGACTGGAGCTATGCGGCACGCTGGAATGCTTTGGGCGCCCTTGACCTGGTTCTTGCTGTCGGTCTGGGATTGACGTCGGCGCAAGGAGCCCCGTTCCAGATCTTCCATGGGGGAGCGGGTTCGATGGCGATGCAATCGCTGCCCTTCTCGCTTGTTCCGACAGTTTTGGTTCCGTTTTACCTGCTCATCCACGGCCTCATCGGGGCGCAGCTTCTAGCCCGCAAGAGGACGCGCCAGGATGCATCGACGCGGGACGCCATTCAGGACTGGATCAGTCCTCGCCTTTCTGGACTGAATTGATCGCAATTTATAGCAAAACAAAAGACGGTCTAGTGTGGTTCTGAAGGGTGAGTCAAGGTCGAGCCAAGATCGCTCCCCCACTGCTGTACGACAGGAGGCAGGAGATGGAATCAGTTCGGAATGGACAGTGCGGCCTTTGTACCCACTTCGGCGAGCAGCACAAAACCGATCTACTGATCAGTATCCGTAGCAGCCACCAGGCTGACTTGAAATTCTGGACGAATGCGGACATCCGAAACACGCAGCCCTGCATTTGAAGGTCACTCCAATTCGTGGATGCGATGGTTTTGCTCCCGCCGCGGCGGCATAAGCGGGGATTCGTCATCAAACTACGACGGCCCGGACCTCCGGGCCGTTGCTGTTTTGATGGTAACTATTTTCTTTCAGACTGATCGAGACGTTTGCTAAAAAGCGGCGTGGTTCCGCAACTATTCCCACTCAATGGTTCCTGGCGGCTTCGACGTAATGTCATAGACCACGCGGTTGATGCCCTTGATCTCATTGACGATGCGATTCGAGATCTTTTTCAAGAGGTCATACGGCAGCGGAACCCAGTCGGCCGTCATTCCATCCTCGGAGTGTACGGCGCGGATGGCGCAGGTGTAGGCATAGGTACGTTGGTCGCCCATGACTCCCACGCTCTTGACCGGAAGCAGCACAGCGAAGGATTGCCAAATCTGTGTGTACAGGCCGGCGGCCTTGATCTCCGTAACGACGATGTCGTCGGCCAACTGCAATAGGGCCACGCGCTCCGCGGTGACCTCGCCCAGAATACGCACGGCAAGACCGGGTCCCGGAAATGGCTGGCGTTCAAGGATATCCGCCGGCATGCCGAGTTCGCGACCGATGCGGCGCACCTCGTCTTTGAAGAGATCGCGCAACGGCTCGATCAGCTTGAGAGTCATATCCTCAGGCAGGCCGCCGACGTTGTGGTGACTTTTGATGGTCTGCGAAGGACCATGGACCGAGGAAGACTCGATCACGTCGGGATAGAGGGTTCCCTGCACCAGCCAGGAGACTTCTTCGCCATTTTGGTCTTGTTCCAGGATGCGCCGAGCCTCGTCATCGAAGACGGCGATGAATTCATTGCCAATGATCTTGCGCTTGGCCTCAGGATCGGTAATGCCGCCGAGCCGTTTGAGAAAGCGGTCGGTCGCATCGACGGCCACTAGATTCAGTCCCAGCTTGCCGCGCAGGTTCTGCTGCACCTTGGTAAATTCGTCGCGACGCAGCACTCCGTTATTCACGAAGACGCAGGTGAGACGGCTGCCAATGGCACGATCGACGAGCACAGCAGCAACGGAAGAATCAACACCGCCGGAGAGAGCGCAGATGGCGCGGCCGTCGCCGACCTTCTCACGGACGGCGGTCACAGTCGACTGGATAAAGTGCGCAGGGGTCCAATCGGGCTGGGCGTGACAGATGCGGAAGAGGAAGTTCTTGAGCAGTGCAACTCCCTGCGGAGTGTGATGCACCTCGGGATGGAATTGCACGGCCCAAATGCGGCGTGTGGGGTCAGCGATTCCCGCGACGGCGCTCGTGGTGCGAGCAATGGTGCTGAATCCCGGGGGCAACTCAAGGGCCTCATCTCCATGCGACATCCAGACAGGAAAGCGGGGCGGCAATGCGGAGAAAAGCTCGGATTGGATATCTTCTGCAACCGCGACCTCGGCGTGGCCATACTCGCGCTTTTCGGCAGCGCGAACCTTGCCACCGAGATGGTGCGTAATGAACTGCAGACCGTAACAAATGCCGAGCACGGGCAAGTCGAGCGCGAGAACCTTGGGGTCCGCGGCAGGAGCCGTGGGGTCGTAGACGGAGCAGGGGCCGCCGGAGAGAATCAGGCCAATGGGATCGTGAGCGCGGATCTCAGGGAGGGAGGCCGTGCAAGGCAGCACGACGGAAAAAACGTTCTGCTCGCGGATGCGGCGAGCGATGAGTTGGGTGTACTGGCTGCCGAAGTCCAAGACAACGATCGAAGTGTTGGGCACGGATTAAGTTTTTCAGGCTTCGGGGCTGCTATCAAGTGGCACGACGGCACGAGGATGATAGGCACGCCAAAGGTGGACGAAGACAACCAGTCGCGCGACCTGGAAAAAATCGGATGCGATCAGGTAGACCACGGTGACCACCGCCCACCAGACATACAGTGGAAGGCCCTGCATCTCGGGAGCCAAGGGAATGGGAGTAACCGAGAGCACGATGGCAAGCGCAACCAGGATGAGCTTGACGATGCCTAGCGAGAGGTTCACCTCCGCGAGCTTACCGGCGAGACCGCCCAAGCGAAGGCTACGGCCGAGGCTTGTCCAAAAGCCTACGCTTTCGAGCATGACGATCATTGGCGCAATCGAGAGAATCCAACTCAGAAGCGCCCATACGGCAAAGGCTCCGAGAGAGAGACAAATGGCCCAGGCGAGATAACCGACGAGATTGGGTTCAGCGCCGCCCAGAGTTTCGGCTGCGGCCCAGCGCAGGCCAAACCACCAGCCGGCGATGGCACCGCCCAAGGCGACAATCCTCGCCAACTGCAAAAGGATGAGCACAGTAGCCGGGAAACGCGGCTGAGCCCGCATCTCGGGGTCCATACGGCGGAGGACGAGCCCTCTTCCGACGCCGGAGGCGACAGCCCAACCGACCGCGAGGCACGGGACGAGCCAAAAGGCGAGGGCAAGCACGGGCGGCCCGACGCGGGCGATGGCCGCGCCCGTGATCTGCGCGGCGGCTAAAGGATATTGGAGGGAGAAATCGTCGAGGCCGAGATCACCGAACTGGATTCGGGCGGCGAGCCGCACTCCCAGCCAGGTGAGCAGGGCCAGTGCAGGGAGGCCGAAACCCCAGCGCCAGGCCAGTTCGAGCGCCAGCAGGCCGGGACGGCGCCAGCACTCTCCGATGGCCCGGATAAGCGATTGCGTTCCCCTCACTGGAGCACGCTCGACCGTTTGCGACGACACGCTACTTCACCACGATGTTGATCAATTTGCCGGGCACGATGATGACCTTGATGATCTGCTTGCCGGCGATCGCGGCCTGCACGCGCTCCTCTTCGAGAGCCGCCTTTTGCAGTGCCTCGTTGTCGGCTTCCCTTGGAATGGAGATGACAGCGCGCAGTTTTCCATTGATCTGGACCGGAATTTCGATCTCCTCCTCACGAGCGAGGTTCTCATCAAAGCGTGGCCAGGGATGGCGCAGGATGGCATCGGTCGCGCCGATCGCCTGCCAGAGCTCTGCCGCAAGGTAAGGCGCGAACGGAGCGAGGAGCAAGACCAACGGACGGAGCAGCGCCGCTGCAAGCACCGCTGACTCGGAGGCAGGCAGCGCGGCAATCTCGGACTCGGCGGAGACGATCTCGTTGACCAGCTCCATGATCGCAGCGACCGAGGTGTTGAAGTGCCAGCGCCCGGCAAAATCCTGCGTGATCTTGCGGATGGTGCGGTGCAGCTTACGCAGAAGCCGCTGCGCAACCGGAGAAGTTGATGGTGCGGCAGTCTTCGCGGCGGTGCGTACCTGGGGCGCGTAGCGCATTCCCAGGCGATAGACGCGGCTCAAAAAACGGCTGACGCCGGCGACTCCATCTTCCTGCCAGTCGAGATCGCGATCGGGAGGCGCGGCAAAGAGGGCATAGGCGCGGGTGGCGTCGGCTCCGTACCGGGCAATCATGTCGTCGGGCGAGACGACATTGCCCTTGGATTTGGACATTTTGGCGCCGTTTTTGATGACCATCCCCTGGGTAAAGAGGCGCTCGGCCGGCTCATCGTTCTTGATAAGACCAAGGTCGCGCATGACCTTGGTCCAGAAGCGAGAGTAGATGAGGTGCAGGATGGCATGCTCGACGCCGCCAATGTACTGGTCGATAGGAAACCAATACGCCGCCCGCTCGGGAGCGAAAGGCTCTCCACTATTCCGGGCGTCGGTATAGCGATAGAAATACCAGGAGGAATCGACGAACGTGTCCATGGTATCGGTCTCGCGTCGCGCTGGGCCACCGCACTTGGGACAGACCGCATTCACGAATTCCGGAATCTTGGCCAAAGGCGAGCCGCCCTGCTGGGTGATCTCGATGTTCTCGGGCAAGAGGACAGGCAGTTGGTCGTCGGGCACAGGAACGATTCCGTCTTTGTGACAGTAGAGGATCGGAATTGGCGTTCCCCAATAGCGCTGGCGACTGATGCCCCAGTCCTTCAAGCGGAAGGTAACGGTGGCCTCGCCAAAGCCATGTCCTTGAGCGAAGGCGGCCATCTTTTCCCGTGCTTCCATGCAGCCGAGAGTGTTGTAATCGCCGGAGTTGATGAGAAGGCTGTCCTCTTCGATATAGGGCAAGACGGGCTCTTGCCGCTCGCCTTCGGTGAGGGGCTCGGTGCGCCGCGGGAGCACGACTATACGGATCTCCAGACCGTATTTGCGGGCGAATTCGTAATCGCGCTCGTCGTGAGCGGGAACGGCCATAATGGCGCCGGAGCCGTATTCGAGTAGAACGTAATTGGCCACCCAAATTGGCAGCCGTTCGCCGTTGTAATGGTTGATCGCGAAACGGCCAGTGAAGACGCCGTGTTTTTCAAGAGCGCCGAAGGCATCCTGCTCACGAGCCTTGCGCTGCTCTTCGAGCAGCGAATCGACCTCGGAACGGAGGCGGTGGTCACTTGCGGCGAATTGCGCGACCAATGGATGCTGCGGAGCGAGCTGCACGCTGGTGGCGCCGTAGATCGTGTCGAGGCGCGTGGTGAAGATGCGGATCTTTTCCGCGGCATCTTTCACGGAATTGGAATTGAAGCCTTCGAGGGCCGGCAGCGGGGTCTTGCCATGGCGGCGGCCCGGCTCGTTGTCCTCCGCCCCGCCCTGCTCCTCGACAGCAAAGTCAATTGTGGCGCCCGCGCTGCGCCCGATCCAGTTGCGCTGCATGGTGCGGACTTTTTCGGGCCAGCCGGAGAGCTTCTCTAGTCCGTCGACCAGCTCTTGCGCATAGTCCGTGATGCGGAGAAACCACTGCTCGAGATCGCGCTGCTCGACTTTCGTCTCCTCATGCCGCCAGCAGCAGCTGTCGATGACTTGTTCGTTGGCCAATACCGTGGCGCATTCCGGGCACCAGTTGACCTTGCTCTGCTTGCGATAGGCGAGACCCCGCTCGAGCATGCGCAGAAAAAACCACTGATTCCAGCGGTAATACTCAGGAAGGCAAGTGGTGACTTCCGTCTGCCAATCGTAGCTGAAGCCAAGCCGTTCCATCTGCCGGCGCATTTGCGCGATATTGGCGAGGGTCCACTGGCGAGGGGGCATGTTGTTTTTGAGAGCCGCGTTTTCAGCCGGCAGACCAAAAGCATCCCAGCCCATGGGATGAAGAACGTTGTAGCCCTGCATCCACATGTAGCGGGCCAGAGCGTCGCCGATCGAGTAGTTGCGGACATGACCCATATGGAGCTGGCCCGACGGATACGGCAGCATCTCCAGCACGTAGTACTTGGGCGCGCCCTGCCCTAGAGGGTGGGCGCGATAGAGATCGGACTGGGCAGCCCATTGCTGCTGCCAGCGAATTTCGAGTTCGGCGGGATCATACCGCACCTCTTGCGCGGAGGTTTTGTTCGCATCTTGCGGGGCCATCTTGTTTTGATTGTACCGGGTGAGTTGGCCGCAAGCGGTGTGGGCAGGCTCGTTACGCGACAGCGGCCGGAGCCATCAGCGAACGCAGCACGCTAACGTTGCGCAGATCGTCGGACGGCTCATCCACAGGAGTTTCGGCGATGAAGGAGGCATGGGCAAAGCGCGGGTCATTGAGCAGCCGGCGGAAAGCGGCGATGCCGATTGCGCCTTCCCCAATATGCTCGTGCCTATCGAGGCGGGAGCCGCGCTCAGCCTTGGCGTCATTCGTGTGCCAGACGCGAACGGTTTCGAGACCGAGCAGAGTCTCGATCTGCCGCACAGTCTCCTCGTAGCCGCCGGGGCTCACGATGTCGTAGCCGGCGACATGGGTGTGGCAGGTATCGAGGCAGGCAGCGATGGGCGCGATCGGCTTCAGACGGGCGATCAACTCGGCAACCTGCTCGAAGGAGCCTCCAAGCGAGAATTCGGCTCCAGCAGTGTTTTCGATCAAGATCGTCAGGCAGCTTCCCTGCCATGGGACTTTGTCGAGCGCTCGCTCGATCGATTCGGCGGCGAGACGCAAGCCTGTTTCGCGGGTGAGGCCGCGCCATGAGCCGGGATGGAGCACCAGATATTCGGCGCCAAGGTCGAGAGCTCGTTCCACTTCGCCGCGAAAAGCTTGGATGGAATTGGCACGGACCTGGTCGGACTGGCTACACAAATTGACCAGATAGCTGGTGTGGATGACGAGTGGTGAACAGTCGTAGAGAACGCGCAATTCTTTCATGCGAGCGCAGGAGTCAGCGGGGATGCGGGAGGGCCGCCACATGCGAGGGCTTGAAGAAAAGATCTGAAGGGTGTTGGCACCGATTTCGCGGGCCCGCTCGGCAGCCTTAAAGACGCCACCGGCGGTGCCGAGGTGAATGCCAATACGGCGGGTAGGAATGGCTTGCTTTGTCTTCGTCATCTGCTCTGTCACTGTCTATTTTCCTCTATTTAGCCGTGGAATTGAGAAGAGCCTCTTCCCGGCGCATGACAACCGATGTGCTCATGTTCCGGCCGGGGAGGCCGACGATGGAGAACTATCCTTGCTCCAGTTCTGCTATTCTTTTCGCCAATATCCATCACAAGGAAAAGTCATGCCAAAGAGCGTTAACAAAGTCATTCTGTTGGGCAATGTCGGAAAGGATCCGGAGGTGAAGTTCCTGCCCAGCGGATCGGCCGTTGCCAATTTCACGCTCGCGACCTCGGAGCGTTTCAAGGATAAGGGCGGAGAATGGCAGGACCGCACCGAATGGCACAACCTTACGGCCTACCAGCGGCTCGCGGAGATCGTTCGCGACTACGTGAAAAAGGGCTCGAAGCTCTACATCGAGGGGCGAATCCAGACGCGGTCCTGGGATGACCAGGCATCGGGGCAGAAGAAATACCGCACCGAGATCATCGTCAACGAAATGGTGCTTCTATCGGGCAAGAGCGAGGGCGGAGAGGGCCAGTATTCGCGCTCGAATACGAGCAGCTTTGATCAACGGAGCCCAGGAAACGATTTTGCGGGGACGGAGATCACCGACGAAGATATTCCGTTCTGACCCTGGCTTTTTTCTCAATCGAGCCTGCGGTTCTGCGCGACCGTAACCGGGCAAAGAGATCCTTAGTCTCACGAACGGCAACGTGCTCCGGGCGCAAAGATCCGCCGATGCGAAAGACCCTATCCGTCGCTCTCATTACGCGTAACGAAGAAGACAACCTGGAGCGGACGCTAGGCACCGTTGCCTGGGCCGATGAGATCGTCGTGGTCGATTCGGGCTCGAGCGATCGCACCGAGGAGATCGCGCGCAAATTCCATGCCCGGTTCTTCGACGAGCCCTGGAACGGGTTTTCCGTGCAAAAGAATTCGGCGCTCGAGAAGTGCTCCTCAGACTGGGTGCTCTCGCTCGATGCCGACGAGGCGTTGAGCGACGAACTGGCGAAGGCTATCTGGGAGATGCTGCATAACGAAGCGGCGCCAGACGGATACTTTCTGGCGCGGCGCAATCTCTTTCTCGGGCGCTGGATCAAGCACGGTGGCTTTTATCCCGACCCCAAACTGCGGCTTTTCCGCCGCGGGAGCGCCGAGTTCGAGGCGCGGCCGGTGCACGAAAAGGTTCATTTCGTCGGCAAGACAGGACGGCTCAAGGGGGACATGGTGCACTATGCCTATCCCACCCTGGCCAGCTACATTGAGCATATGGACCGTTACAGCACGCTCGGCGGAGCGGTGGCGGCAGGAAACGGCAAGCCGGGCAAAAGCGTGGCATCGTTTACGGTCCATGTACTTGTGAATCCTCTCGCAACCTTCTTCTACAACTACTTTCTTCGCCTCGGATTTCTAGATGGGCGCGAGGGTCTGCTGCTGCACATGTACCACTCGGTTTACGTCAGCTGGAAATATGCGAAGGCCTGGGAGCTGGAACGGAAGTAGGAGAATCGCTTCAATTTGCCGCGGCACTCTTGGGGCAGCTAAGTTAGCGGAGCGGGCTCCCCGGCCGGAGGCTGCATCGAAAAGAGGACCATGCGGAAACCCGACGAAGGAAGAAACAGGGTTGTCATTCAGAATGTAAAGCCCGAGCTTGATTGCGGCCGCTTCCCTATCAAGCGCATTGCCGGAGAGATGGTTGTCGTGGAGGCCGACGTTTTTTGCGACGGCCACGATTCGGTGCGGGCGCAGCTGCTGTGGAAGCGCGAGGACGCAAAGGCGTGGGAGACGACTGCTATGCGGCCACTCGGGAACGACCGCTGGCAAGCCGAGTTTCTGGTCGATGAAATTGGACGCTACCTCTACACCGTTGCCGGTGAGGTCGATCACTTCGGAACTTGGCGCGCAGATCTGAAAAAGCGTCTGGCCGCCAGGCAGGAGCTGTCGATCGAACTCCAGAATGGCGCTCTGTTGCTTGACGCGGCGGCGATGGCCGCCAAGGGGCCGGACACCGTCATATTGCGTAAAAAGGCCGAGGAGCTGAGGCACGGCGGTCAGGAGGCGGCGAATATCGCGCTTGCTGACGAGCTCGCCGAGATCATCGAGCGGTATTCAGGGCTCGCGCCGGTCACCACCTATGACCGGGAACTTGCGGTGACCGTCGATCGCGAACGCGCCGGCTTCTCGGCCTGGTACGAGCTTTTTCCCCGCTCCTGGTCGCGTGTTCCCGGAAAGCATGGAACGCTGCGGGATGTCACGGAGCGGCTCGAATACGTGGCCGAAATGGGCTTCGATGTGCTCTACCTGCCGCCGATCCATCCTGTGGGAAGAAGTTTTCGGAAAGGAAAGAACAACTCAGTCCAGGCACAGCCGGACGATGTGGGCAGCCCGTGGGCGATTGGAGCGAAAGAGGGCGGCCATACTGCGATTCTTCCCGAACTTGGAACATTCGAAGATTTCGCGCGCTTGGTCGAGCGGGCGCGGGCGCTGGAGATGGAGATCGCGTTGGACATCGCCTTCCAGTGTTCGCCTGACCACCCGTGGGTCAAGGAGCATCCCGAATTCTTCAAGCACCGCGCAGACGGCAGCATTCAATACGCGGAGAATCCTCCGAAGAAATATCAGGACATTTATCCCCTGGACTTCGAGTCGTCAAACTGGACGGGACTTTGGACAGAGCTGAAGGGTGTTTTCAGTTTCTGGATCGATAAGGGTGTGCGCATCTTTCGCGTCGACAATCCCCACACCAAGGCCTTTCCCTTTTGGGAGTGGGCTATCACGGAGCTAAAAGCCGAGCATCCGGACGTGCTCTTTCTGGCCGAGGCCTTCACCCGGCCGCGGGTGATGGAACGCCTAGCGAAGCTGGGCTTCTCCCAGTCTTACACGTATTTTGCCTGGAGGAATACGAAGGAAGAGCTTACGCAATACATGAAGGAATTGACACAGACGGAGCTGCGAGAGTATTTCCGTCCGAACTTCTGGCCCAACACGCCCGATATTCTCACCGAGACGCTGCAGCATGGCGGGCTGGCCGCCTTCCGCAGCCGGTTGGTATTAGCGGCAACCCTGGCAGCAAACTATGGGATCTATGGCGCAGCATTCGAACTCGGCGAGCACCGCCCGGCGGCTCCAGGCAGCGAAGAGTATCTGAATTCCGAAAAGTACGAGATCAAGGTGTGGGAACTCGATGCGCCGTGGAGCCTGAAGCCGCTGATTACGCGGCTGAACCGGGCGCGCCGAGAAAACGCCGCTCTCCATAACAATGAATCCATTCATTTTCATACAGTTGATAACAGTAATATCATCTGTTACTCCAAGTATGCGATGGCGCCTGGAGAGGACGAAAATCTGCTTCTCGCGGTCGTGAACCTGGATTATTTCAATACTCAATCAGGCTTCGTGAATCTCGATCTTGATGTCCTGAGTCTCGGACCCGATGAGGAGTTCGTTCTCGAAGATCTGCTGGCAGACCGCGAGTATTTCTGGTGTGGCGCGCGAAACTATGTCGAATTGAGGCCTCAGGAATTTTCCGCACACCTGTTTCGCATTCGAAAGCGCATCTCAACGGTTTGAGGCAGACGGCCGTTCTGGATCGCGCAAAGGGGCTCGCCTCAGGACGCGGGACGGTTATGGAATATCGTCCGGCTGCGGAGCGGTGGTGAAAGACGATCTAGGGAGGCAAAGTTGAAGCGATCGGCAAGCGCAGCGGATCCGCTGTGGTACAAAGACGCGATCATCTATGAGTTGCACGTTCGGGCTTTCATGGATGCCAACAACGACGGCATCGGGGACTTTCAGGGGCTGATCCAAAAACTGGATTATCTGCAAGACCTGGGCGTGACGTGCATCTGGCTGCTTCCCTTTTTCCCCTCTCCGCTCAAAGACGACGGCTACGACATCGCCGACTACCAAAACGTTCACCCCAACTACGGCACGATTGAAGATTTCCAGGAGTTTCTGGAACAGGCTCACAGCCGGGGCCTGCAGGTGATGATCGAGCTGGTTATTAACCATACCTCGGACCAGCATCCCTGGTTCCAGCGCGCGCGCTTCGCTCCGAAAGGGTCGCCGGAACGAGACTTCTATGTGTGGAGCGACACCGACCAGAAGTACAAAGACGCCCGCATTATCTTTACCGATACCGAGAAATCGAATTGGACCTGGGATGCAGAAGCGCAGGCCTACTATTGGCACCGCTTCTTCTCCCACCAGCCGGATTTGAACTACGACAACCCCCTTGTAATAGAAGAGATCGTGAAGGTCATGCGCTTCTGGCTAGATATGGGCGTGGACGGACTGCGCATCGATGCCATTCCCTACTTGGTGGAGCGTGACGGCACGAGCTGCGAAAACCTACCGGAAACCCATGCGGTGATCAAGCGGGTTCGCGCCGAGATTGACCGGGATTACTTCGGCAGAATGCTGTTGGCGGAGGCCAACCAGTGGCCGGCGGACGTGCGGCCGTACTTCGGTCAAGGGGATGAGTGCCAAATGGCCTTCCACTTCCCGCTGATGCCGCGGATTTACATGGCGCTACGGCAGGAAGATCGGCTGCCGATTGTGGACATCATGGCGCAGACGCCAGCGATTCCCGAGACCTGCCAGTGGGGGCTGTTTCTGCGCAACCACGACGAGCTGACGCTCGAAATGGTGACCGATGACGAGCGCGATTACATGTATCTGGCCTACAGCGCCGATCCACGGATGCGCATTAATATCGGTATTCGGCGGAGGCTGGCGCCGCTGGTCGACAACAATCGCCGCCGCATCGAGCTCTTGAACAGCCTGCTGTTCTCGTTTCCGGGCACGCCAATTCTCTACTATGGCGACGAGATCGGCATGGGTGACAACATCTATCTGGGCGACCGAAACGGGGTGCGCACACCGATGCAGTGGAACGGGGACCGAAACGCAGGCTTTTCGCGCGCCGTGCCCGCGAAGCTCTATAGCCCGGTGGTGATGGACCCGGTCTGGGGATACGAAGCGGTGAATGTGGAGGCGCAGCAGAGCGACGCATCCTCACTGCTGAGCTGGATGCGCAACATGATCGCGCTGCGCAAGCTCTTCCAGGTATTTGGGCGAGGGACGTTAACCTTTCTGAATCCTTCCAATCGCAAGGTGTTGGCATACATCCGCGAGAGCGAAAACGAGCGAGTACTGTGCGCGGCCAACCTTTCGCGCTTTGCGCAGCCGGTGGAGCTGGATCTGAAGGCCTTCGCGGGCATGATACCGGTTGAGATGCTGGGCTACGTCGAGTTTCCGCGTATCGGTAAGCAGTATTACCCGCTGACGATCGGGCCGTACGGATTTCTCTGGCTGGAGCTGCAGCCCTCGCAGCGGCCGGTCGACGCGGCAGACGTTGCGCAGGTCGCGCAGATCGCAGCCGAAGGCCCGGGAGACTGGCGGAGCTTGCTCGATGGAGCGGGACGGAGAGAGATGGAGGAATCGGCGCTTAGGGAGTTTCTGCCTCGTCAGCGCTGGTTCGGCGGCAAATCGCGGCAGATCTCCTTAACCGTCATTGAGGACTGGGCGGTCTTCAACCAGGGGTCGAGCGCGCTGGTGCTGGTGGAAGTGGGATATGCGACAGGCGATCCGGAAACCTATCTGCTGCCCCTTGGGTTGGTATTTGGACCCACTGCGGGAGAGATACGGGAAAAGCATCCAGAGGCTGTGCTCGCGCAAGCAAGCTCGGCGGACGACGATGGAGTGGTCTATGACGCACTCTATGAATCCGCGGCGGGCACGGCGCTGCTCGATTGGATTGTGGGATCGCAGGAGATCGCATCTATCCATGGGAGCATCCGCGGAGCTCCCAGCAAAGTTCTCGGCAAGCTGCTGGGAGATTCCTTTCCCGCACCGCGGCTGAGCTCAGCCGAGCAGAGCAACAGTTCGCTGCTGTTTGCCGGCAAGGTGCTTTTGAAGATCTTCCGCCGCCAGCAGCCGGGACCGAATCCCGACGTGGAGATCGGGAGTTATTTGACGGGGCAGGCAAATTTCCCATACGTCGCGCCTTACGGAGGCGCGCTCGAATATCGGCGCGAAGGTCAGTCCACCTCGACTCTCGGCATGGTGCAAGGTTTTATCACCAATGAGGGAGACGGTTGGCGCTGGACGCTCGAGGAGCTCGACCGCTTTTATGAAAGCGTCGCTCCAGTGAACATTTCGGAAGACGGCATGCCGGAAGAGCGGCCGCGACTAATGCGCCTGAGCGAGGCCGAGGAGAAGCCTTTCGTGCAGGATCACGTGGGTCCGTATTTGCAGGATGCGGCGCTCTTGGGCCAGAGGACGGCGGAGCTGCACCTGGCCCTGGCAGCAAACCGGACCGACCCCGCTTTTGCACCGGAACCCCTATCAGCGGGAGATGTCGACCGGCTGCGCGAAAGTCTGACGGAACATGCAAACGGCGCCTTCACCCTGCTCAAGGAAAGCCTCTCGCGCTTGCCGGACGCAACGGTGGATCTGGCTGGATTGGTTCTGAGCCGGCGGCGCTTGGTGTTCGACCGATTTCACCAACTCGTAGGAGAGATTCACACATCGAGAATGCGCATCCACGGGGACTATCATCTAGGACAGGTGTTGCGCGCTAAGGGCGACTTTGTGATTCTCGATTTCGAAGGGGAGCCGGCACGGCCGCTCGAGGAGCGCCGGAGTAAACAGCCGGCGCTGAAGGACGTTGCGGGAATGCTGCGGTCGTTCAGCTACGCAGCATTTTCCGCTCTAATCCAATACTCGACCCGCCGTCCGGAGGAATTCGAAAAGCTCGAACCATGGGCGCGGCTATGGGAACAGGCTGTTTCCGCCGCCTTTTTGCGCGCTTACCGGCTGACGGCCGCGGCTTCTGCCATCGCGCCGCAGGAACCGGCGGAGTTCGAGCGGCTGCTGGAGGCCTATGTGCTCGACAAGGCGCTCTACGAACTCGTGTACGAATTGAACAACCGGCCGAATTGGGTGCGCATTCCTTTGAGCGGCATCCTGATGCTGGCGTTGTAACCGGAAGACGACATGGCAAACGTGGAGCTCGGAGAGGATACAACAACGCGGATCGAGAGCCCGGCTACGGCGGACTTGCTCGTTGCGATTGCCGCGCCGGTGAACGTGGAGCAACTGCGCGCGACGGCATCGGACACGATCCGGGCAATGTCGCCAAGGAGCACAAATGAGGTGGATCCATCGATCTCCGGGCTGCGCGCGGCAGTAGCTTTCCCCGCCGACGTAGCGCCACCGACGCATGGCTCCGATGGAGCGGTAGTACTGGACCCCGCAGGAAGCGGAGTTGAGATCCGTTTTATTCCGTTGGCAGAGAGCGGAGTATCAGCGATTCCGTGGCTGGGAACCCCGGCAACTTACGAGGCAATCTTCCAAGCGGCGCGAGGACTGGGGGTGAAGGCCTGCGCGGTCGTGGCTTCCGATCTGGCCAGCTTCAGGCCTGACCTGTTGCAGACGCTGCTCGCGCCGGTGCTTGAAAAAGGCGCCGATCTCGCCATGCCCGTCTATCCGGCCGGCAAGCTAGATGGCTTGTTGAATGCAAGCATTTTGTCTCCGGTCGCGCGCGCACTGTATGGCAAGAAGATACGGTATCCGCTGGCGCTCGATTTTGGTATTTCGGCGCGATTGCTTCAGGAGATTCAGCCGGCGCGGCGCGCCGCGGCACAGGGAAGCAGCCTCTTCTGGCCGGTGACGGAGGCGGTGCTGCGGAACCGCACCATCTGCCAGACCGGCCTCGAAGTAAAGCATCCGGTCGGCGACGCGCTCGATGCAAGCACGGTACTCACGCAAACCGTTGGCCCGCTCTTTGCGGAGATGGAATCGAATGCGTCCTTCTGGCAGAGAGTTCGCGGTTCTCAAACGGTCGAAATGGTGAAGGCCTTGCCCGCGGCTGCGACAACGAACGCGGCGTCGGTGGATATACGGCCGATGCTCGAGACATTCCAACTTGGCTCGCGCAATTTGCAAGAGATGTGGGGACTTGTGCTGCCGCCGGTGACCTTGCTCGAACTCAAGCGGCTTACGCGAATGCCAGCGGAACAGTTCCGCATGCCCGACGAGCTTTGGGTGCGGATTATCTATGACTTTGCTCTCGCTTACCGGCTCCGCACGCTGAGCCGGAGCCACTTGCTGGGGGCGCTCACCCCTCTCTATCTGGGATGGGTAGCTTCCCACGTGATGGAAGTAAGCAAGATGCGCGACAAAGAAGCGGAGCAGCGGGTGGAGCGCCTGGCGCGCGCCTACGAAGACGGCAAGCCCTATCTTCTTTCGCGCTGGCGCTGGCCGGACAGGTTCAATCCCTAGCCCTGAGTAAAAGACCGGAGGGCTACCAGATTCACCGCCGGCTCCTACGATGGCAGCAATGGGAGCCGCATGCAGGAGGAAGGCTTATGTGGAACCAGGTATTGCAGTCATTGCAAGGGTCGATGAGCCGCGTTGTGAGCCGCATTGCCATGTTGCTTCCTGGAATTCTGGCATTGGTGGTAGCGGTGCTGGTTTTTCTGGCGATCGGATGGCTGCTGGCGGCCATGACGCGGGTGATTCTCACTGCTCTTCGACTGGACGAGCGTCTGGCGCGCGGCACCGAGGCCATCGCCGAGTGGACGCCGCACTACACACCGACGGTCCTGATTACCAGGATTGTTTTCTGGGGAATGATCCTGCTTGGCTTTTTGGTCGGGCTCGAGGCTTTGGGCGCATCCTCGGCGGACAACGCAGTTCCCGCGCGATTGCTGGCTTATCTGCCGCATGTGGTGGGAGCGATCGTCCTGCTCGTACTCGGCAACATCATCGCACGCTTTCTCTCGCGCAGCGTGCTGATCGGCGCAGTCAACATGAACCTGCAGTACGCTCGGCTGCTGAGCCAGGGCGTTAAATGGCTGGTGCTGGTGTTGACGATTGCCATGGTCCTCGACCACCTCTCGATCGGAGCGGCAATTGTTGATATGGCTTTCGGCATTCTCTTTGGCGGCATTGTGCTGGCGTTAGCCTTAGCTGTAGGGCTGGGCTCGCGCGAACTGGTAAGCCGGTCCCTCGAGCGTGAGGCAACGCGATCTAACGTGGAGCACATGCCGGAGGAGAAGCTGCGGCATTTCTGAGCGAGCGGCCAGAGTTCCCTGCCTGAACCCTGCACAGACCTGGCGCGGCCTAAACCTTCAACCGCTGACTCTCCGGCACCAGTGGAAGAATCCACCCGAAATGATACAAAGAACGAGGGATATTCCAGCCCCGTCGCGGGGATGAACCATGAGAGAGCGTGTGTGGCGCAATGACAGATAGAACAACGGGCGGCCGCCCGGTGCGGGTCGCCATTCTGGGCTTTGGGACGGTGGGCCGGTCTCTAGCTCGCATTCTGTGGGAGCGCGCACCGCAAGATGTGGAGTTGTGCTGCGTCTTCAATCGCGGCATCGAGCGCAAACGGCTGGCGGATGCGCCCTCTTCGGTGCGCTGGACCGACAACTTTGCCGACGTTTTGGCAAGCCGGCCGGAAATCGTCATCGAAGTTGCGGGAGGCCTTGAACCGGCGGGCGAATGGATAAGGAAGTCGCTGGCGGCCGGCAAATCCGTGGTTACGGCCAACAAGAAACTGATTGCGGTACATGGGCCGGCCCTCGAAATGCTGGCGCGGGAACACGGCTGCCAGCTCCTTTACGGCGCCGCAGTCGCGGGAGGGGTGCCGGTGATTCCCGGCGTGCGGCAGGGGCTAGCCGGGGACCGCATTGAGAGCTTACGCGGGATTCTGAACGGCACCTGCAACTTCATCTTAAGCAACATGGAGGCGGGGCTGAACTTCGACATAGCGCTCAAGCAGGCGCAGGAGCGAGGATATGCCGAGGCCGACCCAACCGAGGACGTCGACGGCTTTGATGCGCGGGCGAAGCTCGTGATTCTTTCCCGTCTCGGCCTGCGGATGGAGGTGCAGCCGGAAGAGATCGCGTGCCGAACCATCCGCGACCTTTCGGCGCTGGACTTTGCTTACGCACGAGACCTCCAGTGCACTATTCGGCAGATTTCGCGCGCAGAGGTCCGTCACGGCGAATTGCTGGCGACTGTCGGGCCGATGCTGGTACCGCAGAGCTCGCCGCTCTCATGGTCGCGAGGCACCGAAAACATGGTAATTTCCGGCGGACAGTATGGAGGCGAGATTGTTTTTTCCGGACACGGAGCGGGGGGCAATCCAACAGCGGTGGCCGTGCTCTCCGACGTGTTAGCAATCGCGCATGGCGGATGCCTGGTGAACATTGCCAGCAGTCGCGCAAAGGTCGACAGCGATTTTATCGTGCCCCATTACATCCGCTTTGTCGTCGACGACCAACCTGGCATCATCGCCCACATAGCGGGCCATCTGGCGGAACAGCAGATCAATATCAACGCCATTCTGCAGAAGCCGGGCTTCGAAAAGCTACAGCTTCCCTTTGTGGTGACGGTCGAGCCGTGCCGCAGTTCGGCGCTCAAAAAGGCTTTGGGAAAGATCGGGCAGCTAGGTTTTCTGCAGGAGCCGCCAGTCGATCTACAGATGCTGGAAACGGAGAGCGCAGGCTGACTACGGGAGGCCGTTTCGCGACATAAGTTTACCGGGTTGGTTCGAAGCGGGGTCCGCGCGCGATCGCGCAAGAACCGGCTCAATAGATAGGAACGCGGTACGGCCAAGGCCGTACCGCGTAATCGTTTGCTCCGGGACGTGTCGCCGACTGATTACTGTTGCGGCTTTTGCGGCGCGTCGATATGGATCGACTTTAGAGCCGAAGGATCAGAGGGCAGCGCCTTCGCCCCTGTGGGAAACTGGTTCGCACTGAGAATGTAAGCAATCAGCTGCGCTGTCTGATCCGGCTTGAGGGTTCCGGGGCTTGTGGCTGGCATCGTGCTCTGGATCTTGGTGTAGAGATCGCCCAAAGTCTGTCCGGTCCAATCGCCGAGGAATGCGTCGGTCGAAAGCGGAGGGCTCTGGCCCGCGCCTTCCAGCGAATCGCCATGGCACATGGCGCACTGATCGCTGTACAACGCCTTGCCCTGCTGAGCTTGAGCCGTAGTATAAACACCGTCGCGCGTGGAAGCGGCGGGAGCACCCGCTTGCGCAAAAAGCGCCGGCTGCCCAAGACCGGTCAGCACAAGTGCCAGACCTAGCACTTCGAGTCCCTTGATCCGCATCGTTGCATTCCTCCAGAGCATCGTTTCAAGCCGAATTATAATCTCGAAGTGGTGCGCCTCGATTTGCGAGGGGGGTGGGATGAGTTCGATTGGCCGTTGGACGTCTGGAATTTTGATGGCTTGTCTGCTTAGCGGGGGAGGCATGAGGGCGCTTGGAGCATCGGCTCCCGTTTGCGACAAAGACAATGGAGGCATCACGCTACCGCCGGGGTTTTGCGCGCTGGTGGCGGCGGACGGCTTAGGAACTGCCCGTCATGCAGTTGTCGCCGCCGATGGGGATTTATTTGTTGCCCTCCAAAACGGAGGAATCGCGGCGTTGCACGACTCAACTGGCAGCGGTCACTTCGACGTGAAGCAGACCTTCGGTACGGGCGCTGTGACCGGCATTGGATTCCATGACGGTTACCTTTATTACGCTCTACCCACATCCATCGAACGATACAAGTGGACGCCGGGACAGCTCATGCCGACTAGCGAACCGGAAGTCGTGGTTTCCCTTCCCGTGCAGCGTGAGCACATAGAGAAAGGCCTCACTTTCGACGAGAGCGGGCATCTTTACGTCAACATTGGGTCGCCCTCGAACTCCTGCCAGATACGCGACCGGCAGCCGGCCTCGCCGGGCATGGATCCCTGTACACTTCTCGACCAGCACGGAGCGGTATGGATGTTCGCCGCCGATAAGATCGGTCAGACAGTAGCGGACGGCACTCGCATCGGTACGGGCTTGCGGCAGTTCCCAGGGCTTGCGTGGCATGATGGCGCAGTTTATGTCGCGATGAACAACCGCGATCAGCTAGACACGCTGTGGCCAAAAGTTTTTACCGCCGAGGACAACGCGACGCGGCCCGCAGAGGCACTGTACCGAGTGACCGTCGGTGCGAATTACGGATGGCCTTACTGCTTCTTCGATTATGTCAACCAGAGATTTGTGACAAACCCAGAATACGGCGGCGACGGCAAGACCGCAGACCGGTGCGGCTCGTACACGCCCCCACTCGTGAGCTTTCCTGCACACTGGGCACCCGTCGATCTTCAGTTCTATACCGGCAACCAGTTTCCAGCCCATTACCAGGGCGGCGCATTTATCGCGTTTCACGGCTCATGGAACCGCGCGCCCTTTCCCCAGGCGGGCTACAATGTGACCTTTCAACCCTTCGAGAACGGCAAGCCCTCAGGCAAGTACGAGGTATTTGCCGATGGGTTCAAGGGCGCGGATGATTTGAAAAGCCCCTCCGCCGCTGCAGCGCGTCCAGATGGAATCGCCCAGGCACCCGATGGATCGCTCTACATCACCGATAGCCAGAAGGGGGAAATCTGGCGGGTTTTCTATCGGGGACAATAGCGCTCCCTTCACCGGCTTACGCAAGCAACAGGCAGCAGTAGAAGTGCAACATCCGGTTCGACAAGCGATGAAGAACAAGAGCGAAATTGCGCGAGAGGTGCGTGGGATCGGAATGGATAACGAGACCCGCTGCACGCATTATCATTCCGACCTGGACATCATCTCCATCCGGATGAAATGCTGCGGAACTTATTTCGCCTGCAAGGACTGCCACGAGTCCCTTGCGGATCATTCCATCGCGGTTTGGCCGGAAACGGAGTGGGATCAGATTGCAATCCTCTGCGGCGTGTGCGGACACGAGATGAGCATCGCCGAGTATATGGCAAGCGGAAATAGATGCCCATTATGCCAGGCTGGTTTTAATCCCCGCTGTCGCAACCACTACCACTTCTACTTTGAATCCGTCGTAGAAATCTGATCCGATGCCGGGAGATCCGCAGGCAATCACGGGGTTTCGTCAGGACGAATCTGGAGACTGGGTTGCCGATTTGGCTTGCGGACATACGCAACATGTGCGGCACCGCCCACCGTGGGAATTGCGGCCATGGGTTCTTGATCCAGCCGAGCGGCAGCGACGAGTTGGCAATCTCCTGAACTGCGTGAAATGCGGGAAAGACCGTGAGTCAGCGGGCCGGTGAGTCAGCCTCACTGCCATTTTTAGTGGAATCGCTGTGCGGCAAGCCCTAAAGCTTCACTCATTGTCATTACCCCTCTTTTAGAGTGGCACCCGCCGCAGCGCTCGCGATCTACGGCAAAGATCTCTTCTCCCATTACTGTTAGTTCACCGTCCCATCCTCCGCATCATTCTTCACGCACCGCATTGCTGACAGGTTCCGACTGTGACATTGTTGTTCTGCAACGACGGCTGTCCTGCTTCAACTAATAGCAGTAGACGGCGGAGAGGGATCTATGAGGCAGTACAGGCATAGCATGAGTAGCCACCTATCCTAAGCGGCACACAACTAACATCTGGATGCTCACGATCTTTCGGCGGCTATCTCCCAGGAAACGCGCTACACGCTTACTTCTGCTGCTTCATCCGTCACGCCATGGACCTCTGCGGCCTAGACAAATCCGTGAAAACCGGCACGGTCTTCGCGTGGGCGGTCCACAAGCGGTCCGCACCGCACTTGCCCCCTTTTCTTCCGAAGCAGCTCCGACGTTAGCTCGCAATCTAGTCCGATAGGAGATGGCGTAGAGAACCGCGCGTCTTCCCCTGTCACAGGGAGGATAGGAGCCGGGCGGAGATGGACCAGGAAAGCGCCGCTGGCGAAGCTGCTATCAGCAAACGTCACGTGCGAAGGACAAGCAACAGAACCCTCATACTCTTGGAGAGGACCATGACAAGGATTGAAATCGACGAACAGGAACTATCAAGCAGCGCCCCCCTTTCGAGCCTCCTTTCGCCGCCCAAACGCAATCTTGGTTGCGGAATTCTGATCGCGGCGATTGAGGATTACCTCAGCTTGGACGACCAGACACAGTCGAGCTCGGCACATTTTCTCTTTCCCACAGTCCCCGAATATCGAGAGCGTTATGAGTGGGTGATATCGATGGCGCCGGGGGTCAATCCGGCATGGCTTCGCGATGCACTCGACCACGCGCGGCCAAATTGGGATCGGCAACGAGCGGAACGAAAGCTCGAACGAAAGCTAGCCCATCAGCTTCAGGCTCGGATGACGGCGTGAGCCATTTCTGAGGATCGTCCTCACCGGCCCGACCGGGATGATGCCAGAACATTCATCCACCGATTTGAAGCCGGCAGTTGTCACCCGACCGGGTTCCTCAGACACCTCAAGACCGATGAAGAAAGGAGCGTACCGGATATGACCACTTCTTAGGAGTCCCCCATGGACGAAGCTGCCCTCATCGCGGCCGCACGCAATGGCTGCCAAGATGCATTTGCCGCGCTGTACAAAAAACACCTTCCACACGTGAAGGCCGCAGGCCGCGCAATTCTACGGACGAACGATCTGGACGACATTTGCCAGGAAACATTTCTGCTGGCGTTTACTCGATTGACGAGCTTTCAAGGTAACTCGAACTTCCGCACATGGATTACCCGCATTGCCATGAACCAAAGCCTAATGACATTGCGCCGTCACCGCCAGGTCACGAACGGCGCGTCGCATCTTCTGCAACTGGACGAGCAGGATGTATCAGACGAACTCCTGGATGGGTGTATTTTTTCGACCGAAGACCGAAACCTACGTGCGGTGCCGGCGCGCTTCGATGTGGTGAAACTGCTGCAGGTCCTAAAGCCTGAACAGCGGCTGCTTTTGGAGCTGGCCTATCTCGAAGACCTTCCGGACCAGGAGATTGCAGATCGTCTGGGGATGACTCTGGCTTCAGTAAAGAGCAAGATTCATCACGCGAAGAAGCGCGTGCGGGAGGTACAAAACAAAAGATGAACTTTCATGCGGAATTCGGAATCTAGAAAGAGACCACTGACAACTGAAAACCGGGTGAGCGGAAAAGTTCTCGTACACTTACTGCTCATTGCGCTCCCAGCGCGTGCGACCTTGGGACAAAGCGACGAGAGGACTCGAGTCCCATTGCGCTTTTCTTGAGAAGTTTGATCAAGTCCAGAAAGCGGTCCCCCCACGGATAAGGCCGGTTGATTGTGACATCTGGCGCACGGCTGAGACCCGAGCCCTCTCAAAGAGATTCATTCCGACTTCCCTCAAGCACCTAACCATCCTTACAACAGAACGAATAACCAATCGGTTCAGCGAGAGGGTTCTTTCATTATGGCGAGCGGCGTAATCTCCACCAAGCAGATCTCTTGTTCTCTTTCCGTCTCAGCCCAGGAAATGCGATCCAAACCTCCAGCGGCAAGCCAAAGGGCGATTCAATCCGAAGCCATCGGCGCGACCAAGGCCAGAGCCGCGAAGATTTGCATCTTGAACGAAAGCGACGCACGGCTTTTCACGTATGCCGGCATTGAGCACAAATGTTCGAGCAGACGGCACCACCACTATTCTCGCAACAAGGTTGACACCCTGGTGCGGGCAGGTGAGTTGGTGTGGCTGGGTAAGCACCGCAAAATTGCGACCTTCCGGAACGCACGCTCGTGGATGAAAGTCTATCGCCGCAACGCATACGGAGAGACTCTGTCGTGCAACATGCAACTGGTGCGCGGCGGAAGAGTTCACTAGGGAACCTCTGAAGAACGCCGAGTTACGAGGGTCCACGGCGGGGTATGTGGTCCAGCTGCGTACAAACCATGTTTTGACAGTGGTTCTGTGGCTTTTTCGCTACTGGAGGACCATGGTCGGACTGCGGAGGCGATACTATGCCGCCGCCGGGCCCATCCGGAGAATGATTCTGGTCAGCCGCTTGCGGTTCTGGTAGAGATTCACCAGGGCAAAGCTCGCGCACAACCACTCATGATTCTTTTTCAAGCCTCGGTAGCGCACCTTGGTAAATCCAAAAACACGCTTGAGGATGCGAAACGGCCACTCCACTTTGGCTCGCACTCGGGCCTTGGTGCGGTTTCTGCTCTTCTCCGCTTCATCGATTCCGGCTTTCGTTTTCACCCGTCGGGAAGTCATATCCTGAGCCTCAGGCGCAGCTTTATGGATCGCTTCGCTCTGCCCTTGATACCCTGCGTCACCCCAGACCTTCTTCTCACCGCCATGCAGTAGCTCTGGCAACATGTGCATGTCGGAAACCGATGCTGCGGTCGAGCAAACCGAGTGCACGATGCCCTCTTTGGAATCCACCCCGATGTGCGCTTTCATCCCGAAGTACCACTGGTTTCCCTTCTTGGTCTGATGCATCTCCGGATCGCGCTCCTGCTTCTCGTTCTTGGTCGACGAAGGCGCGTGAATAATCGTTGCGTCCACTATGGTGCCGGTGGCGATGCGGATCCCCTTGCTCTGCAGATACAGGTTCACCGTGTCCAGCATCTGGCCGCACAGCTCGTGCTCCTCCAGCAGATGGCGGAAGTTCAGTATCGTCGTCTCATCCGGCGCTGGCGCGCGGCCTAGATCGATGCCGGCAAAGCGGCGCAGCACCGGCGATTCGTACAGCGCGTCTTCCACCCCGGGATCGGACAGCGCAAACCACTGCTGCAAAAAGTACACCCGTAGCATGATCGCCAGACCTACAGGCTTGCGTCCCGTTTCGCCCTTGGAATAGTGCGGTTCAACAACAGCCAGCAACTCTCCCCACGGCATCACCGCTTCCATCTCTTCCAGAAAATGCTCTCGCCGGGTCTTCTTCCCGTACCGCTGGAACTCTGCCTGATGGGCCAACGTTATCTGCCGCATGCGTCACCTTCTCCTTCTCTCCACATTACCCGCTTCTACCTTGAAGCGAGGAGTTCTTCAGAGGGTTCCTAGA